>JAEDIL010000036.1 GCA_016292455.1 Clostridiaceae bacterium
GCAAGTAAGATGTGCATCAAAGCGTATGCTGTGATTTATTCAGAGGTTCCTTAGTTTTCGTCACCGAGACCGCGGAGCTTCTTAACGAGTTCTTCAATCATAGCTCTGAAATTTGCGATGAAGTCAATAAGAGTCTGTACAAACTGATCCATTATAAAAGTCCTTCTTTCATAAAATATTGGGTAATTGCTATGTTGATTATATCATACGTAAATCACAATTTCAAGAGCTTTTTATAAAGATTAAAATTTTCTGTGAACATTATTTTCAAGTTTATTATAATTTTTTTATTTTGTAACTGTGTGTACACAAAGAAGCCGCCGGAAGAAGCAGCAATTCTCCGCTGAGTTTTCAGAGAATCTGCTTCGCCCGGCGCATTGCTTCCTGTGCCCCTAAACGGTTCACGGGGGCGCGCTTATTGTGTCATTCCGAGGGCGGCAAGCGGGTCGCTGACCTTTGAGTCTTTGAGAACTTCAAAATGAAGGTGCGGTTCGTCCTCGCGCTCTGCCGGAATTGAGCTCAGCACGCCGATTTTCTGGCCTGCCTTCACTTCGTCATTGATGCTGACTGCGTTTTCCTGACTCAGTCCGATATATCGCGCCGTAAAATCGCCGTGGTCAATTTCAACCACATAGCCCCACATGGTGTCAACAAGAACCCGCGTGACAACTCCGTTTCCGACGGAAAAGACATCTTCACCCTCGTCGCCTTCAAAGTCAACGCCGTTGTGCGTCCGGTAATCACCCATGGTTTTGCTTTCAACCGGCGTTTCCGGTGAGAATGCCTTTTGAATATCTCCGTCAATCGGTGCGCAATAAGAGGAATTGATGATCTGAGCGGCTGCTTCGGTGGAGGGCGCTTCGGTAATTGTTGTTTTTTCGGTCTGCTTTTCCCTTGTTGTTTCTTCGCCGTGTTCTTCGCTGATTTCTTCGGTTGCTTCCTCTTCGGGTGTAAAAACGCGGGTGTCAGGTTCGTCTTCAACAGGAGTTTCCACGTCGCCCGTCAAGAGGGAAAGGTTTTCGTCAGCTATGCTTGAAAGCTCGCGCCTGACCTTTCCGGAGGTCGTTCTGACCGCCACTGCTGCAACGATTACGGCGACAAGACCGAGTGCAACAGTAACGTAAAATGCTTTTTTTGAAGAGAGAAAAGAGCCAGCAAAATTATTGTTGTTTTTCATTTTTATGACCGCCGTTTCAAAAAAATTCCGGCCGCTTTTGGCGGCTGTGCAAAAATATTCTGCTTCCGTATGCTTGCTTTTATACTTCACAGCTGTAAAAACAGCTTTTTTGAAAAAATTTTATTGAAAAACCAAACAAATGTTTGCATTTTTCAAAACAATGTGTTATACTTTGTCCGGACGATCATTTGTTCACTTGTAACAGAATTTTGAAAGAGGTGCGACTATGAAACCGTTAAGCGAAAATCAGTATCACATCCTGGAGTATCTCAAAGAGCGTGCCGGAGACGGCGTGCCTCCCTCAGTCAGGGAAATCTGTCAGGCTGTGGGTCTTCGTTCAACGTCTTCGGTTCAGGCCAACCTTGACGCTCTTGAAGAAAAGGGCTATATTGTCCGCGACCCGATGCTCAAACGCTCAATCAGAATCGTCGGACAGGCGGAAAACGTTCATCATGTTCCGCTTCTCGGTGTTGTCACCGCCGGTACACCGATTCTTGCCGTTGAGCAGATTGAATGTTACCTGCCGTATTCGGGCTATGTTTCAAAAGACAAACCGCTTTTTGCGCTTCATGTCCGCGGCGAAAGTATGCTGAATGCGGGGATTTTTGACGGAGACATAATCTTTGCCGAGCAGACGCCGGTTGCGAACAACGGCGACATTGTTGTTGCCCTCATTGAGGACGAAGCTACCGTCAAGACTTTCTATAAGGAAAACGGCCATTTCCGTCTGCAACCGGAAAATGAGCTTTATGACCCGATTATTGTTGACGAGGTTGCGATTCTGGGAAGAGTCGTTGCTCTTATGAGATATTACTGAGCCGTTTTTCCGATTTGTTCTGACGCCTGCTGTATTTTATAATATTATGTTGACATTATCTGTAAAACATTATATAATTTACCCATGAAGCAAAGCACTGATATCATATATTGGAGGAATGAACTATGGAATTTTCAATCATGATGTTCTGGGAGGACATTACATACCTTCTTCAGAAGCTTGCAAAGCTTTTCAAAAAGCTTTTAAATCTTGGCGGCGAAGACGCTGAATAAGTCTTTCAGAAACAATTTTAACCGATGGCAGGGCTGTTCTGTTTTCAGAACGGTCCTGTTTTTTCTTTGAAAAGCATCGAACCGCCGCTTTTGCGACGGTTCAATTTGAGTCAAGGAGGAAAAGTTAAAGAGGAAAGAACAATGCCAAAGGATTTTTGTCAGCAACCGCAGCCGCAGTTGTTGTTTGTGAAGTTGCTTTCGCAGCCGCAGGTGCAGCAGTTCGTGGGAGCGCCGCAGTTGTTGCCGAATACGCAGGAGATGATCAAAAGAAGAATGATCCATGAGCAGCTGTTGCCACCAAACAGGTTGTTACACATATAGTCTGACCTCCTTTCAGAGGACTTGCGGAAAAGCGTTTTGCTTTCCGCTGTCCTGCTTTCATCATCATTATACGTTTTGCTCTGCAATGTGTTCCTCCGATTCGGTTCATAGTTCATTCAGATTCTGAACGGGGAGTATTTCTGTCGCTCTCTTTGTGGAATAAGCGCTGAAAGAGGGGAGCAAAATAAAACAGAAAATTTTTAAAGAGGGCGCGGAGAAATGAAAAAAAACAGCCTGCATTTTGAAAAAGAAAGCCTTTCCGGAACCGAGTTCTGTCTGGAATTTTCTGACTTTGGCGTTCAAAGGTCAAAGTCAACGGAGCATTCCGACCGCTTATTAGCGGCAGATAAAAAAATTTTAAAAAATCAAAAAAATGAGAAAAACAAAGAAAACAAGAGCTAATCGCTAAAATTAAGGAAAATTACTTTGTTTTGACCTTTTTTGACCTTTGCGGAAAGGTCAAAAATGCATATAATATACAACAGAAAGTCAAAGATAGTCAAAGTCAAAACAAAGGAGGCGTTCATCAAATGAACCTTTCAAATGCCATTGCCCGCGTGATTTCCGAAATGCTTGACGAAAAGGACGAAATTGAGATTCAGCGCAACACATTGGCTCAGACGCTCGGCTGCGTGCCCAGCCAGATAAATTACGTAATCTCTTCACGTTTTACGCCGGAGCGCGGATACATTGTTGAAAGCAAAAGAGGCGGCGGCGGATTTATAAGGATTGCGCGTGTGCATTATGACGGCAACACTCTGCTGATGCATGTTGTCGGGGCTGTCGGACAGTCCGTTGATGAAGCCACTTGCAGAAATCACCTGATAAACCTTGTTTACCGCGAGCTGCTTTCGGAGCGTGACGCCAAGCTGATTCTTTCCGCTGTAAGCGATTCCGCTCTGAGAGCTGTTGAAGGAGAAAACAGGGACAGAGTCAGGGCGTCAATTTTCAAACAGCTTTTGCTTACAGTAATCAATCTATAAAATTACAACCACGAACGGAGGAATGTATTATGTTGTGTCAGAACTGTCAGAAAAAAGAAGCTACTACCCATATCAAAAGAGTTATAAACGGTGAGGCAACCGAAAGCCACCTTTGCGAAAACTGTGCAAGAGAGCTTGGCTTTGACGGATTTTTCAATGACTTTTCACTCAGTATCCCCAATATTTTCTCGTCGTTTTTCAAAGACAGCGCCTTTGCCCTCGCCGGGGGAAAAAGCGAGCATTGCGAAAAATGCAACAGCAGCTTTGATGATATTATAAGAACCGGAATGGTGGGTTGCGCAGATTGCTATTCACGCTTTTTTGACCGCCTGCTTCCGTCAATTCAGCGTATTCACGGAAGAGCCGGACATGTCGGCAAAACACCGCTTGAATACACAAAGGTTGAAGAAAAGCCGGCAAAGCAGGAGAAAAAAGAGCTTTCAACCGAGGAAAAGATCAAAAAGCTTGAAGAAGAAATGCAGCGTGCTGTTGAACTTCAAAACTTTGAACAAGCCGCAGCTTTGCGTGATGAGATCAAGGCACTGAGAGCCAAGGAGGATAAATAATATGAAGTGGTATTCAAACAAGGGAAACGACCTTGACGTTGTGCTCAGCACACGCGTCAGACTTGCGAGGAATCTTGAAGAGTATCCTTTTCCGGCGAGGCTTGACAGCGAGGGAAAGCAAAAAGTCAATAAGCTGCTGAAAGATATTCTTCTTTCAACGCCCTGTGAAGAAAAGCTTGAATATTTTGATATGAAGTCTTTTTCAAAGGCTCAGGCCGTTTCTCTTGCGGAAAAGCATCTGATAAGTCCGGAATTTGCCTATGACCCTGAGGACAGAGCGCTCATTCTTTCGGAAAATGAGGATATAAGCATCATGCTTTGCGAAGAAGACCACGCAAGAATTCAGGCAATTCTTCCCGGTCTTGCTCCCCGGGAGGCCTATGAAAAGGCGGCGGCTTTTGACAGACAGCTTGAAGAAAACGCGAAACTTGCCTTTGACAGCAAGCTGGGCTACCTCACTCAGTGCCCGACCAACCTGGGAACGGGAATGAGGGCTTCCGTTCTGCTCCACCTTCCGGCTCTCTCCGGAACGGCGGTTTCCCGCCTTGCCACAACTGTTGCAAAGCTCGGAATGACCCTTCGTCCGGCCTTTGGCGATGGCAACCGCGCAATGGGTGACATTTTCCAGCTGAGCAATCAGGTCACGCTCGGAATTTCCGAACAGGCTGCACTCCAGAACCTGAATTCAATTGCGTTGCAGATTGCCGAGCAGGAAAAACAGGCCCGAACTGCACTGCTCAGAGACGACGCCTTTATTGATAAAATCTGGCGCTCATGGGGAATACTGAAAAGTGCCCACATGATGAGCTTTGGAGAATTCATTTCGCTTTTCTCGCTTGTCCGTCTCGGTGCGGCTGAGGGAATTCTTGAAATTCCGCTTGAAACGTTGGGCAGACTGCTTATTGAAATGCAGCCGGCAACGATTAACGCGGACAGCAACAAAGACATGACGGCGCGCGAGCGCGATGTTTTCAGGGCGCAGACCGTTAAGGCTGCACTTGAATAAAAGACCGGAAACGTAAATTACCGAATCGGAACCGGCTGCATACAAAAAAGGTCGCAGCAATGCCCCTTTTGCAAAGGAGTTGAATTTTATGTATAAGTTTACGGGATTTACCGAAAAAGCAAACCGTGCCCTGAATTCGGCAATTGAGGTTGCCGAAAATCTCGGCCACACATATATCGGAAGCGAACATTTGCTGATGGGACTTGTCCGTGAGGACAACGGAACGGCAACCGCCGTGCTTTCTGCCCGCGGCGTTTCACCTCAGAAGGTTGAAGAACTCATCAGAAGCACAGTCGGAGTCGGAATTCCGACGGTTCTGACCCCGGACGATTTTACTCCGCGCTGCAAGCATATTATTGAGCTTTCAATTTCGCTTGCAAGGGGTGAAAACGCGGGCTATGTCGGAACGGAACATCTGCTTTCGGCAATGCTCAGAGAGGGTGACGGCTGCGCGGCGTTCATTCTTTCTCAGCTTGGCGTTTCAATTCCGCTCCTGCTTGATGAGCTTTCAAATTCACAGTCCGGCGTTTCCCCTTATTCACAGTCCGGCAGAGGCTCATCAAAGGGTTCAAAGAAGAGCTCAACGCCTAATCTTGACAAATACGGTCAGGATCTGACCGAAAAGGCCCGCCGCTCGGAAATTGACCCGGTTATCGGCAGGGAAAAGGAAATTGAACGTGTCATTCAGATTCTTTCAAGGCGCACCAAAAACAATCCTTGCCTTATCGGTGAACCGGGCGTCGGCAAAACCGCTATTGCCGAGGGACTTGCTCTCAAAATTGCGCAGGGCGAAGTTCCTGAGCTGCTTCGCGAAAAAAGAATTGTTTCGCTTGACCTGACGGGTATGGTTGCCGGAACAAAATACCGCGGCGATTTTGAAGAAAGAATCAAAACCTGCATTGATGAGGTTATCAAGGCAAAGGACGTAATTTTGTTCATTGACGAGGTTCATAATCTTATCGGAACAGGCTCTGCCGAAGGCGCGGTTGACGCGGCAAACATTCTTAAACCGTCGCTTGCAAGAAGTGAGCTTCAGGTTATCGGCGCAACAACGCTTGAAGAATACCGGAAATATATTGAAAAGGACAGCGCCCTTGAAAGACGTTTTCAGCCCGTCAAGGTCGGTGAACCGACAGAGGACGAGACTGTTGAAATTCTCAGGGGTCTGAGAAACAAATATGAAGCGCACCACAAGGTCAAAATTACCGATGAAGCTATTGTTGCAGCGGTCAGAATGTCGTCAAGGTATATTACCGACAGGTATCTTCCGGATAAGGCGATTGACCTTGTTGACGAGGCTTGTTCAAGGGTAAGACTGCGCGCGTTCACAACTCCGCCGGAGGTTAAAAAGATTGAGGAAGACATAAAGCAGGTCAATGAGGAAAAGGCCGCAGCGGTCAATTCTCAGGACTTTGAAAGAGCCGCATCTCTGCGCGACAGGGAAAAGGAGCTTCGTTCGCAGCTTGCCGCTTCGAGAACAAACTGGAAAGAGGAAAGCGCCCGCGTCGGCGGCGAGGTGACCGTTGAAGAGATTGCACAGATTGTTGCCGGCTGGACGGGTATTCCCGTGACCGAGCTGACAAGAGAGGAAAGTCAGCGGCTTCTTGAAATGGAAAGTATTCTTCATGAGCGCATTGTCGGTCAGAACAAGGCTGTTTCCGCTGTTGCAAGAGCCATAAGGCGCGGCAGGAGCGGACTCAAGGACCCGAAAAGACCGCTCGGCTCGTTCATTTTCCTCGGCCCCACGGGCGTTGGCAAAACGGAGCTTTGCAAGGCTCTCGGAGCGGCGATGTTCGGAGACGAAAACGCGGTTATCCGCTTTGACATGTCCGAATTTATGGAAAAGCATACCACGTCCCGTCTCGTCGGCTCACCTCCGGGATATGTCGGCTATGAAGAGGGCGGCGAGCTGACAGAAAAGGTCAGAAGAAAGCCATACAGCGTGATTCTTTTCGATGAAATTGAAAAGGCGCATCCGGACGTTTTCAATATGCTGTTGCAGATTCTTGATGACGGTATTCTTACCGATTCGCAGGGCAGGCGCGTTGATTTCAGAAATACTGTTGTCATCATGACCTCAAATATCGGCGCAAAGCTGATTGCCGGCGATGGCAGAACAATAGGCTTCAAAAACGAAAGCACGGGCAACGGCGTCCTCGATGAAACAAGAATCCGTGATGCTGTTATGTCAGAACTGAAAAAGGCGTTCAGACCGGAGTTTCTCAACCGTGTTGACGAAATTATTGTTTTCAATCAGCTGACAAAAGACGAAATTCGTGAAATTGCTTCGCGTATGCTGGAAAAGCTGAGCGAGAGACTCAGAACAATGGAAATTGAAATGAGTTTTTCGCCGGAGGTTGTGACCATGGCTGCGGACGCAGGCTTTGACCCCGTTTACGGCGCAAGACCGCTTCGGCGTGCAATTCAGACGAAGATTGAAGATAAGCTTTCCGAACAGATTCTTGAAGGCGTTGTTTGTGCAAAGCACAGATATGAATGTACCCTTGAAAACGGCGAAGTCCGCTTTAATGAGATTGCGGAAAGTGAGAAGGAAAGCAGTTGTGATTCGTAATCTGTGGTTACACTGTGATTCTGACTTAGAAAACTTTCTGTTTTAATGCTTTTTCCGGTTGACTTGTCTGTCCGCCCGTGATATAATGGACAAAACAAGTTACGGAGGATTTTTGATATGGATACTTTCAAGAAAATTATTAAGACTCTGGCAATCATTGCTTCGGTTGTTGCTGCTGTATACGGCGCATATCTTGCTGTTACAAAGCTTATCGAAAAGAAGAATGCCAAGGACGCTGACAGCAGAGAAAACTACGTTTCCTGCTCCTGCTTTGACGCAGACTTCACTTCTGAAACCGTTGCATAACTGACCCGGATCGGCGCATTCTGCGCAGAACCAAAAGCAAAATCCGAATATAAAGCTATAATCTGCACAAGCTGAGCGATTTGTTTCTTGCACGCAGGTTATAGCTTTTATTTTATTAGGCTTTGAAAACAAAAAAGCAGCTGTCAAAAGGCATGGAGTTTCTGACAGCCGCTTTGTGTTTAATTTCCTTTATGGTGCTCCTGATTCAGAACAGCCGGGCAGACGATTTTATAATTCGTCAACGAGAGCAACAACATCTCCGACCGTTTTAAGGTCTTCAATTGAATCGTCCGGAATACTGACATCAAAATCGTCTTCAATTTCAGAGATAAGATCAACAAGGTCAATGCTGTCTGCGCCGATTTCCTCCCATGTGGTCTCCGGAGTGATTTTGGTTTCGCTCAGCTCAAAACGTCTGCCGATAATATCGCTGATTTTTTCAAATGTATCGTTCATCGTATTGCCTCCTTTCGGCATCGGAATAAGGATTTTTCCGCGGAATTTTTCGCCGGGCGTATCCTTACGGCTCACCGTATATGAATATTATTCACAAATGAAGCTGTTTGTCAATAGTTACGACAAAAGTTTTTCTTTATCTCGCAAAAGCAAAAAAGACTTACTATATTATCCTTTTATATTGCCGCGGTTTTATACAATAATAATTTCGGGTGAGATAAAATGAAGGCAACATATAAAAGAAGAATAATAGAATACACCATTGTTTTTTGTGTGGGCAGTATTATGTATTGCCTCATTGAAGTTCTTTTCAGGCAGTATACCCATTGGACAATGTTCCTTACGGGCGGCGCAATTTTCACTGCGCTTTATTTCATTAACCTTGCGCTCAAAACAAGGTCGTTTGTGCTTCGCGGTCTTATCGGCTGTGCGGTTATTACAGCGGTTGAATTCCTTGTGGGTGTTGTTGTCAACCTTATTTTTCATCTGGACGTCTGGAATTATTCCTCAATACCCGGCAACATTCTCGGGCAGATTTGTCCGCGTTTCAGCTTTTGCTGGTTTCTCCTTTCAGTTGCCGCCGTTTATATTGTTGTTTTTTTGCATTGGCAGTTGAATAAGAGTCTCCCTTTGCACCAAGACTCTGAATGAAAACAGGTTTCGCTCCGGACGGGAAGCTTTTCGCTCCCGTTTGCGGCGTGTGAAAAGGGGTACATAGAAATGAAATTCAACGCAAAAATTTTTGAGCTTTCCTGCTTTGCCGCTCTCCTTCTTACTGTTTTGCTTTCGGTATCGTCTTTTGAAAGCAAGTGCGATTCGGTGCGGCAGGAGGTTCTTCGGCTTCATGTTGTTGCAAATTCCGACTCCGACGAGGATCAGGCGGTAAAGCTGCTTGTCCGCGATGCTCTGCTTGAAAAAAGCAAAACCGTCTTTTCGGAAAACGCCACTCTTGCCGAAGCGGAAAAAGAAGCCTGCGAGAATATCGGTCTGCTTTTTGAAACGGCGAAAAAGACCCTTGAAGAAAACGGCTTTGACGGTGCGGTGAGTGTTTCCGTTGGAAAAAGCAGTTTTCCAACCAAAAGCTACGGAAGCATTACCCTGCCTGCCGGAGAGTATTGCGCCGTTCGTGTTGAAATCGGAGAAAGCAAGGGGAAAAACTGGTGGTGCGTAATGTTTCCGCCGCTGTGCCTTTCCGCCGCCGCAGGGGAAGAAGAGCTTTCTGATGTGCTTTCCGGCGGCGAAATGGAGCTGGTGAAAAGCCGACCGAAATATGAGGTAAGATTCTGGATTGTTGAAAAGCTTGAACAGTTAAAAGAGCGGTATAATAAATTCAGGGAAAACCGCGAAAGAAGCTGATGCCGAAAAAGGGGCTGTTGCATTTAGCGCAGGACAAAAAGAAAAATGCTGAAATGAAAAATTCCATGGTTGCATTTTTCTTTTTTAACCGTTTTTTCACCCACTCGCAGTATCTATATACAGCTTCGGGGTGAAGAAAACGGTTTCTGCATCTAAATGCGACAGCCCCTTTGAGCATTTATAAGGTGTCCGGTTTTGAAAAATTACTTCTCTTATATGCTTTTCATCAAGCAGATAGCAGAGAGATTGCTAAGAGAAAGCTTAGCCATTACCGGTTCCCCTCGGCAATTCTCTTTTTGAAGTTCTTTGCGGCGAAAATTGCGGGAACAACGGTCAGGAGAATTACAATCGCGCCGACAAAGAAGATATTGCCGTTAGGGATATACTGCGTTTGTCCGCTTGTTGCGTCAAGGAAGGTTTCGCCGCTCGTTTTGACAACGGCTTCGCCGATGAGCGAACCGCCGATCATCGGAATAAGCACGAAGAAGAGAATCCAGATTCCCTCAAACTGACCTTTGCTGTCCTTGGGATAAAGCTGCTTTGTCCAGACCTTTGTGACCTGAAGAATTGCAACATAGCCGACGCCCACGAGGAAAATTCCGAGCCAGATTCTCAGGTTGAAAATGCTTTCGGTGTTGACGTCTGCCGCCTTGATGGGGGCAATGACAAGAAGACCGATAACGTTGATTGCAACCGCAAAAAAAGTGATTGGGATATTCTTGTTTTTGTTGATGAGAACAGAAAGGGGAATTGCGGTCAGCATTGCAAGAACAAGCGGAACCGCTTCAATAATTCCCATCTGGTCGGGTGTGTAGCCGAGATAATGAATTATGTAGTTGCCCATATATGCAAAGTAAACGTTGAAGCCGATAAAGAATACGGAAACCGTTATGTTGACCCAGACCAGCTCTTTCAGCTTGAAGAATTCTTTGAAGTTGAACACGCTGAAAAACTGCTTTGCAAATGAACCTCTGACCGAGGGCTCAACGTCGTCGCCTTTGCTCATTGTGAACATTGAAATGATGCCAAAGGCAATGACGAAAACACCCATGACAACGAAAAGGCGCATATAGTTGTCGTTTTCGCCGACGAGAAGACCGCCGACAACCGTTCCGAGGATTGTTCCGAGAACGGGCTGGGTTGCAAGCGCCGCGCCGATCTGCCCTCTGTTCTTGTCGGTCATCATATCGTTTGTCCATGTGTTGAAGCCTGCGTCGTTGCCCATTGAGCCGAAGAAGCTCATAATCGTGTCGGCTGCAACAACGGCAACAGCAGCAAGAAGATAATGAGTTTTGCTTATGAATTCAGTCAGACCGAACGCAATTGTGAAAACACCCCAGAGGATATATCCGAGCGAGATGAAAATACGGCGTTTGCCTAGTCTGTCTGCCCATGTTCCGAAAAAGAACGTGGCAAAAGTTGTTGCCGCCGCGCTGCAAATCAGCATGCCGGTAATTATTGACGGGTCTTTTCCGATTTTAGCGTAAACAAACGTGTTGAACCACTGGTTTTCCATGTTCCAGCAGATCTGACCTGCAAGACCGAGACCCCAGATGAGAAGCCACATTTTAAAACCGGAGGTCTTTTTTTGAAGCTTGTTTTTTGTCATATCGTTTTACTCCTTTAATACCCAAGACAAGGCGGCATACCGCCGCCTTGAAAAATATTGCTTAAAGCTCGTTTGTTGCAACAATGTCAACACCGGTATCGCAGACATTGCTGATGAGCACATCGCCTATTCTGACCGGAGCGTCAACAACCTCGTTATTGATTGCTTTCATACATTCGAACATCATACCTTTGGGAATGGGCGCACTCGTTTTAACGGGAACAACGGGGTGATTGCCGCCGTTGACTTTTATTGTTGAAGTCAGCATGCGCACCGGGTTTGTACATTCGTCCTTTGCATATTTTTCGCCGCGTTTGCAGGTGTTGCCGGAAACGGAAAGGACTTCTTTTCCGTCCTCGGAAAGTTCAACCGAAAGCGCACAGCCAATCGGGCAGGAAACGCAAACAAGTTCTCTTTTCATTTTTCTCACACCTCCGCAGAAACAACGAGTTCTTTAACGTCAAGGGCGCGAATGTCTTCGGCTTTGACAACAACATATTCCATTTCGCCCGGGCAAAGCTTGGGCTTTTTCTTTGAGTAGATGACCTTGTCACCGCTCTTTACGGTGATTTTTGCGTTGCGGTAAACGTCGCGGACTCTGAAATAAAGCTTGACGTCGCTTTCCGTATCAAGGTTGATGTTTTGCGGAACAACGTAGCGTACGCCCGTTCCGGCTTTTGCGGCGGCATATTTATAGGAGCGGCGGCGGTTCTTTGAAAGAATGTATTTTGCCGCGCCCTCGCCTGCAATCTGGCTTTCGAGTGTTACATAGTCAACAAGGTCGTGAACCTGCAAAACGTTGCCGCAGGCGAAAACGCCGGGTCTTGTTGTCTGGCGGTTTTCGTCAACGACCGCACCGTTGGTCACGGGGTCAATTACGATGCCTGCCATTCTTGTCAGCTCGTTTTCCGGAATAAGACCGACGGAGAGAAGAAGTGTGTCGCATTCAACAAACTGCTCTGTTCCGGGAATGGGATTGCGGTTTTCGTCAACGTTTGCAATTGTAACCCCTTCAAGGCGCTCAATTCCGTGGGTCTTGATGACGGTGCAGGACAGCTTGAGGGGAATGTTCATATCTTCAAGGCACTGAACGATATTTCTTGTCAGACCGCCCGAATACGGCATAAGCTCGCAGACCATTTCAACCTTTGCGCCTTCAAGAGTCATTCTTCTCGCCATAATAAGACCGATGTCGCCGGAACCGAGAATGACAATCTTTTTGCCGGGCATATAGCCGTCAATGTTGACATATTTCTGGGCAGTGCCTGCGGTCATGATTCCCGAAGCGCGGGAGCCGGGAATGTCAAGTGCGCCTCTCGGTCTTTCGCGGCAGCCCATTGCAAGAACGATTGCCGTTGCCGAAATTTCAATCAGACCGTCGGTGTTGTTGGTTGCAACAACAATGTTTCCGGTTCTGATTTCCGTCACCATTGTGTCAACCTTGACTTCAATATCGGTCTCCCTGACCTTTTCAATGAATCGCGCGGCATATTCGGGACCGGAAAGCTCTTCGCCGAAGTAATGCAGACCGAAGCCCGTGTGTATGCATTGTTCAAGAATTCCGCCGAGCGTTTCCGCTCTTTCAAGAATGATTATTTTTTTGACGCCGCATTCGTGCGCTTTGAGTGCGGCAGCCATTCCGGCAGGACCTCCGCCGATTACAACGAGATCGTATTTAAGCATTATCTTCACCTCACTTCGTCTTTCCGAAAAGTATCATGGAGTTGTTGCCGTGCTTTGTAATCTGGTTCATCGGAACGCCAAGCTCACGGGCAAGAATTTCAACAACCTTTGAACCGCAGAAGCCGGACTGACATCTGCCCATGCCGGCTCGGGTTCTTCTCTTAACGCCGTCAACGTCTCTTGCTCCGCAGGGGGCCTTGATTGCGTCAACAATTTCACCTTCGGTGATTCCTTCGCAGCGGCAGATGATTCTTCCGTAGCGCGGATCTTTTTCAATGAGGGCGCGTCTTTCCTCGTCGGAAAGCTCGTTGACTCTGACGGGAGCGGGTCTTGTTGCTGTAAAGTTCTCCTTGCGTTCATACTGGGGTGCAAGCTCACGGAAAATGTTGCCGACGTATCTTGCAATTGCAGGAGCGGCGGTGAGTCCGGGAGACTCAATTCCGGCAACGTTGATGAATTTTTCGTTGGCAGAGCTTTTTCCGATTACGAAGTCATCGTTTTCACTGTCGATATGGGCGCGCAGACCGGCAAAGGACGTAATGACATTCCTTGTTGTCAGCGAGGGAATAACGTCGCGGACGGCACGCTTGACTTCGTTGAGGCCGTCAATCGTTGTGTCAACGTCAAGCTTGCTGTCAAAGTCAAGGTCAATCGCGGTCGGCCCCATAAGAACATTTCCGTGGGCGGTGGGGGTAACAAGAATGCCCTTTCCCATTTTTGACGGGCAATGGAAAAGAACATGGTTAACCATTTTGCCCTCGGTTTTGTCAAGCAGGTAATATTCGCCCTTTCTCGGGATAATCTTGAACGAAGTGTCGCCGATCATGTTTGCAATTTTGTCCGCAAAAACGCCGGCGCAGTTGATAACATATTTTGCCTTGATAACGCCGCTTGCAGTTGTGATGAAAAAGAGGTCGTCCTTGAATTCAATGTCCATAACGCCGCTGTTGCGTTTGACTCTTGCGCCGTTGAGAACGGCATTTTCGGTTGCGGCGATTGCAAGCTCATAGGGGCTGACGATTCCGGCGGTAGGAGCCCAGAGAGCACCGATAGCCTTTTCGCTTATATACGGCTCCATTTCGCGCAGTCTTTCCTGGCTTATGATTTCCATATTGGGAACGCCGTTTTCAAAGCCTCTTTCAAAAAGCATGTCGAGCGTGGTCATATCTGCCCAGGAATAAGCAACAACGAGAGAACCGATGTTTTTATATGGTACAGAAAGCTTGTTGCAATAGTATGCCATGAGAGACGCGCCCTGAACGTTGAGCTTTGCTTTGAGCGAACCGGTTTTTGCGTCAAATCCGGCGTGAACAATGGCGCTGTTGGCTTTTGAAGTACCCATTGAAATATCGCTGAATTTTTCAAGCAGTACTATTTTCATATCGAGCTTTGAAAGCTCACGTGTAATCAGTGCTCCGCAAACGCCCGCGCCGATTACGGCAACGTCAAATTGCATAAGATCACCTTCCCTTTCAGAAGTTATTAAAGCCGCTTCCCACGGACGGGCAACGGCAATTTGTTTCAAGTAAATAATAACACCTAAAATTGGAATAGTCAACAAAAAAAGGTGTACGGCGATGTCAAAATTTTGTAAATATTCTTGGCTTTTTCAGGCGCTTTGGCACTCTTTTGTTTTTTTGAAAATATAGGGAACGGATTTTTCCCCGGTGACGGAAACAAATGAACAAAATGAGCCTGAATGTGGGCTGAAAAACGGCAAGATTGCACATTGAAAAGTCAAAGAGAAATCTGCTATACTTTTCCTGCAACACATTTTTCCGGGGGACTGAAAATATGAAAGAAAAAAGAAAAAACAGCCTTGTGGGCAGTCTCATTCTGACGGTCTGCGCCGTAATCTGGGGCAGCTCCTTTGTTTCGCAGTCAACCGGAGCGCAGTATGTCGGTCCGTTCACTTTTATGGCTCTGCGCTCGTTCCTCGGAGCATTGACGCTGCTGCCGGTGATTTTTGTAAAGGACGCTGTTCTTAAAAAGCGTGGCGTTGAAACCGGCTTTAAAACCAAGGAAGAAAAGCGCCTTTTCTTCAAAGGCTCGCTTGCCTGCGGTGTTGTGCTCTGTATTGCTTCCTGCCTGCAACAAATCGGAATTGACAAGGGCACATCCTCCGGAAAGGCGGGCTTTATAACAGCTTTCTATATCCTCCTTGTCCCGATTTTCAGCATCGCGCTCAAAAAGAAAGTCAGACCGCTCATCTGGTTTTGCGCGGCGGTTTCACTCCTCGGACTTTATCTGCTCTGTGTAACCGACAACAGCATTGCTTCTTCTGATGTATATGTGATATTCTGCGCGGTGTTTTATGCGGTACATATTCTTATTGTTGACCGCATTTCTCCAAGGGTTGACGGAATCAGGCTTTCCTGCTGTCAGCTTCTTGTTGTCAGCCTGCTTGCCGCCGTTCCGATGCTTTTGTCCGAGGACGTTTCTTTTGAATATATAAAAGCGGCGGCGCCATCAATAGCGTATTCCGGAATAATGTCCAGCGGTATTGCTTATACGTTGCAGGTTCTCGGTCAGCAGCGCACCGAGCCGACGGTGGCTTCAATGCTGATGAGTCTTGAATCGGTGTTCGCCCTGATTTCCGGCATGCTTCTGCTTCATGAAATTCCGACAGGCAGGGAGGTTGCGGGCTGCTGCCTGATGTTCGCCGCAATCCTTGCTGCTCATCTTCCGGAAAGAAAAGAGAAAAAACACGCATAAGCCGACCGGAACAAACGCATCTGTCGGCGCCCTTGACGCGGTGTTATGAAAGCGCAAAAATATTTCTGCCTTCAAAAAAGACAAAGACTATACTTCACATTAAGTCCCTGTTCGGCGCTGATGTGAAATATAGTCTTTCTTATTTTAGGGAACCTCTGAATAAATCACAGCATACGCTTTGATGCACATCTTACTTGC
>JAEDIL010000037.1 GCA_016292455.1 Clostridiaceae bacterium
AAAAATATCTTAAATAATAAAGACTACACTTCACATAAGCTTTTTGCGCTCAATGTGAAATATAGTCTTTTGCGTTTTTGCTCTTCGGTATTTACACAAAGAAATAGATCTTTCAGTCAATTTGCAGTAATATTATGACAGGGGACTGATTCACTGAATTCTGTAAAGCTCGGACTTTGCTGCACCCATCTGCCTGATGTCACCTTTTGTGACTCCGTTTTCGTTGAAGGAATCAACAGCATAGTAGTATTCTGTCTGACCGTCAGTCAGTGAGTCGATGCTTACACTGTCTTCGCCGTAAACAAGTCTGCATTCGTCGAGCTCCTCGGGCGAGGTTCCGAGACGGACTTTGTAGCCGACGGCAGTGCTGACTCTGTTCCAACAGATGACAGCTTCATTATCCGATGTCCTTATAGCAAATGGCTGTTCAACTTTTTCAGGAGCATATCCGTTTCCGAAACCAAGCACCTTGAAGTCATTGACAGTGAAGCAATTATTATCATCATTAGAGAGAAATACGAGCTTTAAAAAGCGCAGTCTTTGCTGATTCTCGAAGTTGATCGTTCCGTCAAGCGGGACAGCTTCGTTTTTACCGCTGAAAAGAAGCTCATATTCTTTTCCGTCTGTACTTCCGGAAAGAGAGAATACAGCATCTTTTGTTGCGCAATCGAATCTTACTGCGTGAACAGTTTTTACAGCTCCCAAGTCAACCATAAACCATTCGCCGGCCTTCCCGCTTTTTGATGACCAAAATGTTTTTTTGTTGCCGTCAAGCGCAAAACAGGGTTCATGTTCGCTTTTTGAGGTTGAAGCTGTTGCAAACTTTTTGTATGAAAGTAACATATAATCAACGTGATAATTGGGGAATTTGTACATGTTGTTCATAAAATGCTTTCCTTTCATTCATAGTTCGTTAATAATTATATATTTATTGTCACAAACATTCAATAGGAATTAAAAAAGCTTTAATATTTTTAAGAGATTTTCTTTTTTTCTTTCTCACCTTGCGAATTGTCAATAATCATGATAGAATTCAAAAGCAAATTTGTTCATGCAATGCATACGACCTGTGTGAAAATAATAATCCAGAATACATACTGTGTAACGGTTGGAGATTAGAATATGATACCTAAAATCATTCACTATTGTTGGTTCGGACGCGGAGAAAAACCAAAGCTAGCAGAAAAATGTATTGAAAGCTGGAAAAAGTTTTGTTCGGATTTTGAGATAATTGAGTGGAACGAGGATAACTGTGACTATCTCTCCATGCCTTTTATGGAGCAGGCGTATAATTCAAAGAAATTTGCATTTGTTTCTGATGTCATGCGTCTTATTGTTCTGGAAAAGTATGGCGGCGTATATTTTGACACTGACGTTGAGGTCATCAAGGACATTACACCGCTGCTTTACGACGAAGGCTTTATGGGTTTTGAAAACGAGAGGTTTGTCAGCAGCGGGTTGGTTACTGCGACTGTTCCGCACCACCCGGTTATCCGGGAGATGATTGAAGAATATAAAAAACTCAGCTTCAATGAACTCTCACAGGACATGAGTGCTGCTGCCTGCCCGTATCTTAACTCGGGTGTTCTTGAACGTTTTGGTCTTATCCGTAACGGACAGGAACAGATTGTTTCCGGAATACATATCTATCCCATCGAGTGGTTCAATCCTCTTGACAGTGCCACAAATAAGCTGAACAAAACGGAGAACACATATTCTATTCATTGGTATTCTATGAGCTGGCTTCCGAAATCGGTGCGTATCAGAAGTGCTTTTACGCGGCTCTGCCGGCGACTGTTTGGGGTTCATTGTTTTGAATCGCTGAAAAAACTGATGCACAGATAATTTTTTATTGTTTTGATATATTTATAAAAGAATGCACTGCACTCTATCCCGTGGCGGGATAAAGCGCAGTGCTTTGTTTTTGCATGAGTTATTTCATGTTTCTCTCATAAGCTTCGATCATCTTCTTGACCATCTGTCCACCGACTGAACCGGCTTCACGAGAAGTGAGGTCGCCGTTGTATCCCTGCTTGAGGTTTACTCCAACTTCAGACGCAGCTTCCATCTTGAATCTGTCGAGAGCATCACGTGCTTCGGGAACCATGCCCTTTGAGCTACCGCTTTTTGCCATGCTTAACACTCCTTACATATCAATTTGTTTGCGTTTGCTCTATTATTTTTATATACTTCTGCTTTTTTATGTTTGGAAATTTTTGCTCGTATTTTTATAAAAAAGGTCGATTCAGAGCACTTTATCAGGAAAACTGACAGCTTAACTCTATATCATCACAGCACTGATAAAATGCTTAATTTCAGCATAGAGCCTTACATTCATGATTATCAATCAAAAAAAATTACTAAAAATATGATGTAAAAATAGCAGTTTTTTGTTGAAATGTTGTTCTTGTTTATGTTATCATATACAGGTATGGTGAGTGACTGCTCTCTTTACAACATTTTTTTGGAGGGATCATATGCAGGCAAAGCAAAAGATTAAATCATTGTTCAATGATGTTTCGCTGTATTGGAATCATCCGATGCCGAAGCGTTATATGACATTCAAGGAGATTGCTGCATACTCCGGCGGCGGCATCGGCGCATATTGCATCATAACACTCGGAACTGCGTGTATGTTTGCAACAACAAATACTCTTCTTACGAGTACGCTCGCCGTTGCACCAACGGATATGTACATAATGTACGTTATATGCGTTTTAGCCAATATCCCGCTTACGGGTATCAGGGCTAATATTATTGATAATACACGAAATAAAGCAGGTAAATACAGACCTTATATTGTAACAATGGCAATCCCGACGGCATTGATCTGCATTGCTATGGTGTGGTTTCCATACGATATATTCAATAAGATTTTTCCCGACGGTATGCTGTTCGGAAAAAGTACCGCGTATATTGCACGCTGTGCGGTAATTCTTATTTTTAATCTGCTTTTGTTTTTCTTCTATAATTTCTTTTATGATGCTTACGAAAACCTTGTTCATGTTCTTTCTCCCGATTCGCAGGAAAGAGCAGACGTTACATCGGTAAAGAGCGTTATTTATTCATTTGCTCCGACACTTGTAAACCTTTTAATTCCCCTTATTGCGCAGAATGTGTTCAAAACTACGCAGAACGATATCCGCGTTTATAGACTGCTTTATCCGATCCTTACCGTTTTCGGTATTCTTTTGTGCATTGTTGTGTATAAGTATACCGAAGAAAAGATTGTTCAGGCTCGAACTCACGTTGTGCAGATTCGATTCACAGACGCCCTGAGAGCGGTTATGCACAATAAATACTTCTGGATAATTTCTCTTGCCTCTTGGGTCGGTTTCCTTGAGCTTGCATATTCAAACATTATGTATTGGCTCTATAACTACGGCGGAAGCTGCGATGGTAATGAATACGGACTGATTCTGACAATTTACGGCAACTCTGCGCTGTGGGGTATGCTTCTTGCGCCCGTTCTCATTCGTAAATGGGGAAAGAAAAAGCTGTTGGTTGTTACAAATATGTTCAACATTCTTTTCATTCTGCTCCTTCTTCCCGCAACCGCTCAGCTTAACAATTCAACAATCTGGCTTGCTCTTATTTTCCTTTATCTGAACTCATTCATGAGTTCCTTTGCTTTGATTCTCAATCCTGCAATTCAGGCTGACATCAGAGATTATCAGCAGTATAAAACCGGTGAGAGAATCGACGGAATGTTTTCTGCAGTCGGAACCATCGGAATGGTCATTACGCTCATCACATCATCAATCCTTCCTGTTATATATGAAAAGGAAGGTCTTACCGAAGCGATGGCGAAGAAGGTCACCAGTGACCCCAATGTTCTCAACCGTGTGTTGGCAGTCGGAAAAACAGTCGGCGAGATTCTTGAAGAGCAGCTTGCTGCCGGACAGGATAGCTACGTTAATGCGAACTCGGCGCTGTATGACACTAATATTCTCATGAATCTAATTCATGTTCTCATCATTTTTTCCGCAGTCGGCGCACTTATGAATGTTATTCCGTACTTCTGGTATGATTTTTCTGAAAATCAGCAAAAGAGCGTTGTCCGTGTTCTTAAAATCCGCGCAATGTTTGAAGACTTCACAAACGGTTCAATTAAAGACGCTGACCTTGTTGAGTCAATTGATATTATCCGTAATGCCAGAGAGCTCTATGAGCTTGAACCCGTTGCAGTTTCAAAGAAAGACTATAAGTCAATAAAAGACAAAGCAAAGCGCAAGGAAGCGAAGAAAGAATATCTTGCCGCTATTGAACGCAATGATGAAATTGAAATTGCAAAATTTGTGTGTGCCGAAATTGACAAGTTCTCAACCGATATATATTCAGAAATGGCTGAATATTGTAGGACAATCGTTGAGCAGGGTGAAAATGCCGTTGTCGGTTATGACCTTAAAGAGATTAAAAAGAGATTGAAGTCTGCAAAGGCATTGCCGAAAAAGACTTTTGAAGAAAAAGAGTATCGCGAGTTCATGATTGATATGGCAAGAAGCGAGAAAAGCGCTTATTCATCATATCATAAGTACTTTGCCGGAAAGCAGGAGCTTATCGCTCCGGATTTTGCCGTGCTCGAAGGCTTTTTTGATGAAGAGGACGCCTGCGATGAAAAGCTCAAGGCGCTTTATGAGCAGCTTCACACTGCGAAAAAAGATAAGAAAAAAGCGCAATTTTCAGAGATCAAATCTGAGATTAAGGCTTATCAGAAAAAGCGTGAAGAAGCAAGAAAGAATTCAAAGCTTGAAACGGATAAGCATGCTTTCTATAACCGCGCAGTAAAGCCTTATCTGGAAGCGAAAAAGGTTATTGCCCAGCGCGAAAACTATTCCCGCTTTGACGAAATTCTTGAAGGCTACGAAGAAGCGAAGCTGAGGGCGGAGGCCGAGGAACAGCTCAGACTCGAAGAAGCAAAACTCAGGGAAGAAGAAAAGAAAGCCTATGAGGAAAAGCTTCTTGCCGAAAAGCTTCGGAAGAAAAAGGAAAAAGCCTCTTCAAAAGGAAAGAAATAATATAATATTGGAGAAAATTTTTTATGAATGAAAATAGTTTTTTGCACAAGCTTTTCGGAACAACTCCCGGAAAAGGCGTTCAGCCGAAAGAAGCTGTGGCTTACAGTGTTTGCGGCTTCGGACAGAATTTTATCTGTACAATCATCGGGTCCTATCTTACAATATTCATGACAGACGCGCTTCTTTTCGGTGCTGCTGAAAAAGGTACGCTCTTTAAAACCGTTGACGGTGCAATGGCTGTTGCGTTCCTCATGCTTTTCACAAGAGTGTATGACGCATTTAACGATCCAATCATGGGCAGCATTGTTGACAAAACGAGAACAAAATGGGGCAAATGCCGTCCTTTCCTCAAATGGATGGCAATTCCGATTGCTGTTTCAACCGTAGTTTGCTTCTGCCCGTTCTTTAAATCGGAATCAAAGGCGACTTTTGTCATAATTTCAATTGTTTATGTCATCTGGTCAATGGTTTATACTGTTGCCGACGTTCCCTATTGGGGACTCTCGACCTGCCTGACAAATGATACCGAAGTTCGGGGAAAGATTCTTACGGTTGCCCGTCTTGCCTGTACTCTCGGAGCGGGTATTGTAACAGTGTTTGTTCCTGTTATCACAAACACTGTTACTAAGAAATTCAGAAACGATGCCGGTGAGGTTCTTCCTCAATATATTCAACAGAACGCCGATACGCTGAAATGGACATATTTCATTTGCGCTGTTGTTCTGGTTGTTGCCGCGGTTCCGATGTTCTTTTATGGCTTTAAGAACACAAAGGAACGCTTTACTTCCACTGACGAGCCGCCCTCATTTTCCCATAACATTAAACTCCTGTTCAAGAACAAGCAGCTTCTGCTTATTGTTCTTTCCGGAATTCTCGGTGGCGCAAGAATGGTTTATTCCTACACCGGCGGTCTTTATTTCGCAAAGTATGTTCTGAAAAACGAAGGTCTGTTCAGTGTAATCACTATGCTGGTTGTTCCCGGAGGACTTATTGCTTCGGTTCTTGTTCCCTGGATGAGTAAAAAATTCACGAAAAAATGGGCATACATTTTTGTTCATCTTCTCGGCGCGGTTGTAATGTTCGCAATGTATTTTGTAGGTTACGATGCTCCATGGAAGCTTGTTTTCTGCGGAATCGGACTTGTTTTGCTCGGTATTCCTCAGGGCGTCAACAATATTATCACCTATGCAATGATCGGTGACACAGTTGATTACCTTGAATGGAAAACAGGTGAAAGGGCGGAGGGAATCTGCTTTGCGATGCAGACTCTCATCAACAAAATCGGTATGGCAATCGGCGCTTTCATCGGCGTATTCTCATATAGCTGGGCAGGTATTAACCCGAAAGCCTCTCCGGCAATCACTCCGGACGGCGAACAGCTTCTCTGGAATATTCTCATTCTTGCCGGTGCAATCAGTATGGTCGGCACAATTATTCCGATGTTCTTCTACAAGCTGACTGAGAAGAGACAGAGAGAAATGGTTGCCGAGATTGAAGAAAGAAAAGCTGCAAAAGCAAAATAAAAAGATTCAAAGGAGATAATACAAATGGAAAAGAAACAATGGTATAAAGACATTGCCGTTTATCAGATTTGGCCGCGTTCATTCTGCGATTCAGACGGAGACGGAATCGGTGACCTCAAAGGTATTCTCTCAAAGCTCGACTATATCAAGAGCATAGGCGTTGACGCAATCTGGTTTTCGCCGCTTTACACATCGCCGCAAAAGGACTATGGCTATGATATTGCCGATTATAAGAATATTGACCCCGCTTTCGGAACACTTGAAGACTTCAAAACGGTTCTTGACGAAGCTCACAAGAGGGGACTCAAAGTTATAATGGACCTTGTTGTCAACCATACCTCCGATCAGAATGAATGGTTCCTCGAAAGCCGGAAGAGCCGCGACAACAAGTACAGCGACTATTACATCTGGCGCGACGGCAAAAAGAACGGTAAAAAACCGCCGAACAACTGGCTTTCAACTTTCCAGGGCAAAGCATGGGAATACTGCAAGGAAAGAGGACAGTACTATCTTCATGTTTTTGCAAAGGAACAGCCTGACCTGAACATGGATAACCCTGCTGTCCGTGAAGAAGTCAAAGACATTATGCGCTTCTGGCTGGATATGGGAGTTGACGGTTTCCGAGAAGACGTAATCACTTTCATTTCAAAAAAGGAAGGTCTGCCCAACGGATTTCCGCTTCCCGTTGCTGCCGGAATTGAGCACTACATGAACGGTCCGCATCTTCGTGAGTATCTTGCTGAGTTCCGTGAGGTTATCAATCAGTATGATTGCTTCACCGTCGGTGAAGCTCCCATGATGACGCCTTCCCGGGCGCTTAAATTCATAAAAGAAGGGGACGGTCAGCTTCTTGATATGATGTTCCACTTCCAACACATGGGTGCAGATAACATTGTTACAAACTGGCTGATCACTCCGTTCAGACCCGGACATCTCAAAAAAGTTTTTGCAAAATGGCAGAAAAAGCTTTCAAAGGGCGGCGGCTGGAATGCGCTTTACCTTGAAAACCACGATCAGCCCAGAGTTGTCAGCCGTTACGGCAGCGAAAAGTATCGTGTTGAAAGCGCAAAAATGCTTGCAACCATGTGCTTCCTGCAAAGCGGAACACCGTTCATTTATATGGGACAGGAAATCGGTATGACCAACGCGAACGAAATTGACAGCCTCGACACATATAAAGACGTTTCGACTATCAACAATTACGGAATGTTCAAGGCTCTCGGCTTTTCCGAAAAGAGATTCCTCAAAGTGTGCCACCGCGCAGCCCGCGACAACGCAAGAACCTCAATGCAGTGGGACGACAGTCCGAACGCCGGCTTTACCACCGGAACGCCTTGGTTCTATACTAATCCCAACTATAAGGAAATCAACGTCAAGGCTGCGGAAGCTGACGAAAACTCTGTTCTTCATTACTATCGCAAGCTGCTTAAATTCCGCAAAGAGCATGAAATTGTTAAGTGCGGAACGTTTGATATGCTCAATACCTGCTCAAAGATTTTTGCCTATGTTCGCAAATATCAGGGTCAAAAGCTTTTGGTAATCAACTCATTCTCTGACGGAGAAATACCGTTCAGAGCGCCCGAAGATTTTGATATGTCAAAGGCCGAGCTTGTTCTTTCAAATTATGAGCAGTGTCCGATTATTCACAACGGCTTCATGACAAAGCCGTATGAGACCAGAGTATATCTGATCAAATAACTGTTTTTCCGGTAGTTCTGTATGTGTATCGCATACCAATAAGAAAAAATAAACACAAAAGACTATATTTCACAATGAGCAATGAATTTTTGCTTGATGCGGAGTATAGTCTTTGCTTTTGGAAAATTATTGATATAAACCGAACAGAAAGCCGATTTCATAAAATCCCCTTGCAAGGCAATAATATGACGGGTGATGATATGAAATTTTCAGAAGTTATTACGGAAATTATTGAACAAAAGTATTCAAAAGAGCTGCGAGAGCTTTCTGTTCGCGAGCTTTATGACGTAACCTCATGTGCCGTAAATGCCTTGATGCTGCAAAATGAATACAGAGCACCGAAGAAAAAACGGGCGGCATATTTTTCCGCAGAGTTCCTTGTCGGTTCGCTCATTAAATCAAATTTGCAGAACCTTGGTGTGTTTGATGAGGCAAAAAAACTGTTTGAAAAAAATTCACGCAGCCTTGACGAACTTGACGCTGTGCCTGATTTTGCTTTCGGCAACGGAGGACTCGGCAGGCTTGCGGCATGCTTCCTTGAAAGTGCGGCAAGCCTCGGACTGAACCTTGACGGCTACGGAATCAGATATGATTACGGTCTGTTCAGTCAGAAAATAGAAGGTTTCAGGCAGACTGAATACCCCGATAATTGGAAAACAATGGGCGATCCGCTTGGAATACGCAAGGAAGAAGAAGCGGTCGAAGTTGTTTTTTCAGATATGACGGTCAGAGCGATACCCTACGATTACCTCGTTCTGGGCTATAATAACCAAAAGATAAACAGACTTCGCCTTTATTCCTGCAAGAGTAAGGAGAGTGTTGACTTCAAAGCTTTTGAAAATCACGATTTTTCAAAAGCCTTTCAAAAAATGAATGAAGCGAAAGCAATAACCGCTTTTCTTTATCCGAATGACTCTGATGACTGCGGAAAAAGGCTCAGATTGCGCCAGCAGTATTTCTTTGTTTCAGCAGCACTTCAGAATATCCTTGCTGAAATTTATGACGAAAAGCATTTTGAAAATCTACCGAACTTAATTGCTGTTCAGCTGAATGATACACACCCGACGATTGCAGTTGCTGAATTCATCAGGCTTATCATGAAAAAAGGAAAAAGCTTTGAAAATGCCTTTTCAATGGCAACCGAAATATTTTCGTATACAAACCATACTGTTATGAACGAGGCGCTTGAAAAATGGAATGAAAGGCTCTTTTCATCGCTTCTTCCGGAAGTATATGACGTAATTAAAAAAATCAATGCAAGGCTTATTTCTGAACTGACAAAGAAAACTAATCGGCTTGATGAATGTCTGATTATCAGAGATGAAACGATACACATGGCAAACCTTGCCTGCTATGTCTGCGGACACATCAACGGCGTTGCAAAAATCCACAGTTCAATAATCGAAAAGGACACACTTTCTCAGTGGTATGAGCTTTATCCGCTGCGGTTTTCAAACAAAACAAACGGAATAACATTCCGCCGCTGGCTCGCACTCTCGAACAGTGAGCTTTATGAATATCTCTGCAAGCTTCTGGAAAACGATGTTGTAAATAATCTTTCTGCGCTTGAACAACTGGAAAAATACGCCGATGATTATGGGGTTCTTGATCATCTTGATGAAATACGACACAGGAATAAAAAAAGACTTTGCGAATATATTCAGAAAACTGAGAATGTCTCGCTTGACTGTGAAAGTGCGTTCTTTGTTCAGATCAAGCGAATTCATGAATACAAGCGGCAGCTTTTGTGTGCTCTCGGGATATTGTATTTCTATATCCGTATGAAAAAAGGAGAATTTGAGGAGCTTGTGCCGCTCAGCTTCATTTTTAGCGGAAAGTCTGCCTCAGGATATAAGGAAGCAAAGCTTATTATCGAGTTTATTAACACGCTGGCAGAAAAGATCAACTCCGATTCGATGCTGAATAACAGGCTTAAAGTTCTTTTTATTGCCGACTATAATGTTTCAAAAGCACAAAAACTGATTCCGGCCGCAGATTTCTCGCTTCAGCTTTCACTTGCCGGAACCGAAGCGAGCGGAACAGGTAACATGAAGTTCATGCTCAATGGTGCGCCGACATTAGGCACTTTTGACGGAGCTAACATTGAAATTGTTAATCTTGCCGGAGAAGAGAACAACTATATATTCGGTCTGCGTGAAGAGGAGGTTTCTCAGGGAAAAGAATTCTATGACCCGAATGATATTTATGAAACAAGCGATGTTGTCAAAACGGTTGTTGATGCACTCTCCGATGAAACGCTGTTTGAAAATTGTGATTGCTTTGAAAAGATTAAGTCGCTACTGCTTAATAATGACAGGTATATGGTTCTCGCTGACCTTGAATCATTTATAAAAACACTCAAAAGAGCAGCAAACGATTACAAAGACAAAAGAGAGTACTTTAAAAAGTCGCTTATCAACACCGCTTCAAGTGCTTTCTTTTCATCGGACAGAACAATTGAAGAATACGCCCGTGAAATATGGAACCTTGAAAAATGACGCTAATACAGCATTGCAAAAAGTTCGAAAAAACTTTAAAAAACCCTTGGCATATAGAAATATTTATTATATAATGTATGAGTATATCTATGTCTGAGGAGGAGCAGCATGGCATCAAAGTATTCGGTTTCGCTTGAGAAAATCATTAAAGAGCTCTCGCTTGAAACAATATATCTTCCCCTCGCAGCTGAGGATATTATGATTTCAACGCCCGACGTCAACCGCCCGGGTCTCATTCTTGCAGGATATGAACAGTTTTTCGATCCTGCAAGAATAAACTTCCTCGGAATTTCCGAGGTTGAATACATAAACAGCCAGACTCCGGAAGAGCGCGCAAAGCGGCTTCGCAATTTTATTTCAAAAACACCGTCTGCGGTTATTTTCACCCGCTCAATCAAGTGTCCGGACGATGCTCTTGAGCTTGCAAAAGAGTATGGCGTGCCTATTCTTGCTACGTCTGACACAACCTCAAACACGATGGCAAAAGTTATTGCATATCTGAATGTGGAGCTTGCCGAGCGGATTACGAGGCACGGCGTTTTTGTTGAAGTTTACGGCGAAGGAGTTCTTATGCTCGGCGACAGCGGAGTCGGAAAAAGTGAAACTGCTGTTGAACTTATCAAAAGAGGCCACCGGCTCATTGCCGATGATGCCGTTGAAATTAAAAAAACCGGTGCAAAAACCCTTGTCGGCTCTGCACCGGATAATATCCGCCACTTTATTGAGCTTCGCGGAATAGGACTTATCAATGCGCGCCGGATTTTCGGTATGGGCGCAGTTAAGACTTCCGAGAAAATTGATATGATCATTGAACTTGAACCGTGGAGTGCGGATAAGGTCTATGACAGAATGGGTCTTGAAAGCGAGAGTACCGATATTCTTGGAGTAAGCATACCTTCAACAACAGTACCCGTCAAACCGGGTCGTAACCTTGCAATAATTATTGAGGTTGCGGCGATGAACAACAGGCAGAAAAAGATGGGCTACAATGCAGCAAGGGAGCTTATGCATAATCTCGGTATGGTTGAGGACATAATTCCGCAAGAAGATGAAATTGAACTCTGGAGTAATTTTTAAGGAGTGTGTGACATGAATAATAAGTATAAGGTCGGCGTTGACCTGGGCGGAACAAATATTGCTGTCGGTGTTATTGACGATGAGTATAACATCATAGGCAGGGGAAAGCTTAAAACCAATGTACCCCGACCGGCAAAGGAAATAATGGCTGACATTGTCAAAGCAGTCAGAATGGCGGTTGAAGATGCCGGAATTACAGTTGACGAAATTGAGAGTATCGGTATCGGAACTCCGGGCAACGTTAACAAGAAAAAGGGCATAATTGAATATGCCAACAATCTTGATTTCAATAATGTTCCGGCTGTTGAAATGATAAATGAGCTTATTGACGCAAAGGTATATCTTGAAAACGACGCCAACTGTGCTGCCCTCGGCGAGGCTATTGCCGGCGTGGGCAAAGGCAAAAAGCTTTTCGTTGCCGTAACGCTCGGTACCGGTGTCGGCGGCGGAATTATCAATGACGGAAAAGTTATGTCCGGCTGCAATGAAGCCGGCGGCGAGCTCGGTCACATGGTTATTCAGATGGACGGTGTTCCCTGCAACTGCGGAAGAGTAGGCTGCTGGGAGGCTTATGCCTCGGCAACTGCACTTGTTGAGCAGACAAGGGAGGCAATGCTCAAAAATCCTGACAGTAAAATGTGGGAGATTTCACCCTCAATTGATTGTGTCAGCGGAAGAACGGCATTTGATGCCATGCGTGCCGGAGATGCAGCCGGAAGTGCCGTTGTTGAGCAATATATTAAATATGTTGCTGTCGGTACGATAAACATCATTAACATTTTCCAGCCGGAAATGATCTGCTTCGGCGGAGGAATATGCAATGAGGGTGAAACTCTCCTTGCACCGCTTCGCAAATATGTTGAGCAGTTCAGATACAGCCGCTATTGTGCTACTCAGACCGAAATCTGCCGCGCAAAACTTGGTAACGACGCCGGAATTATCGGCGCTGCTCTGGTTTCGTATTAACGGAGGAACGGTTTTGTTTGATTTAATAGGTTTTCTCGACGAAAACTCAATCCGATATTGTGAAAATGAGCCGATGAAGCTGCATACAACTTTCAGAATCGGCGGAAATGCAAGGCTTTTTATTGAGCCGCAAAGCGAAGCAGAGCTTGCTTTGGTAGTAAAAAAATGTGACGGCTGCAACCTTGATTACTTCGTTCTCGGGAACGGAAGCAATCTTCTTGTGAGCGATGACGGTGTTTCAAAGGTAATTATTCATCTCGGAAAAGGTTTTGACCTGCTTGAAATGCCCGACGAAACAACAATCATTGCCCACGCCGGTGCTTCTCTTTCGTCTGTTTGCAGGTTTGCGCTTTCAAACGGTCTTTCCGGTCTGGAATTCGCATACGGAATCCCCGGCTCGGTCGGCGGAGCTGCTTACATGAATGCGGGAGCATACGGCGGACAGATGAGCGACGTTGTTTTCTCTTGCGGACATATTGATAAAAACGGTAATTACGGCTGCCTGAGCGGCGATGAGCTTTCTTTTGGTTACAGAAAAAGTGCATACTGTTCAGATGACCTCATTATTACCCGCGTGTTTTTCAAGCTTAAAAAAGGGAATAAAGAAGACATTGAAGCAAAAATGAATGAGCTTATTCAAAGAAGAATTGATAAGCAGCCATTGAATTTTCCGAGCGCCGGAAGTGTTTTCAAACGTCCGGAGGGTTATTTTGCCGGTGCATTGATTGAACAGAGCGGACTTAAAGGAAAGAGGGTCGGCGGCGCGGCTGTCAGCGAAAAACACGCCGGCTTTATTGTCAACACAGGCAATGCAACCTGCGGCGACGTGGTTGAGCTTATTGAGCTTTGCCGCAAAACGGTTTTTGAAAAGTTCAAAGTCAACCTTGAAACGGAAATTAAAAAGATTTGACGGTGGTATCGTGGAACTGATAATTATTACCGGAATGTCCGGAGCAGGAAAGTCCTGCGTTGTGAATTCGCTTGAAGACCTCGGGTTCTTCTGCGTTGATAATCTGCCGGCAAAGCTGATTCCCGTTTTTGCTGAGCTTTTAAAGAATTCCGGCGAACATAAGCGCGTTGCCGTTGTTACCGATGTTCGCGCAGGTGAGCAGTTTTCTGAGCTTTTTGAAGCTTTTGATGAGCTTAAAGAGCTCCAGATTGAATATAAGCTGATGTTTATTGACGCAAAAGACGATGTTCTGATGAAGCGCTACAAGGAAACAAGGCGCAAGCATCCGTTGATTCAGGGTAATTATGACTCCGTTTCCAACGCTATAACCCGTGAAAGAAAATTGCTTTCGCGTGCAAGGAGCTCGGCCGATTTTTTGCTTGAAACTTCAAATCTTTCGGCAATTCAATGTCGGGTTCGTGTTCTTTCAATGTTTTCCGAAACCGATGAGTCTGCGATTCACATTCACTGCATGTCCTTCGGCTTCAAGCACGGAATACCTAACGACGCTGATTTTGTTTTTGACGTCAGGTTTTTGCCTAATCCGTTTTATGTTCCGGAGCTGAAATCGCTTACCGGTCTTGATAAAGCCGTGAGTGATTACGTAATGAGCTTTCAGGAATCGGAAGATTTTGGCAAAAAGCTTTTTGAACTTCTGGATTTTTCTCTTCCTCTCTGCGTAAAAGAGGGAAGAAGTCAGCTGATAATTGCAGTCGGCTGCACCGGCGGTCACCATCGCTCGGTAACTTTTGCAGAACTGATACATAAACACTTTCAGGATAAGGGCTATTCCTCATCCGTCAGCCACAGAGACATATTAAAGTGAGGTAGCGTATGTCCTTTTCCCTATCGGTTAAAGAAGAGCTTTCGGCAATTGAAAATATGCACCCCTGCTGCCGTCATGCAATGGCGTACGGAATGTTGCTTTTCGGGCGTGAATTCAGACATGATGCAATTTCAATAATGACGGAGCACGAGGTCGTTGCCAGAAAATATGCCGCACTTATCAGGAGTGAAACAGGTGTAACTGCTGAATTTTCCGTTTCCAAGGCCAGTAAGTATACAGTCAGCGTAAAAAAACTGCGTGACATTGATACTGTTCTTTCCTGCTTTTCAATGAGCGGAAACGAGTCCATTACCAGAATAAACCGCGGAAATCTTTTGAATGAAAGCGGAAACGACAATGAGCTTCTCAACTGCTGTGATGCGGCATTCCTGCGGGGCGCATTTCTTTCCTGCGGAACACTCAGCGACCCGAACAAAGGCTATCACCTTGAATTTGTTGTTCCGTTCAGAACTTTGAGCATGGATCTGATGAAACTGCTTTCTGAATATGATCTGAATACAAAGCACATGGTCAGAAGATATGTAAACATAATTTACATAAAGGAAAGCGAAAGTATTGAAGATTTGCTCAATATAATGGGTGCGCGCAACAGTGCATTCGAGATAATGAACATCAAAATATATAAGGATTTTCGCAATGTTTCTAACCGTCGCGCCAATTTTGACAGCGCAAATATTGCGAGAACCGCGATTGCCGCATACGCGCAGATTGAAAAAATTGAAATGTTGATTGAAAGCGGGAAGCTCTTTGAGCTTGACGAAGAGCTTCAGCAATTTGCAAAGGCAAGAGTTGAAAATCCCGATGCGAGTCTTCGCGAATTCGGCGAAATGTTTTCGCCTCCGCTCTCGCGTTCGGCAGTCAACCACAGAATAAAAAAACTGCTTTCGTATGCTCAGCAGTTGTCCTCGGAGGATTAAATTTTGGAAACGCAGAATAAAACAAAGAAAAGCTTTTCGGTTCCGCCGGAAGAGCTGGAAAGGCAAACTGAATATTCAAAGCTTGTTTCAACTGTTCTCTCCTCACGTTTTCCGGTTTCAAAACCAAAGGCATTTGTTCATACCTACGGCTGTCAGGGCAACGTTGCTGACGGTGAAAAGCTGAAAGGTATTTTGTGCACACTTGGCTATGAGCTGACTGAAAGTGTTGAAGAGGCAGACCTTGTTTTATATAACACCTGCGCAATCCGTGAGCACGCTCAGGATCGTGTTTTCGGAAATGTCGGTGCGCTTAAAAAATATAAAACTGCCAAGCCGGACATGATAATTGCTCTGTGCGGCTGTATGATGCAGCAGGAATATGTTGCTGAAAGAATTAAAAACAGCTTTCGCTATGTTGACCTGGTTTTCGGA
>JAEDIL010000038.1 GCA_016292455.1 Clostridiaceae bacterium
AATCTCGGGTTCCTTTTCATCGTTGTTTAATTTTCAAGGTTCATTCTCTGCTCCCTTAGTTGGAAACAGCTTTGCTATTCTATCACGCCGCTTCGCAAAAGTCAAGCGTTTTTCAGAACTTTTTTAAAAAAATTTTTTATTTTTTGCGAAAAAGCTTTTCTGACTTCGTTGCGCCGGTTCTGCACAGATTTCAGACCTTTGCAAAACGTTGAAGAAGCGCGGGTACGAACAGTACAGACCAAAACAGCCAAAGAAAAACCAAGCGCCTGCGTATTCCAGAAGAACCACACAAACGCTTTTGCTCACTCGCTTTCGCTGAACCGTTCAAGCAACGGCGAGTATGCTGCAATATCCATTGCGGAAATGTCGGTGCTGACAAGGTTCACAATTTCATAGTACCTTTTTTCAACCGTTTCTTCGCCCTCATTCACAAATGAAAGTCTGAGAAAGCGCAGCAGCAGCTCAGTCAGTTCTTCGCTTTCCTCAGCGAGGTTGTCGCAGAGGTAGATGAAATACTTTTCAAGATTCTCGGCAGTAAAGGTCTGTGTTCCCTTTTCTATTATATAGCTGACGCCCCTGTAATCGTGCCTGACTTCGTTTCTGACATCAACGGTCTGCTCAGGGAAAAGCTTCAGCAACGGAAACAGGTTGCTTTCGTCAATGATGACGTAGCGGTCAATATTTACTCCGCAGGCGCGGACTGCGTAAATCAATCCGTCCTTTCCGGTGTTTTCGAAATGCCCGGCGATTGTTTCCCTTGAAGAAGAGACCGAACAGACCTGCCCGGTAGGTATATACGTGATGTCAACACTGCCGTTTTTGCTGTCTGCCGTTACGCAAGCAAGCAGGCGGATGCTGCGCGATTCTTCGTTGCAGACGGCAAGAAGAAAACTGCCCTTCATGTTCTCTGCTGTGCTGCTCAGAGCCGCAGCGTAAACAGCGCTTTCATCGGCAGTCGTTTCCCCGGAGTCCGCGTTCTTTTCGGAAACAAGGATTACAACGGAACCCAGCATTATCAAAGCAACAACGCAGACAAAAACCGTGATAAGCTTTCTGTTGCTCAGAAGTCTGCCGAATTTGTCCTCACGGCGCATATCGGCATGAGTCTTTTCATTTTCAACCAGAAATTTATTCAAAAAATCCAACTTCATTTTTTCACCTTTTCAATCCGCACATTTCCCCGGGACAGACCGGGTGAGCTGTGCCGGAAGCTTTTTCGGTATGCATAAAGCAAGCGTATTCTAACATACGGCACGATAATTGTCAAATTACGGTAATTTGTCTGCTTTTTTCGTGGTTTATTTTTTAAAAATCGGAAATAAAATTGTGCGTGGAGAAGCAGACTTGATTTTTAAGCTGAAATTTAGTATAATAATCTAAATTATGTGTAATTGCGGGCGTTTTTTTGCCCGTCCGAAAGCAGGTAATACGGTCTCTTTCAATAAATATTTACGGAAGGATGTGTTCCGAAATGAAAAGAACTCTTGCTCTTTTTCTGAGTCTGACCCTCCTTTTCCTGTCAGCTTTCTGCGTGTTTCCGACAACAACCGTCTATGCGGCAACTCAGCAGGAGCTTCAACAGCAGATTGACGAGCTGAACGGAAAGATTTCAGACAACAAAGAAAAGCTCAACGAGCTTGAAAGCAAGAAGAAAAAGAACGAAGAATATCTGGCAACCCTTGAAAGCCAGATTGAAGCCGTTCAGATTAAAGCAAATGCAATTGAATCCCAGATTAAAGTTATTGACGCGGAGATTGCCGCTTTTGACAAACAGCTTAAAAAGCTCGCCAACGAAATTTCCGACATCAGGCAGGAAATTGCGGAAAACCGTGATAATATTGAAAGCACAAAAGATGAGCTTTCGTCCCTGCTTCGCTCGTCATACATAAACGGCGACCGCTCCGTTATTGAACTGTTCATGGGCTCGCATAACCTTGCAAGTCTTCTGACTCACCTTGAATGGATGAAGCGTACCTCGGAAAACGAAAAGAAGGTTATTGACGATTTTACCGCAAAAATCAAAAAACTCAAAGCCTCGCAGGAAAAGCTTCAGGAAAAGCAGGAAGAGGTTGAGGAAACCAGGCAGAAAAGCGTGGACAAAAAAGCTGAGCTGAAAGAAAAAAAGGACGAATACTCCGCGACCGCAAATCAGCTTGAAAGCAGCCAGAAAAAAGTCACCGCACTGATTGATGAAATTGACCAGAGCAGTGCGCTTTACCAGAGCTATATCAAAAAGCTTCAGGCTCAGAAAGCGGCGGCTGACGCGGAAATTGACAGAATTATCAAGCAAAACGCTTCAACCAACTCCTCTCCGCAGCCGAATATTTCTTCAAACGCAAGCTGGGTATTCCCGGTTTCAAGAAGCTGCTATATCAGCAGCGGCTACGGCTACCGCGACGCTTCAATTTCGGGCTGGGGCTTCCATGGCGGAATTGACATTACGGGCGGCGGCTTTATGGGCGCGGCAATTTACGCAACAAGAGGCGGAACGGTCATCGCCGCAAATTACAGCACAGTGGGCTACGGCAACTATGTTATCATTGACCACGGCGACGGCTTCTCCTCGCTTTACGGTCACTGCTCGTCACTCGCCGTTTCAGCCGGTCAGTCCGTAAGCAAAGGACAGTACATTGCAAGTGCAGGCAACACCGGAAATTCAACCGGACCTCATCTGCATTTTGAAATCCGCTACAACGGAGCGAAACAGAATCCTCTTAACTATGTTTCGGGCTGAGTTTTCGCAATAATCGGTTAAACCGGACGCAAAGACTTTTGTCTTTTGATCCGGTTTTTTTGTTTTCAATATTCATAAACAAATGATAAATATTCAGACAAAACACAGCAAGACGGCACAGAAAGAAAAATTTTCAAGCATTGCAACAATATGCGCATTAAACGACTCTAATACTGTGAAAACGGATTTCCATAAAGGAGGAACATACCATGAAAAACAGAAAGACCGTATCAATTATTGCTGCAATCTGCCTCTTTGCTCTCATGATACCGCTTTTCTGCGGCTGTTCGGCAAAAGCAGACAACGAAAATGAAAACGCTATCAAAAGTGAATCCACCATCGGCGGTGAAATTGTTTCAGTCAGAAACGGCGAGCTGCTTGTTTCGTCGGACAGCGGACTTTACTTCGTTTCAAATGATGAAAAAACCGTTTTTTCAAAAAAGGGGAGAGGATTTGAAAAAAGTGAGCTCAGACCCGGAATGGCAGTTCAGATAGGCTACAACGGCATCGTTCAGGAAACCTATCCGGCGATGGTATATGCTGAGCAAATCAATGTTACGGCAGAAGAGGGAAGCAAAATCAATCTTTATGCCGAAGCACTGAAACACATCATTGAAGAAAACGAACGCCCGCAAATGAAAACAGTCAAAACAATTGCGCTTGACTTTACCGAGCTTTCAGACCTTTCGGACAAACAGAAAGATGCGCTTGAATATCTAATGACCGGATATTTCATGCAGAAATCAAACGCTGAACTGATAAGAAGCAGCTATCAGGAGCTTCTTAAAGACGGCAGACTCACGAAAGACGGTGAATTTGAGGACGGCGTAATCTTTTCAATCGGAAACAACGAAGGTAAAAAGAGCTTTTTCGTTTCGCAGAACTGGGCGGCTCTCAACGGTGACGGTTGCAAAGACTGCACAGCGAAGTTCAGAAACGGGGAGTGGGAGATTAAATATGACGGTCTCTGGATAAGCTGAAAATACTTTTTTTTCGGCAAAGAACAAAAGAAAATAAAAAAAATAAAGGCTGCTGCGGCTCGGGTTTCCGGGCTGCAACAGCCTTTTCCGTTATCAGTCTTTGACAAGCTGACGGTACATTTTGATATATTCGTTTGAGCTTCTGCCCCAGCTGAAATCACATTCCATTGCGCGTCTGACAAGCTCTTCCCAGTGCGGCTTGTTATAATAGGCGGCAAGGGAGCGGCGGATGGCGTCAAGCATGTCATGGGCATTATACGTCTTGAAAGTGAAGCCGTTGCCCTTTCCGTCGCCGCTGTCAGTGATTGAGTCGCGCAGACCGCCTGTTTCGCGGACAATCGGTACTGTTCCGTAGCGCAAAGCAACCATCTGCGAAAGACCGCAGGGCTCACTCTTTGACGGCATAAGGAACAAATCGGCGGCGGAATAAATTTTGTGTGCAAGCGACGGAACAAAGCCGATTCTTACGGCAATCTTGCCGGGATAGCGGTTGCACAGCTCGCGGAAATAATTCTCATACTGCCAGTCGCCCGAACCGACAACAACAACCTGAACATCGGTTGTTGAAAGAAACTCGTCAAAAATACACTTGACAAGGTCGAGTCCCTTGTGGGAAACAAGGCGGGAAACAAGACCGATCATCGGAACATCGGCGCGGACGGGGAGTCCCATGTTTTCCTGAAGAATCCTTTTGTTTTCCGCTTTGCCCTCCCTGACCGTTTCAACAGTGTAATTCTTTTCAATCATTTTGTCGGTTTCCGGGTCATAACCCTCGGTATCAATTCCGTTGAGTATGCCCTGCAATTTCCATTGACGCGCTCTGAGAATTGTGTCAAGACCGTGGCTGTACCACGGGTCAAGGATTTCCTGCGCGTATGACGGAGAAACGGTCGTAACCTTGTCGGCACATTCAATTGCACCTTTCATGAAGTTTACGTCGCCGTCATACTCAACAATTCCGGAATCCTCCTGTTTCAGACCGATAACGTCTCCGACAAGGTCCATTCCGTATGTGCCCTGATACTGAATGTTATGAATTGTGAAAACGGTTTTGATTCCCTGGTACCACGGGTCTTTGCTGTACATTGTGGTATAGAAAACGGGAGTCAGCGCGCTCTGCCAGTCATTGCAGTGAATAATGTCCGGCTTGAAGTCGATATGCGGAAGAATTTCAAGAACGGCTCTTGAAAAGAAAGTGAAGCGTTCCGCGTCATCGTAATGACCGTAGATTGTTCCGCGCTTGAAATAATACTGATTGTCAATAAGGTAATATATTACGCCCTTATACTTAGCCTGAAAAACTCCGCAATATTGCCTTCTCCATGCAACCGGAACGGAAATGCTTGTGATAAAGGTCATTGTGTCTTTGAGTTCCTGACTGATTGTGTCATAAAGCGGCATCACAACACGGCAGCCGATGAGCCTTTTTCTCAACGCCTGCGGCAGTGAGCCGGCAACGTCTCCGAGTCCGCCGCTGGCAATGAACGGCTGTGCTTCGGAAGCAACGAACAAAACTTTCATTTTTGTTCTCCTTTCTTTCAAAAGGTTATCTGTTATTTTTTATCCGTTATCTCAGAACAACTGATAATCACCCTTACGGGTACTTTGAAAATATGCGTTTAAACTGTATGGACGACCCGTGAGTCGTCTGCGGAACACGGATTTTTGTCAAATCGTAATATTCTTGCCGATATAAACCGGGTAGGTTTCTGCCCCGGAAATTTCGCGGTTCGGTTTTACAACAACATTTTTGTCAAGAATTGCGCAGTTGATTCTTGAACCGGAGCTGATATAGCTGTCCTGCATGATTACGGAATTTCTGACAACCGCGTCTTCCGCAATGTAAACGCCGCGGAAGAGAATACAGTTTTCAACCGTACCCTTGATGACGCAGCCGTCTGCAATGAGCGAATTTGAAGCCTTTGAGCAAACGCCGTAAATTGCCGGAACATCGTCTCTGACCTTGGTATAAATTGTTCTGCCGTTTTGGAAAAGCTCTTTGCGTTTTCCTGTAAGGAGACTCATGCTGACGTCATAATAGCTTTGAAGCGAATCAATCATTTCGGCAAATTCTTCAATCTTATAGCCGCGGATGTCAAGAGAGGAAACATTCTTTCCGATTATGTCACGCTCAAAGCGGGTATGTCCCATTGCGGCGGCGCTGTTCATGAGTCTTTCAAGCAGAACACGCTTCATGATGACGATATTGAGCGAATAGTTTTTGGCTTCGCTGCCCATTTCGCCGACTGAGGCGCGCGTAATTCTGTCGCCTTCAAGGTCAAAGGTCATAATGTTCGGAATTGCCGGCTTCACGCCGCGCTTGTAGCCGATGGTAATGTCTGCGCCGGAGGAGATATGAGCGGAAATGAACTGCTCATAGTCAAGGTTGCAGACAACGTTGCAGTCGCAGAAAAGTACATATTCCTTTGCGCTTTTTGAAATGTAGTTCATCATGCCCTGCAAAGCCTCAAAACGGTGGCTATAAACACCGCCATTGCCGTTGAAGTTGAACGGCGGGAGAAGAGTGAGACCGTCGCGTTTTCTTGAAAGGTCCCATGCCTTGCCTGAGCCGAGATGATCCATAAGCGACTGATAATTGCTTTTTGTGCTGATTCCGACCTTGGTGATTCCGCAATTGACCATTCCCGAAAGGGCAAAGTCAATCAGACGGTATCTTCCGGCAAACGGAACGGAGCCCATTGTTCTGACACCGGTCAGCTCGCTGAGATATTCGTCATAGACGTTTGAATAAATTATTCCGAGAACGTTTGAAGCCCGCATCACTCTGCCTCCTTTACATCTTCGTCAATCATTGCTTTTGCGGCAACAGAAGCACCCTTGCCTATTCTGACTTTTTCACCGACAACGGCGATGCCCCAATCGTCAAAGGCATTGCTCATTGAAGCCGGATCGTTGCCGACATGAGCGTTTTCCTCAATCACGGCGTTTTCAGCGACTATTGAATATTCAACAACTGCACCGGATTTGATTACCGTTCCGGGCATCACAATCGAGTAGCGTACCGTTGCGCCCTCTTCAACCGTAACGTTGGAGAAAAGGACGGAATAGTCAACTTCGCCGGAGATTTCGCAGCCCTCGGCAATCATTGAGTTTTCAACTGCTGCTTTATCCGAAATGAAATGCGGGGGAGCGGCAGCGGTTTTTGAATAGATTTTCCAGCTGTTGTCCGAAAGGTCAAGGTCAACCTTCGGATTGAGCAGGTCAAGGTTCGCCTCCCAGAGCGAGTCTATTGTTCCGACATCTTTCCAGTAGCCGTCAAACTGATAGGCAAAAAGCCTTTCGCCTGCGTTGTGCATTGCAGGAATAACGTCATGACCGAAATCGTTGCCGGAGTCCGGATCGTTTTCATCATCAATGAGATATTTGCGCAGAACCTTCCAGGTGAAAATATAAACACCCATTGAAGCTTTGTTGCTGCGCGGATTTTTCGGCTTTTCTTCAAACTCGCTGATTGAACCGTCGTCATTGACAAACATCAGACCGAAGCGTGAAGCCTCCTCCCAGGGCACTTCGAGCATTGCAATGGTGCAGGAAGCGTTCTTTTCCTTGTGATAAGCGAGCATTTTCGCATAATCCATTTTGTAGATATGGTCGCCTGAAAGAACAGCAACATATTCAGGATTATAGCGGTCAATGAAATTGATGTTCTGATAGATTGCGTTTGCTGTTCCCTTATACCACTGCGTACCCTTGATCTGCTGATAGGGGGAAAGAATATGCACTCCGCCGTGAACACGGTCAAGGTCCCACGCTGCGCCGTTGCCGATATAATCGTTGAGTTCAAGCGGCTGATACTGAGTGAGAACGCCGACAGTTTCAATTCCGGAGTTGATGCAGTTTGAAAGAGGGAAGTCAATAATTCTGTACTTTCCGCCGTAGGGAACGGCAGGCTTTGCAATGTTTTTTGTGAGTATTCCGAGACGGCTTCCCTGTCCGCCGGCAAGAAGCATTGCAAGACATTCGGTTTTCTTTGCCATGAAACTCCTCCTTTTTTGTTGACAGCTGAAATATTTATATCAGATTTGTTTTGCTGTTAAACTGACTGTTTTTCAAGCTTTTCGGTTTCTTTTTTTTGTTTTTTCGGTTTCGGCTTTCTCACAAGATAAAGGCAGGAAAGCGGCGGCAGGGAAAGCGTAATGCTGTTTTCAAAGCCGTGCATTGCCTTTTTCTTTGAAGTAACCCTTGTTTTTGTTCCTCTTCCCGCTCCGGAGAATTTTACGTCGTCGGAATTGAGGATAACTTCGTAAATTCCTTCCTTTTCAACGCCGAAAGAATATTTTTTGCGTTCAACGCTCGTCAGGTTGCAGACGCAGACCAACGCGCCGCCGTTCTTGTCCTTCCGGGTGAAGGCTATGACGGAATTGTCGCAGTCATCGCTGACGCACCACGAAAATCCCTCCCAGCTGTAATCAATCTGCCAGAGCTGAGGATATTTTTTATAGATTGAATTGAGCTTTTTTACATATTGCTTCAATGAACGGTGCTTTTCATAATCAAGCAGCAGCCAGTCAAGCTCTTCGGCAAAGCGCCATTCAATGAACTGACCGAACTCCTGACCCATGAAGCAGAGCTTTTTGCCGGGGTGGGCAATCATATAACCGAAGAACGCGCGCAGTGTATCAAATTTCTGGTCGTAATCTCCGCTCATTTTTCCGATGAGCGAGCATTTTCCGTGAACCACCTCATCGTGTGAAACCGGAAGAATAAAGTTTTCCGAAAATGCATAGAAGAACGAGAAGGTCAGCAGATTATGGTTATATTTTCTTGAAAGACCGTCAAGTGAAAAATATTTGAGCGTATCATTCATCCAGCCCATGTTCCACTTGAAGTTGAAGCCGAGTCCTCCGACGTCAATCGGCTTTGAAACAAGCGGCCACGCCGTGCTTTCTTCGGCAATCATGAGGGCATAGGGGTACTCGCGGAAAATTGTGCTGTTGAGCGTTCTGAAAAATTCAATTGCTTCAAGGTTTTCGTTTCCGCCGAATTTATTCGGAATCCATTCTCCGTTTTCACGGCCGTAATCAAGGTAAAGCATTGATGAAACCGCGTCGACGCGCAGACCGTCAACGTGATATTTTTCAAACCAGAACGCAGCCGAACTGACAAGGAAGGAAACAACCTCGCTTCTTCCGTAATCAAAAATCTTTGTTCCCCAGTCCTTATGCTCACCCTTTCTCGGGTCGGCATATTCATAGCACGGCGTTCCGTCAAACATTGAAAGACCGTGAAGATCCCTCGGAAAATGTGCCGGCACCCAGTCAAGGATTACGGCAATATCGTTTTTGTGACATTCGTCAATGAAAGCCATCAGCTCATGCGGTGTGCCGTAGCGCGAGGTTGCGGCAAAATAACCGGTCACCTGATAGCCCCACGAGCCGTCAAAGGGATATTCCGAAAGCGGCATCAGCTCAATGTGGGTGTAGCCCATATCTTTGACGTAGGGGACAAGCTCCCTTGCAAGGTCGGAATATGAAAAAGGACTTCCGTCTTCATATTTGCGCCATGAGCCGGCATGAACCTCATAGATATTCATCGGGCTTTCATAAGGATTTTTTCCGGCGCGTTTTTTCTGCCAGAGTGAATCTTTCCATTCATATCCGGAAAGGTCATAGAATTTTGAAGCGTCTTTGGGTCTTGTTTCGCCATGGAAAGCGTATGGGTCGCACTTGGCGGCAACGGTCTTTCCGTCCGGATAGCAAACGAGATATTTATAGCTGTCAAATTGTCTGATTCCGGGAATAACCGCTTCCCATGTCTGACCGTCGTCAAGGCGGTACATGGGATTTTTTCCGGCTTCCCAATTATTGAAATCACCGATTACGCTGACAGAAAAAGCGTTGGGCGCCCAGACACGAAAAACAACGCTGTCCTCTCCCGGCAGCTTATGAGAACCGAGGTATTCATAAGCGCGGCAGCCTTTTCCGCTGTGAAAAAAATAGAGAGCCGTTTCATCGCCTTTTTTGTTAATTCCGGACATTTATTCACCTTCTTTATATATAGTTGTCCTATTGTTTTTATAATAGCATCTGTGAGTATAAAAGACAAGAGTTTTTTTGTTGTTTTGTTAGAAGTTTATGAAAAAAATATTCCAAAAATTGTGCAGTTTGTTAGAAATAAGTGTATCAGATTTACAAATACGAAGTCCTTGTTATCCACTATCCTTTATACAATGCCCGTGTTCCGGTTTTATTACCTCTTCGGAAAAAAACAAAGGACCGAGGACAGAAAAAGACGTTATGCTATCAATGACGCGAAATGTCAGACGGAAATAATAACGGCAGACAAAAAATATCCCTCAGCCGTTATTTCTGCGCCAGTGGAAAAGATACTGCTGCGCAACACCGCGGTAGCCGTCTGCGCAGGAGGGAAACTCTCCGTCATAAAGCTCTGAAAGTATTCTTTTGACCCAGACGTCAACCGGAAAAGCGTCAAGCCTGCCGAAGCCGTAAAGCAGAGTACATTCCGCAACCTTTTTTCCGACTCCCTTGATTTTCATCAGTTCTTCCCTCGCTTCCTCAATCGGCAAATGACGGATTCTTTCAATACTGACCTCGCCGGAAGAAAGCTTTTTCGCCGCGTCAAGAATATACTTTGCGCGGAAACCTGCTCTCAGCACCGCAAGGTCGCCTTCCGAAAGGGAAGCCAACCTTTCGTATGACGGAAAAGAATAATCATCTTCACCGAGCGGTTCTCCGAAGTTTTCACAAAGGCGGCTGACGATTCCGCAGATGCGCGGAATATTATTATTCTGAGAAATAATAAAAGAACACAGCGCCTCCCATTCGTCCTGTTTTAAAATCCTTATTCCGTAGTATTCCTTATATGCCTGTTCAATATATTTATCATCAAACCGGGAGAGAATTTTGTCATAGTCACGCGATAGGTCAAAATAAGGCTCAATAATTTTGTCAAAGGTTTCTCTGTCGGTGTTTTTGAAAACAATTCCGTTTTCATTCTGAACAGCGTTTATCCTTGTTCTGCCGACAACACCGTGAATGATTCCCTCCTTTTCTCTCCAGCGGAAGGCCTGACCGCAGAAAACGGAAAGTCTCAGGTCAAAACACGAGGCGCCGTTGATAATTATATCGTTGTTTTTTTCAGTAACCGTCATTTTAAAAATTCCTCCGTTTTTCACGTCTTTGATAAAGAATAATTCAAAAATGACGTGAATTTTGCTTATTTTAAGCTCAAAGTCAATAAATTTGTAACTATACACATAAAAGGGTAAAACGCGCCAGACACTATTTTTTCGCTCAAACTCTTGCATTACTGATTTTGGTGTGCTACAATTATAGGTAGGTGTATATGCCCTTTTTGTATATACGAAAGATTATATATACACTAAGTTTCAGTTATTTATATATTATATTTCTTTGTTGTTTGCTCGTCAAGTAAAAACAAAACTGTAAACATTTACTGTTATATAAAGAGAGAGGAAAAGGAGGAAAACAATGGATTCTTTTGCCGAAGTATGGGCATTGATTAAGGAAGAAATGAAAAGCAAGGTTACGGAAGTTGCATACAACGTCTGGCTTGAACCGCTTGAATTCATCGAATTCAAGGAAGATACACTTGTTCTCGGTATCAGTGAATTTAAAAAGAAAATAATCGTTTCAAAATTCAGGGAGCTTATTGAAAAATCCTGCGAGGACGTTCTCGGCTTCAAGGTTATTGTCCGTTACCTTTCCCCGACAGAGGAAGAAAAACAGGAGGAAAAGAAAGAGGCTTCTTCAAAAAGCAGCCGCAATACCTCAGATTTCAACTATACGTTTGATAATTTCATCATCGGTCCGTCGAACCGTTTTGCCCACGCTGCTGCACTCAACGTTGCCCATTCGCCGGGAAAGGCATATAATCCGCTTTTTATTTACGGACACAGCGGACTGGGTAAAACCCATCTTCTCTGCGCAATCATGAATTACGTCAAAGAGAAGAATCCGGACGCAAACATTATTTATACAAGCGGAGAGCATTTCACAAACGAGCTTGTTTACTACATCGGAAATCACAATACTCACGCTTTCCACGAAAAATACCGCAGCGCGGATCTGCTTCTGGTTGACGATATTCAGTTCATTTCAAAAAAGGAAGCGACTCAGGAGGAATTTTTCCATACCTTCAACGCGCTCACCGACGCAGGAAAACAAATTGTTCTTTCCTCAGACCGTCCGCCGAAAGAAATGATGACTCTTGAAGAAAGAGTGCGCACACGTTTTGAATCCGGTCTCATTGCGGATATTCAGCCGCCGAACCTTGAAACAAGAATGGCAATTATCAAAAGAAAAAGCGATGACCTTGACATTATTCTTTCTGACGAAGTAATTACCTATATTGCCGAAAATATCAAGAAAAACATCCGTCAGCTTGAAGGCGCGGTCAAAAAAATCAAGGCATATCAGGACGTTGAGGGCTCAAAGCCGAACATCGGAATTGCAAAGCGCGCAATAAGCGACATTATCAACGACAATCAGCCGCTTCCCGTAACGGTTGAAAACATAATCAGCGAGGTTTCAAGAACCTTCAATGTTTCTGCGGCGGACATTCGCTCAGACAAGCGCAACGCTAACATTTCCCTCGCAAGGCAGGTTGCAATATACATTGTTCATGAGGTAACCTCCCTTTCGCTCAAAGCAATCGGAGACGAATTCGGCAACAAGCACCATTCAACAATCATCTATTCTCTTAACGAGGTTACGGAAAAGCTCAAAGATAATGTTCAGCTCAAAGCAACAATTGACGATATTATAAAAAATATCAATGAAAACTGACGGCTGTGTTTTCTCTTTTCCGGAAAAACGGAATGACTAAAAAATAATTTTTTCCGGGTTTTCCACATTTTATTTAACATTCCACACACATTTATCAACACTTTCAATATTTCCTTTTCCGAACTGTTAAAAACCCGGATTTCTCAACAGTCCATTCAACGGAAGAATTTTCCTTTATTCCTTGAAAATAAAGGGATTTTCGGTCTTTTTAACGTTCTTCACACCGGCTACTACTACTACTATTTATTTATATCTTACATTTCTTACATCCTCCTGCAATTTTTGAAATTGCAGGGAAAAGACAAAACGGAGGAATAAAAATGAAATTTGTCTGCGACAGCGCCGCTTTTTCAAAAGCCTGCATTAACGTTCAGAGAACAGTTTCCAGCAAGTCTACAATTCCGTCAATAGAGGGTATCCTCATTGAGGCGCTTTCGGATTCTCTGAAACTTACCGGCTATGACCTTGAAGTCGGTTCACAGACCTTTATTCCTGCTGAGGTTCAGGAAAACGGCAGCGTAATTCTCAACGCGCGCAATCTTTGCGACATTCTCAGAATGGTTCCCGACGAAACCGTTTCAATTGAAAGCGATGAACGCAATATCTGCAAAATAATCAGCGGCGACGTTCAGTATTCGATCATTGGCACAAGCGCCGATGAATATCCGGACGTTCCCGAGGTTTCCGCCGGTTTTCCGATTGTTATTAACCAGGCCCTTCTTAAAGACATGATAAGAAAAACAATTTTTTCCGTTTCAACAAGCGAAAGAAATCCGGTTCACTGCGGAGTGCGCTTTGAAATAGGAAACGGAAAAATTGTTCTTGTTGCCGTTGACGGAGCAAGGCTTGCCGTCAGACGCGAAGACATTGATTATTCGGGAGACGAGGTTGCCTTTGTTGTTCCGGCAAAAACGCTCGGCGAGGTTGTAAAGCTTTCCGATAATGACGAAGGATTCTGCTCAATCAGCGTCGGAAGAAGACATATCTGCTTTGAAATCGGCGAATACAGAGTAATTTCACGCCTGCTTGAAGGCAACTTTATTGATTACAAGGCGGCGATTCCGATTTCGGCTTCAACAAAAATTACCGCACCGACAAAAAGACTCATTGAATGTGTTGAAAGAACAGCTCTCATAATCACCGACCGTTCAAGCCCTGTCCGCTGCACAATTGAAAACGGAGTGATGAAGTTTTCCTCGGTCACTTCAATCGGAACGGCGAACGACAAAATGCCGGCGGAAATTGAGGGCAAGGATCTTGAAATCGGTTTCAACAGCAAATTTGTTCTTGATGCGCTCAAAGCAACCGAGAGCGACGAAATCAGGGTTGAATTGAATTCTCCGAGTCAGCCTATTCTCTTTTTGCCCACCGAGGGAGACAAGTTCCTCTTCCTTGTTCTTCCGGTAAGAATATAATTTTTACCGGCTGAAAGAAATATAGATTCTATTTTTTATCCGTTTTATATCAGCAACATGAGGAAAAAACATGAAAATTAAAGTACGCATTGCAGACAAAAAACATGAAAGGCTTCAGATTGTGACCGACTTCATCCGTCTCGATTCTGCGCTCAAGCTTGCCAATGCCGTTTCAAGCGGCGGCGAAGCAAAAACCGTTGTTCTTGATTCGATGGTAAAGGTCAACGGTGAAGTATGCCTTCAAAGAGGAAAAAAGCTTCGTGAAGGGGATTCGTTTGAATTTTCCGGCGTTGTTTATGAGGTCACTAAATGAATGTTCAGAAGCTGGAGTGCGTTTCTTTCCGGAATCTTCGTGAAATTGCGATTGAGCCCTGCGGCGGCGTGAATGTCATTTTTGGCGACAATGCTCAGGGAAAAACAAATCTTCTTGAAGGAATCTGGCTTTTTACCGGCTGCCGTTCTTTCCGCGGCTCGGCAGAAAGCGAACTCATAAATTTCAACGCAAAAAAAGCAAAGCTTTCGCTTTCTTTCCACGGAAGCGGACGCGAACAGGAAGCCGCGCTTGAAATTGAAAAGGGACGCGCTTTTTCGCTGAATGGAATTAAACTCAGATCATCTTCAAAAATAATCGGCGAATTTCTTGCGGTTGTTTTTTCTCCGGTACATCTTACACTTGTCAAAGGCGGTCCTTCCGAACGCAGAAGATTTCTTGATACCGCAATAAGTCAGCTTAAACCGAAATATGCGGTAACTCTCGCCAGCTATAACAAGGCTCTGACAGAGCGCAACATTCTTTTGAAAGACTGCTTTATGCACAGCGAGCTCACCGAGCTGCTTGACGTCTGGGAAGAAAGGGTTGCTTTTTACGGCAGCGAAATAATCAGACAGCGGATAGGCTATGTCAATGCGCTCTCCCGGTTCTGCGAGGATATATACGGCGGAATTTCCTCAAAAAAGGAAAAGCTTTCCGTTTCATACAGCGAAAACTGTCCGGCTTTCGGAAAGGACAAGCAGGAGATTTATGAAAACCTCAAAAATCTCCTTTTTGCTTCAAGAAAAAACGATTTGCCGACCGGCTTTACCTCTGTGGGTCCTCATCGCGACGACCTTTCAATCAGCATTGATTCCGTTCCGGCAAGGGCATTCGGCTCGCAGGGACAGCAGCGCTCGGCGGCGCTGGCTTTAAAGCTTTCCGAAGCAGCGGTTATCAGAGATTTCACCGGTGAACAGCCGGTTGCTCTGCTTGACGACGTTATGAGCGAGCTTGACCTTTCAAGACAGAATTATATTCTTAACCACATCAAAAACTGGCAGGTTTTCATCACCTGCTGCGACCCGAATTCGGTGAAAAATCTGAAATACGGCAAAGCCTTTGAAATCCGGAACGGCAGCCTTGTTTAAAGGGAGTGGAGCGCTTGTATATCCATATCGGACAGAACACCGCGATAAGCGATAAAGAAATAATCGGTATTTTTGACCTTGAAAGCACCACTGTTTCAAAAATTACAAGGGACTACCTCCATACAAATGAAAAGAAAAAGAACGTTTATTACGTCTCTGCCGAAATGCCGCGCTCGTTCGTTGTCTGCGAGGGAAGAAGAATTTTTGTTTCTCACCTTTCCTCCGGAACGGTTGCAAGAAGAAGCAGAGCAATAATGAACGATGAATAAAAGGCAACTCAGATTGCAGATTTATTTCTGATTTGCCGCGCAGCAGTTTTTATGTTTTACATTGCCGCAAACGCGTGATAACAGATAAAAGATAACAGATACATTTTAAAAAGGAGTAATTCGCGCCATGAACAAGAACGAAAATCAAAACGAAGAGCTTCTCGAAGAAAACCTCGAAGAACAGAAAAAGGAAGAACAGGAGCCCGAAATTGAACGCGAGGACCTTCCCGAAGACCTTGGTCTTATGGATACGGTTGTAACGGAAGAATATAATGCTGACGCAATTCAGGTGCTTGAGGGTCTTGAAGCGGTCAGAAAGCGCCCCGGAA
>JAEDIL010000039.1 GCA_016292455.1 Clostridiaceae bacterium
TGCAAGTAAGATGTGCATCAAAGCGTATGCTGTGATTTATTCAGAGGTTCCCTAAGTCTGTTACCAGATAGCCTTTTCGTCAATGTCGGTTTTGATCATTGCTTCAAAGTCGGCAATTGAGTAAGAGCCGATGTCGCCGACTCCGCGCTTGCGAACGGAAACGCAGCCGTTTTCCGCTTCCTTGTCGCCGATGACGAGTGTATAGGGGACTTTTGCAAGCTGACTCTCGCGAAGCTTGTAGCCGAGCTTTTCGCTTCTTGTGTCAACTTCAATGCGTTCAATGCCTGCCTTTTCAAGCGTCTCTTTGAGTGCAAATGCTGCCGGCTGATGCCTGTCGGCAATCGGAGCGATTCTGACCTGCTCAGGAGCGAGCCAGACGGGGAAGGCACCGGCAAAATGCTCGGTGATTACGCCGATAAAGCGTTCAATTGAGCCGAGAACAACACGGTGAATCATAACCGGACGGTGCTTTTCGTTGTCGGCGCCGGTATATTCAAGCTCAAATCTTTCGGGAAGCTGCATGTCAAGCTGAATTGTGCCGCACTGCCATGTTCTTCCGAGACTGTCGGAAAGGTGGAAGTCAAGCTTGGGACCGTAGAAGGCGCCGTCGCCCTCGTTGATGACGTAGTTCTTGCCCATTTCCTCAATAGCCTTTTCAAGCGTTTCGGTTGCAAACTCCCAATCCTTGATGTCACCCATATGATCCTCGGGCATTGTTGAAACCTCAATCTGATAGGAGAGTCCGAACACGCTGTAAACCTCATCAAAGAGCTTGACAACGTTTTTGATTTCGTCCTTCATCTGCTCCCATGTCATGAAAATATGAGCGTCGTCCTGAGTGAAGCAGCGTACGCGGAAAAGTCCGTGGAGAGCACCTGAAAGCTCATGACGGTGAACAAGTCCGAGTTCGCCGACGCGCAGCGGAAGGTCGCGGTATGAGTGCGGCTGTGACTTATAAACAAGCATTCCGCCCGGGCAGTTCATCGGCTTGATTGCAAAGTCGGTTTCGTCAATAATGGTTGTGTACATATTCTCTTTGTAGTGATCCCAGTGACCGGAACGCTCCCAGAGGGCGCGGTTGAGCATCATAGGAGTGCTGATTTCAACGTAGCCGTACTTTTTGTGAACCCGGCGCCAATAGTCAATGAGGGTGTTGCGAAGGAGCATGCCCTTGGGGAGGAAAAACGGAAAGCCGGGACCTTCGTCGAGGAGCATGAACAGACCGAGCTCCTTGCCGAGCTTTCTGTGGTCGCGTTTTTTTGCTTCCTCAATCATTTGAAGATATGCTTCAAGCTCGGAAGCTTTGGTAAAGGCGGTTCCGTAGATTCTTTGAAGCATCTTGTTTTTTGAATCTCCGCGCCAATAAGCGCCGGTGCAGTTCGTCAGCTTGAAAGCCTTGATTCTGCCGGTGTCGGGAATGTGAGGACCTGCGCAGAGCTCTTCAAACTCACCCTGACGATAGAACGAAATCTTCTCACCTTTACCGGCGTGTTCCTTAATGAGTTCAATCTTATAAGGCTCATTTCTGCTCTCCATGAGTGCAATAGCTTCGTCCGGTTCAAGCTCAAAGTGTTCAAGAGGAAGAGCTTCCTTGACTATTTTCTTCATTTCGGCTTCAATTTTTTCAAGAACTTCGGGGGTAAAGGTTACCTCTGAGTCGAAGTCATAGTAAAAGCCGTTGTCGATTGCGGGACCTATTGCAAGCTTTGTTTCGGGATAAAGGCGCTTTACTGCCTGGGCGAGAATGTGAGAGCAGGTGTGGCGGAAGTTTTCCTTGCCTTCCTCGCTGTCAAATGTAAGGATTTCAACCTCGCAGTCTTCGTTGAGCGCAGTGCGAAGGTCCGTTTCTTCTCCGTTGACTTTGCAGCCGCAGGTTGCTTTAAAAAGACCGCCGCCGAGGCTTTTTGCAATTTCAAGAACGGTGATGCCGTTTTCAAATTCTTTGACAACGCCGCCTTTCAGAGTAACATTGATCATTTTTCTGCTTCCTTTCGATACAAAATTAAAAGCTTCACCCACAGCATGAAAATGCACAGGGATGAAGCTGAAATTCAGTTCCACGGTTCCACCCGTATTCCGCAAGAAGCGGCACTCAAAAGACCTTAACGCGGCTGAAACGTCACGCCTTATCAGAAGCTTCGGCGTGCAGCTCGGGAGTGGTGGCTCTTTCGTTTTTCAAAGCACCGCTTTCAGCCCGGGGCGGCGCATCTCTTTTTGAAAAAGGGTGAAAAAGCGTTCTCCGTCAACACTTTGTTGTTGGGATCTGCTTTGTAACCGTTATTTTATCAGACGCGAACGAATATGTCAAGAAAAACTCATCCATTTTTTATTTGGCTAAGTCTTGTTATGTCCGGTTGTTTGTGATATAATCTATCGATACTATAATGAGGTAATATGCCATGATTATATTGGGAATTGACCCGGGTTATGCTATCGTCGGCTTCGGAATCATAGAATATAACAGCAACCGTTTCAGAATGATTGAATACGGCGCAATAACCACCGACGCAGGCGTTCCTTTTAACCGCCGGCTTGAAATTATATATGATGACCTGACAGCGCTCATTGAAAAATACCGACCGGCGGCTATGAGCGTTGAAAAAGTTTTTTACAACAGCAACGCCAAAACGGTTATTGATGTCAGTCAGGCAAGGGGAGTGATCATGCTCGCCGCGCAGAAAACGCACACAAGAGTTTTTGAATATACTCCTTTGCAGGTCAAGCAGAGTGTTGTCGGCTACGGCAGAGCCGAAAAAAAGCAGGTTCAGGACATGACGAAAAGAATACTCGGTCTTACGGAGATTCCGAAACCGGATGATGCGGCAGATGCCCTTGCAATGGCAATCTGCCATGCCCATGCCGGCTCTTCATGTCTTGATCCGGCTGCCGGAATGAGAATCAGAAAGGGAATTTGAAAATGTTTTACAGCGTTACGGGGGAGGTCGTTTTTTCGGACCTCAATTCAGTTGCCGTCAGCTGCGGCGGCGTTGCGTTCAGGTGTCTGAGCAGCGCGAATACTCTTCGTGAAATAAGAATCGGAGAATCCGTCACTTTGTTCACATACCTCAATGTCCGCGAAGATGCGCTCGACTTGTTCGGTTTTCTGAGCGAATATGAGCTTGAATGGTTCAAGTTGCTGATAGGTGTAACCGGCGTCGGACCGAAAGCGGCTCTTGCAATTCTTTCGGAACTTGCTCCGGAAAGGCTCGCGCTTTGTATTTCTGCCGGCGACGTCAAGGCAATCACAAGAGCGAACGGCGTCGGTCCGAAGCTTGCGCAGAGGGTTATTCTTGAACTCAAAGATAAAGCCAAAAGCGCCGTGTCCTCATCCGGAGAGTCTGAAATGCTTGAAAGCGTTGAAGCCGTCGGCAAAGCGGAAAACACGAGCGAGGCCGTTGCCGCGCTCACGATGCTCGGCTACACGAAGAGCGAGGCTTCCGTTGCCGTCGGCAAGGTCGATTCCTCGCTCAGTGTTCAGGATATTATAAAACAAGCGCTGAAAATTCTTTCAAGGAGGGCATGATAAATGGCTGATAACGAATTTGACGAAAGATTTATTACCGCCGATTATACCTCTCTTGATAATGATATTGAGCTTTCTCTGCGCCCGAGGACAATGGAGGATTACATAGGTCAGGAAAAGGTCAAGGAAAACCTTGAAGTTTATATACGGGCGGCGCTCAAACGCGGCGAAAGCCTTGACCATGTTCTGCTCTACGGACCTCCGGGACTCGGAAAAACAACCCTTGCCGGAATTGTTGCCAACGAAATGGGCGTCAATCTTCGTGTGACCTCGGGTCCTGCAATTGAAAAGCAGGGAGACCTTGCCGCACTGCTGACGAACCTTTCTGAGGGTGACGTTCTGTTCATTGACGAAATACACCGCCTTAACCGCAGCGTTGAGGAGGTTCTTTACCCGGCAATGGAGGATAATGCGCTTGACATAATCATCGGCAAAGGTCCCTCGGCCCGTTCAATCCGCCTTGATTTGCCGAAGTTTACGCTCGTCGGTGCAACAACAAGGGCAGGTCAGCTTTCGGCGCCGCTGCGCGACCGCTTCGGTGTTGTTCTTAGGCTTGAACTGTATTCACCCGAACAGCTTTCGCAGATAGTCAGACGCAGCGCGGGTATACTCTCAATAGGCGTTGAAGAAAACGGCGCACTTGAAATTGCACGCCGTTCAAGAGGTACGCCGAGAATAGCCAACCGATTGCTTAAACGCGCACGGGATTTTGCCGATGTAATAGGTAACGGTGTAATTGACCTTGAAACGGCTAATCTCGCGCTTTCAAAAATGGAGATCGACAGCCTCGGACTTGACAGAATTGACCGGCTCATTCTCACAACGATGATCAAAAATTACAACGGCGGTCCCGTAGGTCTTGAAACTATCGCCGCCGCAATAGGCGAAGAGGCTGTTACCATTGAGGACGTGTATGAGCCGTATCTTATGCAGATAGGATTTTTGAGCAGGACTCCGCGCGGAAGAACCGTAACTCCTGCCGCGTATGAACATCTCGGCATAGCCATTCCGGGACAGCAGAAAATGTTTTGATTCGGAGGAACCATTATGGGAAGATTATTTGGCACTGACGGAGCGAGAGGTGTTGCAAACTCTGAAATTTCCTGTGAACTTGCAACGCAAATCGGCAAAGCGGCGGCAATGGTGCTCACAAAAGGCACAGAGAAGCCGCGCGTTCTGATTGGCAAAGACACAAGAATTTCCGGCGATATGCTTGAAAATGCCATTGCCTGCGGACTTTGCTCTGTCGGCGCAGACGTAATGACGCTCGGCGTTGTTCCGACTCCTGCGGTCGCATACCTCGTCAAAAAATACGGCTATGATGCGGCGGTCATGATTTCAGCCTCGCATAATCCGTGTGAATATAACGGAATCAAGATTTTTAAATCTGACGGATATAAGCTGCCCGACGCGATTGAGGACGAAATTGAAGCAATCATTCTTGATGAGGTGGATACACCTCCCGTAAAGCTCGGCGGCGATGTCGGCAGAATAACTGTCTGCGAAAATACCGTTCATGATTATATTGACCATCTCAAACGAACCGTTGACTGCAACTTTGACGGAATGAGAATTGCTCTTGACTGTGCAAACGGCTCGGCCAGTGTTTCCGCCGAAAAGCTGTTTTCCGACCTTGGTGCTTCCTGCACAGTCATCTCAGCCTCGCCCAACGGGGTGAATATCAACGACAACTGCGGCTCAACGCATATTGAGGCACTCAGGAAAACGGTTGTTGAAAACAAACTTCTTGCAGGCTTTGCTTTTGACGGAGACGCAGACAGAATGCTTGCCGTTGATGAAAACGGCGAACTTGTTGACGGTGATAAGATTATTGCAATCTGTGCCGCGCACATGAAAGCAGAGGGAAAGCTCAGAAAGAACACAGCCGTCGTAACGGTAATGACAAACATGGGCTTCGGAAAATATTGTGAAGAAACAGGAATTGACTATACCTCCACGAAGGTCGGTGACAGGTATGTTCTTGAAAACATGCTTGAAAACGGATATTCAATCGGCGGAGAACAGTCCGGTCATGTTATTTTTCTTGACTATGCCACAACGGGAGACGGACAGCTTACCGCCTTGCAGGTTCTGAGAATAATGAAAAAGACCGGCAAAAAGCTTTCTGAGCTCGCCTCGTGTATGAAAGTATATCCTCAGACCATGATAAATGTGCGCGTTTCAAAAATGGGCAAGGCGCGCTTCAAGGATGACCGTGAAGTTAAAAATGCAATTGAGCAGGCAGAAAAACAGCTCGGAAGCAGCGGCAGGGTGCTTGTCCGTGTTTCCGGAACCGAGCCGCTCGTCAGAGTGATGCTCGAGGGCGAGGATAAGATTATGATTGAAACACTTGCAAAGGAAATTGCCGAAGTAATAAAAACAAGACTGATATAAAGGGTTTAAGAATGAGAAATACTTTTGATTGGAAAGATTATGAGCTTATTGACTGCTCAGACGGTGAAAGACTTGAACGCTGGGGCGAAAAGGTGCTTATCCGGCCTGATCCTCAGGTCATCTGGAAAACTCCCAAGTCGAATCCTCTTTGGAAAACTGCCGATGCCTGCTATCACCGCTCAAAAACGGGCGGCGGCGCATGGGAAGTCCGGACAAGGCTTCCTGAATATTGGAGCATCGGTTATAAAGACCTGACCTTCAATGTGAAAACCATGGGCTTCAAGCATACCGGAATATTTCCCGAACAGGCGGTCAACTGGGACGAGCTGCGCCGTCTTATTGAAGAAGCCGGACGTCCGGTCAGGGTTCTCAACCTTTTTGCATATACCGGCGGCGCGACGGCAGCCTGCCTGAAAGCGGGGGCAAGCGTTGTTCACGTTGACGCGTCAAAGGGTATGGTTGCATGGGCAAAGGAAAACGCCGTTTCAAGCGGCGTAGCCGACAAAAGCGTCAGATGGATCGTTGACGATTGCATCAAGTTTGTTCAGCGGGAAATCCGCCGCGGCAACAGATATGACATAATAATCATGGATCCGCCGTCATACGGACGCGGTCCGGGCGGAGAGGTCTGGAAGCTTGAAGATGAAGTATATTCCTTTGTTGAGCTTTGCAGCAGACTGCTGTACAGCGAATCAATCGCTGTTCTCATCAATTCATATACAACCGGGCTTTCGCCCTCGGTTATGCAGTATATTCTCGGTTCTGTTGTGGTTCCCCGTTTCGGCGGATGGGTTTCTTCTTCCGAAATAGGGCTGCCGGTAACGGAAAGCGGGATGATTCTTCCCTGCGGTGCGTCCGCGTTCTGGAAGAAGAAAACGGAGGGATGAAATGTCATCTTACATCGAATTTAAAAATGTGACCTTCGGCTATCAGAACGAGGAGGGCGCAGTTGAGAAAAACGTAATTGAAAGCTTTGACTTTTCGGTTGAAAAGGGCAGCTTTGTTGCCGTACTCGGGCATAACGGCTGCGGAAAGTCAACCATTGCAAAGCTTTGCAACGGGATCGAAGTTCCCGTTTCCGGAAAGGTTTATGTCGATTCACTTGATACTTCTGACGAGGAAAAGCTGCTTGACATACGCCGCAGAGTAGGCATTGTCTTTCAGAATCCGGACAACCAGATTGTTGCCACCATTGTTGAAGATGACGTTGCGTTCGGTCCGGAAAATCTCGGAATCGACCCAAAAGAAATTCGCAGAAGAGTTGATGAAGCTCTGAAAAATGTCGGAATGTATGAGTTCAGGCAGTCCGAGCCGCACAAGCTTTCGGGCGGTCAGAAGCAGCGTGTTGCAATTGCGGGAATCATTGCAATGCAGCCGGAATGCATTGTGCTTGATGAACCGACTGCCATGCTTGACCCCCGCGGAAGGCGCGAGGTCATGAAAACAGTCCGCAGACTCAACAGGGAGTTCGGAATAACGGTAATTTTCATTACACACTATATGGACGAGGCTGCCCTGGCTGACCGTGTTGTTGTAATGGACAAGGGCAGAATAATTCTTGACGGAGCACCGAAAAAGGTTTTTTCAAACGCGAAAATACTTCGGGAAGCAGGTCTTGATGTTCCTCAGGCTACCGAGCTTTCCATTGCCCTTTCCGAAGCCGGAATACTCATTCCGGAAGATGCGCTCAGCATGGACGAGCTTTTTGAAAATATAAAGACGGTTCTGGAGGATAAATGAGCAACATAGTTCTTGAAACAAAAGATCTCAGCTTCCTGTATTCCAAAGGCACAACGAGTCAGGTGGCTGCAATCAATGATATAAATGTTCAGATTGAACGCGGAGAGCTTGTCGGTGTAATCGGTCACACAGGCTCCGGAAAAAGCACTCTGATTGAACACTTCAACGGTATTCTGAAGCCGACGAGCGGCAGTGTTTTCCTTGACGGAAACAATATCTGGCAGGATAAAAAGGGTATCCGGTCGGTAAGGTTCAGGGTCGGAGTGTGTTTTCAGTACCCGGAATATCAGCTTTTTGAAGATACGGTTGAAAAAGACGTTGCGTTCGGTCCGAAAAATATGGGTCTTTCGCCAAAGGAAATTGACTTGCGCGTTCGCGAGGCGCTTTCGTTTGTGGGCATTGATGAAAGCTATCTGGAAAAATCTCCGTTTGACCTTTCCGGCGGAGAAAAGCGCCGCGTTGCAATCGCCGGCGTAATGGCAATGCAGCCGGAAGTATTGGTGCTTGACGAGCCGTGCGCAGGTCTTGACCCTCGCGGCAGGGATACCGTGCTTTCTCTGATAAAAAGCTACAAAGAAAAAACCGGCAGCACGGTTATCGTTGTTTCTCACAGCATGGAGGATATTTCACGCATTGCAACCAGAATTCTTGTGATGAACGAATCACGCCTTGCATATTACGACACCGTCAAAGGTGTTTTTTCTCACGCGGACGAGCTTTATTCAATGGGACTTGATATTCCGCAGTACACGCGGCTCTTTTTGCTCCTTAAAGAAGCGGGCTATGACGTAGATACCGATATTTATACCTTTGAAGAAGCAAAAAGAGAGCTCTTGCGGCTCTTTGGCAGGAGGTGCAGGAATGCTGAGTGATATTACAATTGGTCAGTATTACAAGGAAAACTCCTTTGTTCATCGCCTTGACGCGCGGATGAAGCTGATTCTGACCGTTCTTTTTATCGTAATAATTTTCCTTTGCAAAAACTTTTTTGCTCTTGCGCTGATGCTTTTGCTGACAGGGGTTTCGGTCATTCTTTCAAAGGTTCCGTTTAGAATGTTTTTCAAAAGCATTAAGCCGATAGTTCCGATAATTCTTTTCACGGTTATACTTAATATGATATATATCAGGGGAGGAACCGTGCTTTTCTCCTGGTGGAAGCTTGAACTGACAAGCAAAGGTGTTTTTACCGCTGTTTTCATGGCTTTCAGAATAATCTGCCTGATTTTTTGCAGCTCATTGCTGACTTATACCACGGCGCCTACGGAGCTTACAGATGCGGTTGAAAGGCTTCTTTCTCCGCTGAAAGTTTTCCATGTTCCCGTCCATTCACTTGCAATGATGATGACTCTTGCTCTCAGGTTCATTCCGACGCTGATTGAAGAAATTGATCGCATCATGAACGCTCAGAAAGCGAGAGGAGCTGATTTTGAAAGCGGAAAATTTCTGAACCGTGTTAAAGCAATGATTCCGGTTCTGATTCCTCTTTTTGTTTCCGCTTTCCGCCGTGCGTATGAGCTTTCCTTTGCAATGACCTGCCGCTGCTATCACGGCGGAGACGGCAGAACGAGAATGAAACAGATGAAATACCGCGTTGCAGATTTTGTTTGCATCTTTGTTTTTGCTGTGGCGCTAGTCGGAGTCATTCTTCTCAACAATTTCTTCGGAAGGCTGATTTGATTATGAGAAACATAAAGCTGACGCTGATGTATGACGGCTCGTTTTTCCATGGCTGGCAGCTTCAGCCGGGTCTTGTTACTGTTGAGGGGGAATTGAGAAAAGCTCTTTTCCGATTGCTCGGTGAGGAAGCAAAGCCGGTTTCGTGCAGCCGTACCGATGCCGGTGTCCATGCCAATGAGTTCTGCTGCAACTTTAAAACGGAAAACACCAGGGACTGCGAAAAGCTTCTTCGCGGTCTGAATGCGGTTTTGCCGTCTGCCGTTGCGGTGAAAGGGTGTGAAGAAGTTCCTTTTTCGTTTCACTCGCGATATGACTGCGTTGCAAAGGAATATATATATAAGATCTGGAACGGAAAATCAAGAAATCCGTTTTATGAGAACCGAGCGTTTCATTATCCGTTTTTGCTTGATTGTGAGCTTATGGATTCTCAGGCAAAGGACTTCATCGGAACGCATGACTTCAAGGCTTTCTGCGCAAGCGGCTCCTCGGTCAAAACAACCGAAAGAACCGTCTTTGACTGTAAGGTTCAAAGGGAAGATGAGCTTGTCACCTTTTCTGTTAAGGGCAGCGGCTTTCTCTACAACATGGTTCGCATTATGGTCGGCACTCTGCTTTCAATAAATGAAAATAAAACAGAACCGGGAACAATAGGCGGAATAATACTTTCCGGGAAAAGAGAAAGAGCCGGCATAACCGCCGAAGCCTGCGGCTTATATCTCAACCGCGTTTTTTATTCAAAGGAGGATCAGCTTGAACCAAAATAACAATGCTAATAACAAAGGAAAAATCAGGAGCATTCTTGTTGTTGCCGTTATTGTTGCGCTTGTTGCCGCTTGCGCCGTTCTGGCTGCAAAGTTTGCACCTCAGATCTCTGACGAGGAAAGTGCAGATATAATCAAAGGGGCGGATTCTTCATATCAGCAAAGCGAAAAAGGCTTTCCGCTTTCTTTTTCAAGCAACGACATCGTAACCGTTTCTTCGGTAGGTTCATACGTTTACGTTGTTTCAAACGAGGTTCTTTTCGGTGTTTCCTCTTCGGGAAAGCTATCCTTTTCCGAGGTCATAAATTATTCCGAGCCTGTAATAAAGACCGCCGGAAATTACGCACTTGTTTTTGACCGCATGAGCGGCAAATTCGTTCTGTGCCGGAAAAACCGAGTTATCTTTAAAGGTCAGAGCGCCGATTCTCAGCAGATAATTACCGCCTGCGTTGCTGCGAACGGAAACTATGCCGTTGCAAGCCGAAGCAAAGAGGCGGCCTGCCTTCTTACCTATTACAAAAAGAACGGGGAAATGCTGTATCAGTGGGAATGCAGCCGGGATCATATTGTCTCAATTGCTGTTTCTCCGAATTCAAAAAGTCTTGCCTGTGCCGCTCTTTCGGCTCAGGCCGGTGAAATCGTAACCAACGTTTATCTTCTGGACATATACTCTGACGAAACCGAGTGGGAATACACTGTCAGGGACTGCGCCGCAATCAATATAAGCTTTGCTTCCGGCAGCCGGAAGCTCGACCTGCTTTGCAACAGCAAACGAATCCTGCTTGACTCTTCGTCTGATTCCGTTGAAAGCGAGAACAGATACCCGTCGGATCTGCTTGATTCATACAGCGACCCGAACGGCTACGCTGTGACGCTCACACGAAAATTCGGAGCAATGAATACATACGAACTGACGTGCTATTATCCCGATAACTCTGTCTGCTACGTTTTTGAAACGGAAAAAAAGGTAACAGACGTTTTCTGCGCGGGAAAAAAATCATACATTCTGACGCACGATTCTATAATCTGCGTTTCATCATCGGGAAAGGAAAGCAAAACAATTCCGCTTTCTTCTTCAAGTCTGGGACTTTGCGTCAGCGGCGGAAATATTTATCACTATTCGCTTAATAATCTTTATAAGCATTGACGGGAAAGGCTCAGGCAATAAACTTTTCGGTTAATTGTTGTTTCTTGTGTATTTGTGTGCTATAATCAATAGAACGATATTTTTAATTGTTCTGCGGAGGTAAAATATGTCATATATAATTGACCTGGTTCTGGTCCTAATCCTGGTGCTGACAGCGGTTTTTGCGGCGAAGAGGGGCTTTTTTGCAACGCTCTTTGACCTTGCCGGCTATGTTGTTTCGCTTGTTGCGGCAAAGATTGTTTCTTCAAGCGTTGCTCCTGCCGTCTTTTCCGATTATTTTGAAGCACCCATCAGAGAACGGCTCGTGGTTTCGCTCGGTGACGTTGCGAATACCGATTATGCGGCGCAGATTGAAAGTGCCGTGTCCTCAATTCCGGAGAATCTGTCCGGAGTAATGCAGCTTATCGGTATCGACCGTGAAGTGCTTATTGAGCGCGTTTCGTCTGCAAACCTGAAAGGCTCCGACATCGTTGACGGAATTATGGAAACAATAGCTGTTCCCGTCGGAACTGCAATAATCAGAACGATTCTTTTTGTTGCGCTGTGTATTGCGCTTTCGTTTGTTTTGAAAATTGTTGTCAGACTTCTTGATAAGGTTATCAAAAAGCTGCCGGCAACCCGTCTGGTCAATTCGGGACTTGGTTTTGTTCTCGGCGTTCTGAAAGGAATAATCGTTGTTGTTATCGTTTCGCTTCTCTTCGGTGTGGTTTGCGGTCTCATCGGCAACGAACCGCTCATGAAAGGTGCGGACGATTCAATAATAATGAACATTGTAAAAGGACTTATGAAATCAATCAGCGGTTATCATTGATAAAAGGCATTGTGCCTGATATACGCTTGAAATGAAGGAGAGTAATGTTATGAAAGATCTTTTTAAAGGCTGCCTGACAATTCCGAATCTTCTTTCGGTTATCAGAATTGCACTCATTCCCGTGTTTGCCGTAATGTATCTCAAAGGTCAGCCGGTTACTGCAATTATTATTCTCGCTGTGTCAGGTCTCACCGACCTTTTCGACGGCAAAATTGCAAGGCGCTTCAATCAGGTGAGCGCCCTGGGAAAAATACTTGACCCCGTTGCAGATAAGCTCACTCAGATAACAATTGCCGTTATTCTTTTCATCTGCTTTAAAAAAGCTGATAATACAACAATCAATGCGTTCGGCTGGGTTTTTCTCGTATTCCTCATCAAGGAGGCAGTAATGGTCATAGGAGGACTCGTAATGTTGCTGATGAACATTCGTCCCGGCGCAGCGGAGCTTCCCGGAAAGGTTGCAACTTTCACCTTTTACGCCGTAATGCTTCTCATTATTGCTTTCGGTCCGGAGGTTGGTGTACTTACCTCGGTTTTCACTCTGCCGGATGTTGTTACGGGCGTCCTTGTTGTTGTTGCCGCCTGCACCTGCGTTTTCGCTTTTGCAAGCTATATGCCGGAAACTTACAGACAGTTCCGCGACCATTTCAGAGAGAAAAAGGCTGAAAAAGCAAAGGCGGCAGAAAAATAAGACTACCCTGCAAATATATTTTCAAGGAGTAATTCATGAAAAAAGTTATGTGTAGCAGATGCAAAAAGCGTCCTGCTGTAATATTCATATCAAAAATTATTGACGGCAAAACAGTTCCGGAGGGTCTGTGCCTCAATTGCGCCATGGAGATGAACATCGGTCCCATCAAGCAGATGATGGACAGCATGGGAATCACCGAAGAGGATGTTGAGGCAATTTCCGAGCAGTTTGGTGAAATGTTCCCCGATTCTGACGAGGAGGGCGGTTTTGAAGCCGGCGGTTCGCCGACAATGCCTTTCCTTCAAGGACTTCTCGGTGACCTTCAAAACGGTCTTTCCGTTCGTCCCGAAAGCAAGGAAGGATCCGAAAATCCTTCGGCAGCGGAGACTTCTTCAAAACCGCCGAAAGAAAAGCTGACCCGCAAGCAGCGCAGAGCCGCGGAGAAAAAGCGTAAATATCTGAACCTCTACTGCACTGACCTTACCGCGAGGGCGAGGGAGGGCAAAATTGATAATATTATCGGCAGGGACAAAGAAATTGCGCGTGTTATTCAGATTCTTTGCCGACGTTCGAAGAACAATCCCTGCCTTATCGGTGAACCCGGCGTCGGAAAAACCGCAATTTCAGAGGGGCTTGCTTTGAAAATTGCGCGTGGCGAGGTTCCCGCAAAGCTTGCTGAAAAGGAAATACACCTGCTTGACCTGACCGCTCTTGTTGCCGGAACACAGTTCCGCGGTCAGTTTGAAAGCCGCATCAAAAACCTTATTGATGAGGTTAAGGCAAACGGAAACATCATTCTGTTCATTGACGAGGTGCATAACCTTGTCGGAACGGGCGATGCCGAAGGTTCAATGAACGCCGCCAACATTCTCAAACCGGCTCTTTCACGCGGCGAAATTCAGGTCATCGGTGCAACCACATTCACCGAGTACCGGAAGAACATTGAAAAGGATGCAGCACTCGAAAGGCGTTTTCAGCCTGTCAAGGTTGATGAACCCTCAATTGAAGATGCAACCGAGATTCTTCTGGGAATCAAGTCATATTATGAAAACTATCATCGTGTCCGCATTTCGGATCGGTTGGTGAGAAGAGCCGTTGTTCTTTCCGAAAGATATATCACCGACCGTTTTCTTCCGGACAAAGCCATTGACCTTCTTGACGAAGCCTGTACCTGTGCCAATCTGCGCAACAAGGCTATCAGTGACCTTGAACTGAACGAACAGAAGCTTGCAGACCTCAGACTTGACGAGGAAGACCTTCTTGCTGAGACGGAAAACGTAGACTATGAAGCAATTGCCAACATCAAGTCGGAAATTGTCAAGTGTGAAAACGACAGAGCAGAGCTTTCTGAAAAGGCTGCGGATAATGCTGTCAGGGAAGAGGACATTGCAAGAGTGATTGAGCTCTGGACTGGCGTTCCGGCAAGCAAGGTTATTGAAAGCGACCTGAAACGTCTTGCAGGGCTTGAAGAAACGTTGAAAACGAAAATTATCGGTCAGGACGAAGCTGTTGAAGCAATTTCCGCCGCAATACGCCGCAGCCGTGTTCAGATCAGTCCGCGGCGCCGTCCTGCATCGTTCATTTTTGTCGGACCTACCGGCGTCGGCAAAACCGAACTGGTCAAGCAGATTGCTTCCGAGCTTTTCAACACGCCCGAAACGCTCATAAGGCTTGACATGTCCGAATTCATGGAAAAGCACAGTGTTTCAAGAATAATCGGCTCGCCTCCGGGTTATGTCGGATATGATGAGGCGGGACAGCTTACCGAAAAGGTCAGAAGAAAACCGTATTCTGTTATTCTTTTCGATGAAATTGAAAAAGCTCACCCGGACGTTATGAACATCCTTCTTCAGATTCTTGACGAAGGAAGAATAACGGACGCTCAGGGCAGAACCGTCAATTTTGAGAATACCATAATTGTTATGACCTCAAATGCAGGCAGTGAGCAAAAAAGCGGAGCTCTCGGTTTCGGAAAGGATAAGACTGATGCCACAAAGGAGCGCATCATGAAGGCTCTTTCAGATTTTCTCCGTCCGGAATTTCTCGGCAGAGTGGACGAAATTGCCGTCTTTAACCCGCTCAGCGAAGAGAGCTTTGAAAGAATATCCGGACTGATGCTCTCTGAGCTCAGAGACTCGCTCAGGGAAAAAGCTATTGAGCTTTCGTGGACCGATGATGTTCTGAGGTATCTTGCCGAAAAATCCGTCGGAGGAAAGCGCGGCGCGCGTGATCTTCGCAATGTAATCCGCAGGGAGGTTGAGGATGAAATTGCAACAATAATTATTGACAATGCCGAAACACCCTTGAGCGCGATTGCAATTACCGCCGCTGACGGAAAGCTTGAACTAAAATATCTATAATTGTTTGCCGTCGGAAGCGACTTTCTTTTCCGGCGGCTTTTGTGTAATATTAAAGCTATCATGTCGGTTTCTTATAAACCTTAGAAATACTTGTATGGGAGTAATCACAATGAAAGGCGAAATAACCATAAGAAAAATCACACCACAGGATAAAAATGTTTTTATTGAAATGAGCCGTGAGTTTTATCACTCGTCTACGGTGCTTCACGAGATTGACGATAACAATCATTTTGCGGCTTTTGATGAATTGATGCGCTCGGATTTGTATCTTGAAGCATTTATTCTGGAAGTTTCGGGAAAAACAGCAGGCTATGCGCTTCTGAACAAAATGTATTCGCGTGAAGCAGGCGGAACGGTTGTCTGGGTTGAAGAGCTTTATGTCAGAGAGCAGTTTAGAAGCTGCGGCTTTGGCAGAACGTTTTTCAAATTTCTTGAAGAAAATGTTCCGGCTGCAAGATACCGCCTTGAACTTGAACCGGATAATATCAGGGCGAAGGCTCTTTATGAGCGCATGGGCTATGAAGTGCTGCCGTATGAACAGATGTATAAAGCAATTTCCGAGTAAAGAAAGGGACTGTCACATTTGGCGCAGAACAAAAAGAAAAATGCTGAAATGCAAAATTGTATGGTTGCATTTTTCTTTTTTAACCGTTTTTTCACCCACTCGCGGTATCTATATACAGCTTCGGGGTGAAGAAAACGGTTTCTGCATCT
>JAEDIL010000040.1 GCA_016292455.1 Clostridiaceae bacterium
TTTTCACGCCCCTAAAAAGGAGCTGTAAAAAAACTTTCGTTTTTTTACAGCTCCTGATTTAGTTAACCGGTTGGTTTATTTCTTCTTGGTTGTGGTCTTTACAACGCTTGAGAAGTCACCGTAAGTCTTAGCCTTTGAAACAGCTCTGACCTTGAACTGATACTTGGTATTCTTCTTGATGCCTTTTTTGACGGTGTACTTGGCGGAGCTTGAAGTTGCGACCTTAGTCCACTTCTTGCCTTTGAGCTGCCAGATTTCATAGCTCTTTGCGCCGGAAACCTTGCCCCAGGTGAGAGCAACGCTTGTTGCCGCGGGCTTAGCTTTAAGGCTCTTTGCGGCCGAAAGGTTGGTTGTAACCTTAACAACTGATGAGAAATCGCCGACAACCTTTTTCTTGTCATAGGCTCTTACCTTGAACTGGTAAGTTGTGTTGGCTTTGAGCTTCTTGACGGTGAGAGTTGTCTTGGTTGTGGTTCCAACCTTGACCCACTTCTTGCCGTTCAGCCGCCATACTTCGTAACCTGATGCACCGGAAACCTTGCTCCATGTGAGAACTACTGATGAAGAAGAAGCAGCCTTGGCTTTAACGCCGGAAACCTTTGCAACTGCGGTTGAACCGCTGACGGTTGATGAATATTCGCCATAGAGTTTTGCAGTCTTGTTGTAAGCTCTTACTCTGAACTTATATGTGGTTTTTGATTTGAGACCTGAGATGGTTGCGGAAGTGCCGGATGTTGACTTTACAACCCACTTCTTGCCGTCAAAGTATTCATATTTGTAGCCTGTTGCGCCGGCTGCCTTGCTCCAGGAAAGCTTGACGCTTGTTGAAGTCGGGCTTGAAACTTTAACGCCGGTAACTTTTGCGGGAACAATGTTGAATGTTGCGGTTACGGTTACATTTTTAGCTGCGCCGTTGAGTTCAACAACAGCTGTCGCCTTGCCGACCTTGACATTGTTCTCGATTTCCTTAACTGTGAACTGATATGAGGGGATTGAAACCTTCTTGCCGTTAATGGTGACAACAATAGCAGAGGGAGCAACAGCTTCGCCGGTGTATGTGACGTCAGCGGCAGTTGCGCCTTTGACAACGGGAGCAACCTTTCCGCCGGTTCCGAGAGCAAGAGCTGCTGCAAAGAGTACCGGAGGAAGAATGGTGCCCTTCTTGGCGTTCAGCTGAGCAAGAAGGTTCTGAACGGTTTTTTTGAGGGAAGCGTTTGAAAGAGCGGTCTGGAACGGAGCACTTGTATAAGCAACAAGAATGTCCTTTCCGAAGAGACTCTTGAGAAGGTTATATACTACCTTATAAAGAACTTCAACTGCACTCTTTGTTCCGAAGTCATTTGTAAATCTTACAACAGTGAGGCTGAGAATCTTGTCAAAATCAAGGGTGAAGAGACCGCTGAGGATTCCCTTGAGGAATTCTTCACTCTTATAGTTCTTACCTGCAAGTGTCCAGATTCCGGTGAGTTTAATTACGGTGTCAAGCTTTTTGAAAACGCTGTCAGAAGCCTTGATTGAGCCTGAAATGCCGAGAGCCTTTGCAACGCCCTTGTCAAAGAGATATACATTGACAAAGTCATTGAGAACGGTCCAGACGTCTTTGCCTGTTGCCGGGCCGTAGCCGAGGTCAACAAAGCCGTTTGCCCAATAAGCGAGCATATCGCCGAGAACATTTTCATAGCTCTTTACGTCTTCCTTAACAGGAATTTCTGACTTCTTTGCAGTATTGAGGAGAACGATTTTTGCAACCTCTTCGAGGTTCTTGCAATTGTCAATACCTGCAACATATTCGTCCATGCCTTCGCCTTCAATGTTTGCAAGGATGAATTTAAGAACAGCAATGGGAGTGGCCTCAACGCCGACTGCCTTTGCAACATATTCATAAAGCTTCTGAATGTTCTTGCCGACAAGCTTTACGTCGGTGCCGATTTCCCACTCAAAGCCCTTGAACATCTGCATTGCAAATGCACCGAGGACGTCGTTGATCTGAGTGGAGAGAGCCTTTGTGCCGTCAACCTTGATGAGGGAGGTGTCAATGTCGGTTCCCTTGAAGGTCATAACGGTTGAAAGCTTCTGGAGGGCAACGTTTTCGCCTGCTTCAATGTTGAGACTCTTGATTGCCGGCTCAAGATACTTTGTCCAGCAGCTTGCAAGGAGAGCAGAAAGGATGAAGTCAACCTTTGAGTCCTTGTTCATTGAAAAGCCGGGAACTGCGGAAGCAACCTTTGCGGGAAGGAGTTCTTCAAAGAGGAACTTATCGAAATCAGCAACAGCTCTATTGTAAGAAGCATTGTATTTGTCAGCTTCCTTTTCCTTGTCATAGAGCATACCTACGAAAAGACCTTTGAGAATACCTGAAATACCTTCGCTGCCGAGAAGCTTTTTGAGGTCAAGGACGTTATTGAGAGTTCCGAAGTCTGCGGAGCCGTCAATTACTTTGCCAATAATATTTGTGTTTGCCGCGATGAGTTCAACAACTTCGTTGAGGATTTTGTAATCCTTTGTTCCGCGCTTGAGACCCTTTTCCCATGTTTTGAGATTGATGTTATAGATGTCACCGAGAAAAGCGAGCGCGATTCCTTTGACGAAAATGTTTGACAAAACGCCTTTGAGTGAATCAAGGGTTTTGCAAATTCCGTTGACGCTGTTGAGGTCAACCGTAAGACGGAGCTTTTTGAGTGTGCTCTGAACATCGCCCAGCTTGCTGTTCAGATTTGCGTTTGCGAGAACTTTGTCAAGTTCATCAAGAACGAGTTTTGAGTTTTCAACGTCGGTTGTTTCAAGGAAGAACTGAGCGCCGAGAGCGGGCACGGGAGCTTCTTCCTCAGCCGCAAAAGCGACTGACATTGTTCCGAAAGCCATCAGAACGCAAAGAACGATGCTGAGAACTCTTTTCAATGCTTTTTTCATGTACCTTTGCCTCCTACAAAAATTTTAGAACGCCGTTCAGATTTTTTTTAGCACACGGCGTTTATGTTTTGTGCACTATAATAATACAACTTTTTGCACCGATTAGTCAATAAAAACGGCTCAATTTGTTCAGAATTTATAAAAAATTCCTAAGATTTCCGAATTCTTCAAAATTTAAAGCAAATAGAGAAAAAACGCCGGAAAGCACCGGCGTTTTTTACGACATTTGTTTACTCTTCAAGAGCCTTTTTCAATGCTTTTGCAAGCTGGTCCGGACAGGAGGTGCTTTTGAAGCCGCATCTGACTCCCTCGAGCCGTGCGATAACTTCTTTAACGTCCATTCCTTCAACAAGTCTTGCAATACCCTGGGAGTTTCCGTTGCAGCCGCCGTTGAAGCGGACATTTTTAAGCTTTGAGTCCTCGATTTCAAACGAAAGACCCCTTGCGCAAACTCCGCTGGGCTTGAATTCATAGGTCATTTACATCATTCCTTTTTATCTTTTGGTTCATTTTATCATAAAAAGAGGTTATCTTCAAGTAAAAAAACTTGAAAATGTTGTGCGATAATGGTAAACTTCTGATAAATACTTGTAATCAAAGGGGAGAAAACAAGATGGCATTATTCAGAAGAGTCGCCGCATTTTTTGTCAGCATTATGCTGCTTTTTGCAGGTGCCGTTGACAACGGCGGAGAAAACTCACTCGGCGAAGCAAAGCTGATTTCAAGCGACCGCTATGTTCTTTGCGACGGAGACTTTCTCACACAAGGAATCACAAATGACGGTGAATATTTCTATTGCACCGGCGCAAGAACCTATACAGGCTTCAACGGAATTGCAAAAATCAGCGTAAAGACCGGAGAGGTTATTATGGAAAACCGTGACGCGATGCCGTCAGAAATGAAAAAACAGCTGTTCAATCATCTCGGCGGCTGTTCATGGTATGGCGGAAAAATCTATGTTGCCGTTGAGGACCTTTTCAGAAAGCATCCTGCCGTTGCTGTTTTTGACGCGGAAACACTTGAATTCACCGGTCAGTATAAAGTACTCGGTGAAGAGATTCAGCCTGACGGCAACCTTTCGTGGTGCGCGGCAGACAAAGAAAAAGGCGTTCTTTACACCGGAATTTCACGCGGCGGAGATTTTGTCAACGTGCTCGATATTGAAACGCTTGAATTCATTGAAAGAAAGAGCCTTGAAACCTCTTTCCACCGCGTTCAGGGTGCAGAGGTGTATGACGGAATTCTTTATATTTCCTGCAACGATACGACCGGCAAAAAGCACGTTTATTCCGCTGACCCCGAAACCGGTAAGGTCGAAACTGTTCTTGAACGCTCGGCAGCAACAATTTCAACCGAAGCTGAGGGCATTACGATTCTGCCGACGGAAGACGGAGCGTTTTTCCACGTTGTCGACGTGGTCGGAATGACTGTCGGAATAATCAGACATTACAGCAGGTAATGCACAATCAATGTTAATATAAAAGGAGCTGTAAAAACTTCCGTTTTTTACAGCTCCTTTTATGTGCTTTTAAATCAATCGCTGGTGTAGGGCATGAGAGCAACCTGACGTGCACGCTTGATAGCGGTTGTCAGTTCGCGCTGATGACGGGCGCAGGTGCCCGTAACACGGCGGGGAAGGATCTTCGCACGGTCTGATGTGAACTTGCGAAGCTTTGCAGTGTCCTTGTAGTCGATGGATTCAACCTTATCAACGCAGAAAGCGCAGACTTTTTTGCGTGACTTTCTGCCGGGACGACCGTTTCCTCTTTCGTATGCCATGGTTATTCCTCCTTGTTAGTATTTTAGTGGTGTTCAGAACGGGAGATCCTCATCATCGGTGATTTCTTCAAAATCACCGGGGGCAGCCGTCTGAAAAGCGGGGGCTGCTGCGGCGGGAGCGGCAAACGCAGCGTTGCCTGTTCCTGATTCAGCTTTTGAACCGCAGAAGCTGACCTCGCGGGCAAGAACCTCATAAACAGTTCTTTTGGCGCCGGTGTTGTCGTCATACTGACGCATCTGCATCTGACCCTGAACGGCAATCATTGAACCCTTTGAAAAGTAACGGCTGACAAAGTTGGCCGTATTATCCCAGGCAACGACTGTGAAAAAGTCAGATTGTCTTTGCTCGCCGGCTCTGACAAAAGACCTGTCAACTGCAATACGGAAATTGCAGACGCTCTTTCCCGTTGTTGTTGTGCGGAGCTCGGGGTCGGCAACAAGGCGACCCATGAGAATGATACAGTTAATCATATCCGTTCCTCCTTACTTCTTCACGGTGAGAGAACGCAGAACGCCTTCGGTAATGTTGACAACTCTGTCAAGCTCAGCGGGGAAATCCGGAGCGCTTGAATAGTTGACAAGAACATAGTAACCCTCGGTCTCATAGTTGATGGGGTAAGCAAGCTTGCGGTTGCCCCAAACGTCAACGGATTCAATTTCGCCGTTGGCCTCAATGAGGGACTTGAACTTTTCAACCATAGCGTTCAATGCTTCTTCGCCGGAAGCCACCGAAAATACTAACATGGTCTCGTAGTTGTTGGTCATTGTTTTTGCACCTCCTTATGGACATTAGGCCCCGAAGCGGGGCAAAGAGCGCTGCGCAAAACACAGCAGAGTGAATTATATCAATAAAAAAAGAAAAAGTCAAGCCATTGCCGGACTTTTTCCCTTTTATTTGTCAATATGATATGCTGTAACTGCTTACACAATCGCCGTGAAGCTGAACGGAAACGGGCATCACAAGATATTTGCCCTCTCCCTCGGCGCGTGAGACAATAAGCTCATGCTTCATGGAGGTTATTCGTCCCTCCTTGTCTATCGAGGCTTCAATCACGGAGTTGTTGTAGTAAATATCAAGCGAGGTAATCTTCATTGATGACGTCAGACCGAGCGAATCAACGTTGATGACTTCCATGCTTGTTGCATATCCCTCTGCCGGGCCGTACAGCGTCTGAACCGCCTCGCCGAGAACCATTTTCAGAGTGTATGCTCCACCGCCTGTTGAGGTGGCTTTTGCCGAGGTTACATTGCTCTTGCTCAGCGAAGCCGGGCAGTTGAGCGGCGCAATTACAGCGTCCGGTGTTTTTCCGCTGGCGGAGTCGAGTCCGTTTGAAAAGCTGTAAGTTTCCGGAGCGGTTTTGGTGTTGTTGCTGATGAGCGAGGAGGCAATGTTTTCAACGGCTGAGCCGCCGGTGATTTCGTCAATTTCAACGTTCAGCGTTTCCTCCTTGCGCAGAGTAAAGTTATTTGTCTTTTTCAGCTTGTTGACTGCGTTGACATAGGCGGAGATGATTTCCCCTTTGCTGTCCGGAACGTCTTTTTCTGCCTTGGCAATGGAGCTGTCTCTCAGCTGAGCGGCTATTGACGCGGCTTCGGAGGCTTTTTTCGACTGAGATTCGGCAATGTACCAATCCGGGTCGCCAACGGAAACGCTGGCGCTTACCTGGTTGCCGTCAATAGTATATCTCGTGGCGTTTCCGCTGCTTTCCGTTGTCGGAATTGACGGCGCGGAGCTTGCAGAGGAAAAGGAAGGAGAAGATGAAAAAGCGGGAGTTGTTCCGAAAGCGGCAGTCTGAGCAGGGGGGCGGTCAACCCGCCTGAACGCAATGAAAAGACTGATGCAGAAAACCCAGACAGCCGCAACAACGAGGCCGGCAATCTGAAGCAATTTTTTGTTGGTCATGGCTTTCTTCCTTTGAAAAGCAGGAAAGGGACTGTATCTGAGTGTAACAGTCCCTTCCCTTGCCGGATTAGCTGTAAATGAAGGTGTAGGTTGATTTAACGGCGCCATCCATGAGGATGTAGAGCTTCTTGCCCTCGACCTTGCTGTTCGATTGAAGAATATACGGACTGTTTATTGTGAGTGATTTAAGGGTGCAGTTGTCATTGAGAACGGCGGTGATTGTTGTTCCCGGCTTGTTTTCAACGAATTTTGACCTCTTTTCGGTGAGGTTCATTCCGGCTTTGTACGACGAAGTTGCGCCGCTTCCGAGATTCATTGAATCAATGCCGCTGCTGATGAATCCGTTGTGGACGTTAAGTGCGGATTCAGCTTTTGAACCTGTCACCTTGGCTGTCTCGGGCTGGAGAACAACCTTGATAGTGCTGCCGCTCACGCTGACTGACTTGACTTTTTGCGGGAACGTTGAAATGCTGTCGTTCTGCTTGTAGAATTCTGCATATTCGGTTCCGTTGGGAGAAACAAAGTTGTAAAGTCTCGCATATTTCTGAGTTCTGGTGTCATATTTGCCGGTGTCAATGTTCTTTTCCTTGATTGTCAACGTTCCGACGCCGTTTTTGAACGTAGCCGTTGCCGTTGAATCAGTGCTTGAAACAAGTGAGTTTTCAATTTCCTCGGCAGTTTTCGGGTCAATGAGTTTTGCAAATTCAATCATTTCTTTGAGCGGAAGCGCACCAAGCTTGCCGTCTCTGAAATTCGCGTCAAAAACATCGACGCGCTTTGCTGTAACCGTTCCCGCAGCGTACTTAGTGTTGTTGATTGCCTGAACGAGTTTGAGTGTGTAGAGCAGGCGGTTTTCATCGTTCGAGCTTGAAAAGGCAGGTGCTGCCGGAGTGGTGTAGGTCGGCTTTGTTGTTGAAGTGCCGGAAGCTGCGGAAACAACATTGACGGTTGCGGTTGCGTAACCAGTTCTGTCGCCGTTTTTGTCAACGCCGTAAATACGGCAGGGGACTCCGCTCGCTTCAATTTCAAATGAAACCTTGGTCTGCGGAGGAAGACGCAGTGTAACGCTGTTGGATTTTGTTGTTGCCTGTTCAACCATTACATCCGAGTTTTCTGCAACGGAAACGCTGACAGTGTATTCGGCTGCGTTGTAAACAGGATCCCATGAAACGGTGGTGAGATAGTTCGATGCCTTTTTGAATTTGACATTCTTTATGTCGCCGAGATAATCCTCGCTGAGCTTGAAGTATTCACCGGTGCCGCCGATTGCATTGATTTCGGCTTCTGTCCATTCGTTTCTGCCGTAATCATAGTATTCAAGCGTATACTCCATACCCGCCTGTTTGTCCCACGCAACTTTGTGATAATGTTCATAGTTTGCGTTCGTAACAATTTTGAAGCCCGTGACGGGGTTGAGGTAGGTTTTTGCCGAAGCAAAGTCTGAGGGTTCGCCAATCTGACGTCCGCTCTGAACGGTGATGAAGGCCTTGACGGTGAAAGCGTAGGTTGTGTTCGGCGAAAGACCGGTAAAAGTGCAAAGGTTGGTTTTTACTTCAACTGTTTCGGCGGTGTCGATTCTTTCAACGATATAGCCCTCTGCGCCGGGAAGAGCCGGCCATGAAATAACCATAGACTTTGCATCATTGCCCGAAACGGCTTTGACGTCGGCAACCTGTGCGGGCGCGGTTTTTCCTGCAAATGTTGCCGGAACACCGAGAACGCCGTTTTCGCTCACACCGGTGACGCGCAGGTAAAGAACGGTTGAATTTGTCAGATCACCGATGGTGCAGTAGATTCTGCCGCCGGCCTCGGTGACAAATGCGCCCTCAAAGTCGATGTTTGACCAGGTTTTGTTGTCAGAACTCTTTTCAATAATATAGCTTGCCGCTTCGTTCACCTTTTCCCAGGAAAAATTGATGTCCGAGCCGGTAACGGTGTCAGCTCTGAGGGTGCCGACAGCGGAAAAAACAGTTTTTGTTTTAACCTCGTCTGAATAGTAAGAGAAGAGCTTTTTATTTGAAGAGACGCTGTATGCTCTGACCTTGAAGCGGTATTCAGTAAGGCTTGAAAGCCCATTGACTGTGAAAGAGGTGCTGCCGGTTGTGCCGCTGAGCGTCCACTTTCCGTTCTTTAAAACATAAACCTCATAGCCTGACGCGCCGGAGGCTGCTTTCCATTTGAGCGAAACAGTTGAATCCTCAGCCGAAAGAACTTCAAGTCCCTCAACCTTTGCGGGAGCGGTTTTGACGGCAAGGGAAGCGCAGTAGGTTGAATAATAGGTCTTTGAGCCGATTTTAATATATGTTCTTACCGCGTATCTATACGAGGTGTTGGCTTTAAGATTCTTAACTGCGTATTTGTTGGTTGTTGAAGTTGCAACCTTGGTATACTTTGAACCGTCATATTTGTAAATAACATAGCCGGTAGCTCCGGAAACCTTGCCCCATGATAGCGTTACGGAACCGGAATCTGCGGAAACAAAAGCAAGCGAAGAGGGAACAACAACCTTTGGCTTTACCGTGAGAGTTTTTGAAACTGCTCCGGCGATATTCTTTTTGCCGACCGTTGTGTAGGCGTAGACGCGGAATTTTACGCTTGTGTCCGGAGTGAGCTTTGAAACGGTGAAGTATGTACTTTTGATATTTTTACCGACGGATACCCACTTTCCGCTCTTATACTGCTGAACAATATAGCCGGAAGCGCCGCTGACCTTGTTCCAGGAAAGCTTGACGGACGTTGAGGAGGTCTGAACCGAAGCCAGTGAGGTGGGAGCGGTGCAGACGGGCTTGACGGAAACTGAGGAAGAAGCCTTGCCGTATTTTTTCTTTTTGCCGGAGGTTTTGTAGCCGACAACACGGAACTTATAGGTTGTTCCTGTTTTCAGTTTCTTGATTGTATATTTGCGGCTTTTTGTTGTTGCAACGGCTTTCCATTTGCTTGAAGCGTATTGCTGAATCTCATAGCCGGAAACGCCTGATGCTTTATTCCAGGAAAGAGTGACGGTGTTGTAGGTTACCTGCGCTTTGACTCCTTTGACCTGCGCAATTGCAGCAAAAGCAGGAGTGACGGCGGTGAATGCAACGCCGATACAGAAGATGAGCGTCACAAGGAATTTTGCGGTTCTTTTCATCGGATGTTTTCCTCCTTAATATCAAATTACCGAAAATCTGACAGATATATTGAAACAGATTAACCTTATTTCCAGTTAAAAATGAATTTTCTTTCGAGGGTTTCGCCGAAAGAAAACGTTCTTCCGGTTGCGTTTTCAATGCCCTTTGCGCTGAAAGCGCAGGTAATGTAAAGCGAATCGAGTCTGTTGTTGTTGACTTTTGACGTGATGACAAGCTTTTTGAAGCTGATTTCGCTCACGTTCAAGCCGTTTTCATTTGTGATTGGCTTAATATTCGGCAGGAACGCGGCGGCAAGGTCGCTGTCGGCGGGCAGCTCAATTGTGAGGTCATAACCGTTGCCGTTTTCCTTGAAGTTCACAACATATTTTTCCGCGTCCTCTTCGGTGAAGCTTACGTCTTTGGGGAACACGGGAACAGACTCTGAAACGCTTTTTCCGGTTGTCGCGTCAGTTCCGTCGGCAAAGTTGAAAAATCCTTTTTCTGCTGCGTCAATCGAGGAAAGAATTCCAAGGAACTTTTCTTCGTCCGGAAGGTACTGCCTGCTATATGAATCCGCCGTCTTGAAAAGGCGGAAGTCCTTCTGCTCTGCTGTGTTCTGCAACGCGGCGGCAAAGCAGTCGAGCGCCTGATATTTTGTTTCCGGCTGAGCGTAGGTGCTTACTGTCAGAGCGTCTGTGTATTCGCTGTATACGGTTGTTTCTCCTGCTTTGAAGAATGCCCTGAGTCTGAGTCTGTATTCAGTTGCGGCTTCTAGCGAGGTGCAGACAAAAGAGGTTTCGGTTCCGGGAACTTCAAAGATTTTCAGAGCTTCTTCACCGGTTTTCTGTACCTCAACGTAATATCCCTGTGCGCCTTCGCAGCTGCTCCAAGAAAGCGGAATTGTTGTGCGTGTAACTTTCTTTTCGTCTGCGGCAAAGTCTTTTACCGCCGGCAGGAGAGTGTAGACGGAAAGAACGGGCGAGTAGGTTTTGCTTTCATATTTGCTGCCGGAAATGTTGACATAGGCCTTGACTGCAAAGCAATATTCCGTTCTTGCTTTGAGTGAGCTTATAGAGTAAGCCGGCGTTGCGCTGGTGCCTTTAAATGTGTATTTTTTTGTTTCGGGGTTGTAGCCGTAGATATTGTAGCCGTCAACGCCGGAGCAGGCCTGCCAGCTGAATGAAAGGCTGTTGTTGCTCCTTGAAGTCAGAGCGAGAGCTTTGACTGACGGAACGTCGGAAGCGGAAACGGTAATGTCCTTTGTATTGCCGAGAACGGTTTTGCTGCCGCTTTTGAAAAGTCCGGCAACGCGCAGCTTGACGGATTCCGAGGGAAGAAGACCTGAAACCTTGTATGAGGTCTTTGTGCTTTCGGCAACAACGTCCCATTTCTTTGTTGATGTGTTGTACCTTGAAACACGGTATTTTTCGGCGTTTTTGACTGCGCTCCAGGAAACAGTCACACTCGAAAGTGTTGAAGAACTCTTTTTGAGGTTTGAAACTGCGGCAGGCGAAGCGGCAACAACCGTAATTTCTTTGTTTGATGAATAGTATTCTTTTTTGTTTTCAACAAAGGTTACTCTGACGCGGAGCTTGACCTTTTCGGCAGGGGAAAGACCTGTGACGGTATAGCTGAGCTTTGTTGTATAAGTAAGCGTCTGCCATGCTTTTTTTGAAGCAACGTATTTCTGAATGCGGTATTTTGAAGCGCCGCTTACTGCGTTCCAGCTGATTTTTGCCGATGAAAGGGTGCTTGCGCTCTGTTTGAGTCCGGAAACTGCGGAAACCTTAGCGGAGCTGACGTCAATTTCGGCCTTGCCGCCGTAAATTGATTTTTTCCCGTCTTTGAAAACGCTTGTGACGCGCAGCTTGAGCTTTTCTGAGCTGCTGAGGTTTTTCAGCGTGAAAGAAGTCTTTGTAACATAGGAGAGCAGCTTCCAGCTTTTCTTTGCGGAGTCATAACGGTAAACATTGTAGCCCGTTGCGCCGCTTGCCGCGCTCCATTTGATTGTTACGGAGGAAAGCGTGTTTGAGCTTTGTTTGAGCTTTTCGGGCTTCTTCGGAACCACACTGACCGTACACTTTGCCGATTTGCCGCTGCCGTCCTTTGTCTTGACTGTGATTACGGCTGTTCCGCAGCCGACGGCTTTAATAACGCCTTTTGAACTGATTTCGGCAACTTTCTTGTTGTCGGAAGAAAATGAAAGCACGCCGCTTTGCAGCTTGTCCGTCGGAGAAACGGTGGGGGCGAGAGCTGCGGTGTCGCCGGGAGAAAGCTTCATGCTCTTCGGAGCAGTGAGCTTAGAAACAATATAGCCGATTTTGGTGACTCCGGCTGACTTGACCAGCTTCTCCGTGTTTGAAGCATAGGGAACATAGACCGTAGCCTTGCCGCAGCCGCGGAAAACGTTCTCTCCGAGCTTTTTGATGTCGGAACGGAAAACAATTTTTTTAAGTCCGGTGCAATACCAGAAAACAGCGTCTCCGAGTGAGGAAAGCTTTTTCGGCAAAACAATGCTTTCGAGTCCGGTACATTCGTTGAATGCGGTCTGACCGATGTCCGTAACGCTGTCCGGAATGGAAACAGAGGTCATCGTTTTCACCTGCCAGAAGCATTCAACGCCGATTTTGGTTACCAGCGCGGAAGAAACGGCAGACGGAATGACAACCTTTTCCGCTTTTCCGCTGTATGAAACAACGGTGGCTTTTCCGTCCTTCACGTCAAAGACAAAGCCGTCCTGTTTGACCGTCTTTGCCGAAGCGGCAAAGACAAAAAGCAAGAGGAGCGAAAAGACGGTGAGAGCGAACAGAAGTTTTTTTGAAAGCTTGCTTTTCATTTTTGTTACCAATACCTTTCCGAATCAGACAGGCCGGTGTTCTTTTCTCCGGAACCGTTCTGAAAGCAAACATTTTTCAACGCGGGGAATTCAATGTAGAATCCGCCACAATGATACACATAACATAATAGCACTTCTTTCGGAAAAAAACAACTTAAAACTCCATTGTTTGCAATTTATTAAAACTGTGAACGGAAAAAAGAAAAAAGAGACGGCAAAAACCATCTCTTTAAATCATTGAATTCAAACAAAAGCAAAAGCTTATTTTGAAGCGTTGAGCTTGAGAACAATTGCAGACTTCTTTCTTGCGGCGTTGTTCTTGTGGAGAAGACCCTTGGCAGCAGCCTGGTCAATCTTTTTAACGGCAGCAGCAACAACTGCTTCCTTGTCAGCCGCGTTAGCTTCAATGGCAGCGTTAGCCTTTTTCAAAGCGGTTTTGAGAGCAGAGTTTGCGCTCTTGTTGCGAGCCTGCTTTGTTGCGTTGACGAGAACGCGCTTTTTGGCTGATTTGATATTCGGCATTTCAGTACACCTCCCTTAATACAATTACAGATAATAACATCTTTCAAAAGAAAATGCAAGCAATTTTTGCATTTTTGGATAGACTTTTTCAGAAGCGCTAATAATGATACTATATTTTGTTTTATTTTTCAACAGTTTGGAGCAAAAAAATGAATTTCAGAACCGATCTTGCGCTTGAAAAGCGCGAAAGCCTCGGTGAAGAGGCGCCTGAGGGCGTTTCCTGCGAAACCGAGGAGTACGAAACGGTCACGGTGACAACAATCACGGTTGAAAACGAAAGCGGAGCGCGCGCACTGGGAAAGCCGGAAGGAAAATATGTAACCCTTGAAGTAACTCCGTTCATGAAAAACGCCGAACTTTCAGACGAAAGAATCCGTGTTTTTTCCGAAAAGCTTTTGTCTCTTTTGCCAAAGGAGGGAACGGTTCTTGTTGCCGGACTCGGAAACGAAAGCATTACCCCGGACGCACTCGGACCGAGATGCATTTCCCTTTTGCTTGCAACGCGACACATAAAAAAGGAGCTTGCGCGGTCAATCGGCTTTTCCTCTCTTCGCCCCGTTGCGGGAATCGTCCCGGGAGTGCTGGGAAAAACCGGAATTGAAACGGCGGAAATTATTGAAGCCGTTGCAAAAAAAATTGAACCCTCGGCGCTGATTGTGATTGACGCGCTCGCTTCAAGAAAACTGTCGCGACTCGGAACAACCGTTCAGCTGACAGATACCGGTCTTTCTCCCGGCTCCGGCGTCGGCAATCGCGGCGCAGAAATCAGCTTTTCAACGCTCGGAATTCCGGTTGTTGCCGTTGGTGTTCCTACGGTTGTTGACGGAACAACAATGGCGTTTGACCTGTTTGAAAACGCCGGCGTTGACACATCGCTTTTTCTTCGTGACGCAGACTTTTCAAAAGGAAAGCTCATGATGGTTACGCCCAAAGAAATTGACCTTGTGATTGAGCGCGCAGCGTGGCTGATTTCCATGGGAATCAACTGCGCGCTGCAAAGGGATATGGAGCTTGACGATATTGCCGCACTTGTCAGGTGAGCTCCGGGTAATAGCCTTTTTCTCTTATGCATACCATATATTATATATTTGTGCTGTATGCGGGGGAATAGTATGAAAAACAGATTCAACGGACTGAAAAAAGCAGTGCTTTGGGTGCTTTCTGCGGCTTTGTGCGGTGTTTTGCTGTGGTTTGCGGGAGGAAAAAGCGCAGATCTGCTTTCCTTTGCGGCGTTTCAGAGCGCAAGACTCAATCTGCCGTGGCATACTGTTGAAGCCAAAGTGGCAGCCGCCGCGCCGAAAGAAGCAGAAAGCGGAAATAAGTCTGTTTCGCAGTCGGACAAGGACAATTCTGCCGCGCAGAAAGAGGAAGCTTCCGTCCGAACAGGTCTTGCCGAAACGCCTGAGGACATAAAGACGCTGGCGCAGAACGCAAAGAAAGCCTCAAAGAACGAGAAAAAGGACGGAAGCATAAGCGATTGGACATATACAAATGAGGGCGTGACGGATTCTTTCGGCGCTGTCAGAGTCAAAAACACCAACAAAACAAAAATAGATATTGAAAAGCTGCTTTCTCAGAAGGCAGACCTTTTTGTTGACAAAAAAAAGCCGTGCGTTCTGATTTTTCATACCCATACAACGGAGACTTTTCAGCTTTTTGAAAGAAGCTGGTATCCGACGGGCAATATTACCCGCAGCGAGCAAAGCGACAGAAACATGGTCAGAATAGGAAAAGCAATCTGCGAAGAGCTTGAAAAAAACGGATTCAGAACCGTTCACGACACGGAAATCCATGACCGCAGTTATTCCGGCGCCTATGACCGCTCACGCGCCGCCGCAGTCGGGTATTTGAAAAAGGATACTTCAATTCAGGTGGTGCTTGACATTCACCGTGACGCGATTCAGCGCACCGACGGAACAAAAATCCGCCCCGTTGCCGAAATCGGCGGAAAACGTGCGGCGCAGGTGATGATAATCAGCGGCTGCCAGGAGGAAGGCAACGGAATTGAAAATTTTCCCGATTGGCAGCAAAATCTTGTTTTTGCCTTGCAGCTTCAAAAAGAGATGGAGGAAAGCTTTCCCGGTCTGACCCGACCTCTTTATTTTTGTCCGCGCGATTATAATATGAATCTTACGCATTGCTCGTTGCTTTTGGAAGTCGGCAGCGACTCAAATACGCTTGAAGAGGCGGAGTATTCCGGAAGACTCATAGGCGCGTCGCTTTCCCGGTTGCTGAATAATTACACAGAGGAGGAAACCAAAGGTGGATAAGCTCAGAAGCTGCTTTCGTGCGTTCTTTCTCACTGCAACGGCAATCCTTTGTTCTGCCGTTGTTTTGGTCGGCGCCATGACTGCCGAGGCGAGAACGGAAAGGATGCTCTGCGGGCAGGATTACGCTGTTGCCGTTTTTGCAACAGAGAGCGAGCGGCTTGAAATATCAGAAGAGAACGGGAGTGTTCAGATAAAAATACCGGCAGAAAAGCTGTGGCAAAGGCTCAGAAAGCTTTTGCCGTTCACTCCTGCCGGCGCAGTGTTCAGTTTTTTTGAATCGGCTTTCGGTCAGGCCGTTTTTTCAGGCTGAACTCTTTCAGGTAATTATGGAACCTCTGAATAAATCACAGCATACGCTTTGATGCACATCTTACTTGCATCTTTCCCGTCATATTGCACAAAAGGCGCTTGAAATCCGACAGGATGCGGCTTTTGCACAATCTGACGAAAAATCTGACGGCGTAATCTGTACATCAGATT
>JAEDIL010000041.1 GCA_016292455.1 Clostridiaceae bacterium
TCGACCTCTAGCGTGACAGGCTAGCGTTCTAACCAACTGAACTACCGGGCCATATTGGTGGGAACAACAGGGCTCGAACCTGTGACCCTCTGCTTGTAAGGCAGATGCTCTCCCAGCTGAGCTATGCTCCCGAATCATCGGTGTTTGCCGTCCGACGACTCGTCTAATATATACCATATTCTTTGTTTTGTCAAGACTTTTTTCAATTTTTTTCGCAGTCATTGGATTGTTCGATTGCTGAATAATATCATCAGCCGGTTTTTTCTGCGTCTCAAATCAACATGTCAAACGTTAAAGCACATTCGTTTTTTTCAACATCGTCACGCACTCGACATGATTCGTGTGGGGGAACATATCCACAGGCTGAATTTTCTTCACGCTGTAACCGTTTTTGCAAAGGAAGCGAAGGTCGCGCGCAAGTGTTTCAACATTGCAGGAAACATAAACAACCCTCTCCGGAGCTGTTTCAACAAGGCTTCTTAGAAAATTCATATCGCTTCCGGCTCTCGGCGGATCCATGAAAACAACGTCGGGCTTTGCGTTCTGAGCAGCAAGGTCAAGCATAAAACTGCCTGCATCGGCGCAGAAAAACTCGGCGTTTTTGATTCCATTGAGCCTTGCATTGAAAACCGCATCCCTGACCGCGCTTTCGTTCAGCTCAACACCCGTAAGCTGAATTTCTTTTGCCTTTGCCGCAGCAATGCCGATAGTGCCCGTTCCGCAATAGGCATCAAGCACCGAGTCTCCCTTTCTGAGGCATGCGAAATCAATGGCTGTTTTATAAAGCACCTCAGTCTGAACCGGATTTATCTGATAGAATGAAGAGGGCGAAATTCTGAAACGGCAGGAGCACAGCGTATCCTCAATATAGCCGTTTCCGAACAGAACGATTTCTTTTTTTCCGAGAACAAGGCTTGTTCTGGCGTTGTTGACGCTCTGGACCACAGTTGTAATCTGCGGAAAAGCGGAAAGCAGCCGGCTGAGAAAGTCCTTTTTTTTCGGAAACAGTTCGCTGCCCGTAACAAGGACAACCATAATCTGTCCGCTTGAAAAGCCGCGGCGGACAAGTACATGACGCAAAAAGCCGCGGCCGGTGTCCTCGTTATATGCACCGAGCCTGAAAGACGGAAGCAGCTTGCGGATATACACAATTATCTCATCGGCCTGCTCGTCTTCAAGAAAGCACTTGTCAACCAAAACAACCTTGTGGCTTGCAGACTGATACACGCCGGAAATCACTTTTCCGCCGACATTTCTGAACGCCGCCTGAACCTTGTTGCGGTAATGCAGCGGCTTTTCCATTCCTATTATCTCTTCAACATGACAAAACTGACCAAGCTCACGAATACACCTGACCTGCTTAAATGAAAGCTGCTCTTCATAGCTCATGTTCTGAAGCTGACAGCCTCCGCACTTTTTATACAGAGGGCAGCCGTTTCCTCTGCCCTCTTTTTTAATCGGTTTTTTGCTCATTTTCAGGCCTTTCTGCCGTATTTTCTCATGCAGTGCCTTACTGCAACTTCAAGAACAACAAGCGTAACAACCGCGCATACAGCGGCAATGGGATTGCTCTGATTCTTTTTCATTTTCATTCTCCTATAAATTACCGGTATTCTTGCGGCAGGTGCAGAAGCACAGACGTCATCCCGGTTTTGTGAATTTACTTTATATTGACCTTATGTTCCATTATCCAGCCGGTTGCAAAGAGCATTCCGACTGCGGCAAGCGTCATAAATACCATTCCTCCAAGACCGATTGAGTATAGCGCGTCAATATTCTGCGCCTGTGAAAACGCAATTTTAAGATTATCCTCAGTGAGCGCAATACAAAGCGGCAGATGCTCGTTGAGCCACGCGCTGATTGTGTTTGTAACAATATATGAGCCGCAGAAAATCAAAAATCCGAACATCCACGGGTGCTGTTGAAGCGGCCTTGTGTTTGAAAGCGAAAGCGAAAAATATACAAAACTGACAAAGGTCAGAATCGAAATAAAAATGTAGAACACGATAATGACTACGGCTTTGGCAATCATTTTTCCGCTCGGAAGCATTTCAAGCAAACCGCTTTCCCTGATGGTATCGACAACTCCGCCCATCTGCTCACCGTCAACCTGAGACTTTACATTGAGGTATATGACAAAATAGATAAGTCCGCAGACGACGAACGAAATGACAAACCACACAAGCGAAACAAGTACCTTTGAAATGAGCAGCGAGCTGCATTTTACCGGCAGAGTAAAGCTCAGATAGCCGCGGTTTGTGTAAAGCGTGTTATAAAAATTGCCGATTACAAGAACGACGGTGAAGACAACGGAAAGAAAACCGGCAAAAGCAAGAACAGACGAACCGATAACGCTGATTGCGGTTGCCTTTGTGAGCATTGCAATGAACATTACAAGCGTTGTTACTGCCGCACTTATGTATATCAGGGAAACATAGCGCGCCGTCTGTTTAAATTCATGTTTCAAAAGCTTACCAAGCATAGCTGAATACCTCCTTGAATACCTCTTCAACGGTTCTGCCCTTTTCGCGAAGCTCGTTGACGTGTGAATCAATGACGACCTGACCGTTGTTTATCATAAGAACACGGTCAAAGATGTATTCAACATCGCTGATAAGATGAGTAGAAATGAGGATTGTCGAGTCCTTTTCATGGTTTTCCATGATGAGGTCAAGGATATGACTTCTCGCCGCCGGGTCAACGCCGCCGAGAGGCTCATCAAGAATATAAAGCTTTGCCCTGCGGCAGAGCACCAGCGCAAGCCTGAGCTTTTCCTGCTGACCTTTTGACATTGTTTTCAGCTTCTGCTTCAAATCAAGACCGAAGCGCAAAAGCATTTTTTCCGCCTTCTGACGGTCAAAATCCTTATAAAAGTCTGCAAAATATTCAATCGCATCAGCAGGACGCATCCAATCCGGAAGATAGGACTTTTCCGGAAGATAGGCAATGATGCTTTTTGTGTAGGCGCCGGGCTCCTCGTTGTCAATTCTTGCAACACCGTCGTAATCCTTGATAAGCCCGGTAAGGATTTTTATGAGTGTTGTTTTTCCGCAGCCGTTCGGTCCGAGCAGACCGATAATCTGACCGCTCTGTGCGCTGAATGTTACCCCTTTGAGAACTTTTTTGCTCCCGTAGGACTTTTTCAGCTCAGAAACATTGATAATTTTGTTACTGCTCATATCATTCGCCTTTCGTTTTTCCGGTCAGGGCGACGCCAAGTCAGCCGCTCAGACCGGAAGATTCACTGTTATTTTATTCTTGTTTTCCCGATAAAATATGAAACTGCTCCCCAGCAAAGCTGAATCAGGCAGAGCGTCATGGGTCCCGGAGCTGTTGAAACGCCGAGTATTGCCGCAACAACAGAAAGAACAAAACAGAACCCGAGACCGGCAAGCATGACCGCTTTTGAAAGACGTTCCGCTTCAAACAAATCGTGTGCGCCGTTGACAAGGAACAGAATATTCCTATCCTGCCCGGCGCAGAACAGACCGCTTTCCTTCTGAATTTCCGCGTTTTCCTTGTAGGTGTCAACAAGGCGGCAATTTTTTGTTGAAGAAATCCTTATTGCCGCAACGTCAGCCATCAGCTTTCTTGCCGCCGCCTCCTGAGTCAGACAAGGGTCTCCGCAGCTGAGCATGAGCACAAGCCCCGTTTTGTTGAACGCACGGACGCTGCGCCTGACATCGCTGCGCACACGGTAGTCGGCAACGAACAGCGCGGCAATGACGCCCTCAACAACAACGTACATCACGTTTTTGCCCCCGGCATATTCTTTTTCCGCAGCTTCATCCGGAGGCTCGATGCTGTGGGAAACAAGCATCATGCGGTTGCCGACAAGAACCCGCCTGCCGGCAATCCAGCAGGCATAGCCAAGCTGCTCCTCATATTGAACATCCTCCGCTTCGGGAAGCCGTATTCTCTCTTCTTCAAGGAAAGAGTCAAATTCATTTTTCAAAACGCTGCGGGTATTTTTCAGGGTTGCCGCGGCATAGACAACTGCGTCCGAGATTGCCATTTTTTCACCGGGAACGGTTTTGAATTTTGAAACTCTGCCCTCAAAAAGCTCGTCTGCGTCAACGGCAATGGCATTTGCGCCGGCGACACGCGCCGCGCTGTCAACGGAAGCCACAACGGCAGAGCCTTCGGAAAGCGAGGAATCGTTTTTCCCTTTGATAAGTGCCGAAACAAGCTCCGAAAGCGCCGGCATACAAAGGCAGAAGCCGCTTGCAAGCGAAGCAAAGAATGCCGCCCCGCTTTTTGAAATCACAACTGAAACAACCGCAAAAACGGCGCCTGCACACAAGGCAACAATTGCGAGAACAAAAAACAGCTTTTCCTGCAAGTTTCCGGAAAAAGCAAGCCTTTCAACATTCTTCGGAATTGCGCAGGGCGCAGAATAAAGGATTGTGGGATCATCTTTTCCGCTTATTCCGTAGCCGAGAGCTGCCGCATCGTTTTTGTTTTCAACCGTTTGAAGCGAGCGCAGCTGCTTGCAGCGCATCAGCACAGAAATGTCGTGCCGGATTCCTTCAAGCTTCAAATAATCCGCTGCACAGGCAGAGAGAAGCGAAAGCAGAAAGAACGGCGTATATGCGGTCAGATCCGACGGCTGCCGGGCCTTGAAAACGAACAGCGAAAGGCACTGAACCATCGTCAGCGCACCGCAGAGCAGAACAAAAAACGCAGGCCGCGGCGAAAAGGCTTTCAATGAGGAAAAGCCGTCTTTCATTATGTCTTTGCCCCAAAAAGCGCCAAGCGCAATGAGCAAAACGTTCAGAAGAATATACACTGCGGCGCTGCCGCCGAAAAGAGCGGAAAGAGTACCCGTTTCGGCGTATACACAAAGCATGAAAAACAACACAAGGGAAAGTGCAAACAGAACTGTAACAGCCCTGAGCTGTCCTTTCCTTTTTTCCTTTTGTTCTTTCAATGAAATGCGCTGAATTTTTGCTCCGTTGAGTTCCTCGCGTTTTCGTTCGCTGCGCGTTTTACCCTGAACATAGCGGACTCCCTTTTCAAGGAAACCGCCTTTCTTTTTCTTGTCTGCGCGGTCAACGGCATCAAAAAGGTTTTCGCCCTTTTTGATTTCCAGTGAATCGGCAACGCTCTTTCCCCCCTCACCGGTCGGCTCTTTTTCAAGAATCGCCTTGTCGGAGGTTTCCTTTGAAAGAACGCGGAAATTTTCAATCAGATTCTTCCTTGTCTTTTTCAGTTGACGCTCAACAGCTGCCTGAGAAACCACGCGCGGCTTTTCCGCCTCGCCATAGCCGTCAAGAAAAATCTGTCTGCTCTCCTCCTCTTCCGGCGCGTCAGCGGCTTTTCCGAAATTGAAATGCTTTGTCTTCTGGTCATCGGAGAAAATTATCTTCGTTTTTTCAGGCGATGTTTCAGAAAGCTGCGTTACTTCATCTGCTTTTTTTTCAGACTCATCGGAAATCGGAGTAAGTCCGACAGATTCAAGAAGCTTGTTTATTGATTCGATGCCCTCGGGCATTTCGTTACTGTTGTTGTTAAGGTCTGCCATTGTTTCCACCCTTCACAGTTCTTTGCCTTGAAACTTCATACATAAGAATCCCTGCCGCAACCGAGGCATTGAGGGAAGTAATTTTCCCTTTCATTGGGAGCGACACAATGAAATCGCTCTTTTCTCGGATAAGCTTGCTCACGCCTGAGCCCTCAGAGCCGACAACAAGACCGACAGCGCCGGAAAAATCCGTTTCATTCCAGCTTTTGCCGTCCATATCTGCACTGTATATCCAGACTCCGCGCTTTTTCAGCCCGTCAAGAGTTGAAGCAAGGTTTGTCACCCTTGCAACCGGCATATATTCAAGCGCGCCTGCCGCCGCTTTTGAAACTGCCCATGTGAGCGAAACACTGCGCCTTTTCGGAATAATTATTCCGTGAGCGCCGGCACACTCCGCAGTTCTGATGACTGCGCCGAGGTTATGCGGGTCTTCAAGCTCGTCGCAGATTATGATGAACGGCTCTTCGCCGCGTTCTTCGGCAAGAGCAAAAATATCGTCAATCTCCGCGTATTCATGTGCGGCAACATAGGCGGCAACACCCTGATGGTTGCCCTGGGCGCAAAGATAATCAAGCTTGCGTTTGTCAACCTCCTTGACAACGACGCCCTTTTCCCTGCATTCGGCAATTATCCTCACAATTGAACCGCCGCGTTCACCCCTTGCAACAAGCAAAGTGTCAATCACCCTGCCCTTTCGCAGCGCCTCCGAAACGGCATTTCGTCCGACAAGCAACTCGGTTTCGGCGGTTTTCGGTCTGTTATTATTCTCAGCATCCATATCCTTTGTTTATCCTCTCGTCAGTGCGCAAAACGCGTCACAAATAGTCACAAGTATACATTATGCAGTATAACATACATTTCTCCGTTTTTCATCAAATATCAATAAAAAACTATAAAAATTTCATTTCTCCTGCATCAGCGAAAAGCTTTTTTGCCGAATACTCCCCTCGGGACTTGATTATTTCAGAAATTCTTGGCATAATAATAAAATATTAAGACTTGTAAAGCATCAACTCCAAAGGAGAATTCTCAATGAACAGAAAGGTCGCAGAGGAACTGCTTTCCCTCACAGCAGAGCAACGGCAGGAGATTATTGAAAACCATAAGAGCAACGGCGTTCTCATTCCCGTTACAGACGGCGTTTTCATCGGCAAAAACGTAAAACTCGAAAAAGGCACAATCGTTCTTCAAGGCTCGGTTCTGACAGGACAGACGAGCGTCAAAGAGGGTTCGGTAATCGGTCCGAACACTCTGCTTTTTGACACAACGGTTGAAAAGAACGCATCGCTCAACAGCGTTCAGGCGTTCGAAAGCGAAATCGGAGAGGAAGCAGACCTCGGTCCGTTTGTACACATCAGACCAAACAGTCACATCGCCGCAAGGGTGCACCTCGGCAACTTTGTTGAAGTCAAAAACTCCTTCATCGGCGAAAAAACGAGTGTTTCGCACCTGACCTATGTCGGAGACAGCGACGTCGGCAGGAACGTAAACTTCGGCTGCGGCTGCGTCACTGTCAACTTCAACGGAAAAGAAAAGTCACGCACAACTGTCGGCGACCACGCTTTCATCGGCTGCAACACAAATCTTGTTGCCCCCGTAACCGTCGGCGCATACGGCTACACCGCCGCCGGCTCAACCATTACCAAAGACGTTCCCGAAAATGCCCTTGCAATTGCAAGAGCGCGACAGGAAAACAAAGAGGACTGGGTAAAAAGAAAAAAGCCTTACAGAGGCATGGAATAAGGAAGAATTGAAATGTTTTTTAAAAAGGATAAATTCGCCGGTGAGAGCGCCTATGACTACATGATCGTCGGTCTTGGCAATCCCGGAAAAAAATATGAAGTGACAAAGCACAACGCCGGCTTCCTTTGCATTGATCTGCTTGCACAGAATCTCGGTGTGAAAATTGACCGCCTTAAATTCAAGGCTCTTGTCACCGACGCAAGAATAAACGGCAAGCGCTGCCTTCTGATGAAGCCGCAGACCTTCATGAACCTGAGCGGCGAATCCGTCCGCGATGCAGCGACATTCTTCAAGCTCCCGCCGGAAAGAATAATCGTCATTTTTGACGACATCAACCTTGAACCCGGCAGACTCAGAATCCGCAGAAAAGGCTCCGACGGAGGTCACAACGGAATCAAAAGCATAATCTATCAGCTGGCGAGCGACGCTTTTCCGAGAATCAAGCTCGGTGTCGGAGCAAAGCCGAATCCGGAATTTGACCTTGCAAGCTGGGTACTTATGCCGTTCACGAAAGAACAGCTCTCAGAGCTGCGCAAAGCTGCCGACAATGCCTGCGAAGCAATTGCCCTCATGGTTGACGGAAAAACCGATGAAGCCATGAGCAGATATAACTCATAAAATAATGGGGCTGTTCTGAAAACACAGAACAGTCCCTTTTAATTGCTCACCTGCATCCTAACCGAAACGCTTCTCCTGTCTGCCGATGTTGCAAAAAAGTATGGGATACGGCAAAGAGGCTTCAAAGCGGAACCTCAGACCGACGCAAGGCTGTTATTTATACTGATAGCAGCGGACATAATCAACCTTGAATTCGTTGGGTCCGCCGGCGGAATACTTCATTTTTCCGGTTCCTTTCGGGTCTTCCGAAGCAACACCGTTATTGCCGTGAATTTCAACCGAAAGCAGAAGGTATTCCGGGTTCTTTGAAACGCCGCCGAAGGTTGACCTTGCGGCTTCCTTTCCGTTGATATAGAAAATATACTCGTTTTCGTTCCACTCAACGCCGTAGGTATTGTATTCCTCATAGGGATTGTTTTCAATAAAATACTTTCCGACGTGCTGATACTTATGTCCCTCTTCATAGCCGTCATAATGAATATTGAGCGACACCATGTCAAGACCGAGGCGATGCTTATCATAGCACGGAGATTCAAAAACATCAATTTCCGTTCCGTCTTCACCGCTCTGGTTGACATTATAAACATCGGTGTTCATCATCCAGAATGCCGCCCACATTCCCGACGATGCGGGAAGAATACAGCGTACTTCCATATAGCCGTACTTCTGCTCATATTTTCCGCGCGTTGAAATCATACCGCTGTACCAGCCGGCTTTATAGGGCTCGAAACTGATTGAATCGCCCCATTTGTCAAGATAGCGGTTTTCAAGCGGTTCGGCTTTATACTCAGCAGAAATTACAAGGTTGCCCTCCCTGACGGAAACGAGATCCTCATGCCAGAAGCCGCCCTTGCGCTCGGTTATCCACCAGCTTGTTCCCCACTTTGATTTGTCAAGCCTGTCGCCCTCAAATTCATCGTTCCAGACAAGCTCAAACCTTTCCATGTCAATTTCCTTGTCGCTGACTTTTCTCGCAAGGCCGACCTGTTCCGGCAAGGCAAGCGAAAAAAGCGAAAGAACAACAATAAGAACCTTTAAAATTGATTTCAGCATCTGTTTCATCTCCTTCTGTTTTGTATTCACATTATACATTCAATGCTGCCTCATGTCAATATTTTCCTTTTTCATAATGACATTTCGGCAATTTGTTGTCCAATCCGTCTCCCTGTTTTCAAAAGCATCTTTCTTCCGTTACGCAGAAAAGCAGTCTGCAAAACGGGAGTGGAAATATGTTAAAAAGAGCCCTTGCCTTTTTTCTTTGCCCAGTTATGATTTTTTCGGCATTTTCCGCCGTTATTGAAGCGCAGGCGGCAGACATCACGATGAAAACGCTGATTTCGCTGACGAAAAAATTTCCTCATAAAAAATACTGGAACCATGTCGGTTCAAAGAAAAACAATCCCGACAAGGTCACAAGCCGTCCCTGCCCGACCCACAAAAACATCGACTGGAACAGCGAGAACATTACCTGCAACAGCTTTGAAAACGCAATTCAATGCATGGGCTTTGCATATAAAATCGGCTATGAAATTGTCGGAACAAGCCCAAGAAGCTGGGACAAAAGCGAAAAGCTGAGCGCAAAAAATCTCCGCGTCGGCGATATTATCCGGTACCGCAACGGCTCGCATTCCCTTGTTGTTACCGGCGTAAAGGGCAACGAAATTTCGTTTGTTGACGCAAACTGGTACCCCGGCTGTCAGATCCGCTGGGGAAAAATGAAGCTTGAAGATATGCCCGGATTCAGTTATGTTCTCCACCAGAAAGGAAACGGAAGAAAGAACACCAACCTCGATTTTCACAAAAACGCCGTTGACCTCGCAGACGAGGAGGAGCAGCAGCAGCTTTTGAAAACCGAAAGCTGGCAAATGAATGACGAGGGTTACCTCAACGTCAGAGCCGGTGCTTCCGTTGAAAAAACCGTTGTCGGTCAGATTCCGCCCGAGGCGACATTCACCGTCAGTGAAAAAAAGAACACCAAGGACCATCTTTGGGGCTTCGTCACCTACGGCTCGCTCACAGGCTGGGCCGCCCTTGATTACAGCACATATCTTTCAGGTCAGGGCAACGCCCCCGTTGTGGCCGAACCAAAGGACGTTTTTGCCGCAGGTGAAACCATTCCGGTCAGTTGGAAAAAAACGGGCGGAGCAAACTGTTATACCGTGAGCGTACTCTCTTCCTCAGGGAAAAAACTTGCCTCAATCAAAACAGGCTCTGCTTCGGCAACCTTTACCGTTGACCGGCCCGACAAGGTCAAGGTATATGTCACCGCTTCAAATTCCCATGCGCCATCGTGGAAGCCGAAAAGCAAGGCAGTGACCTTTAACGTTCTTGATAAAGCAGACATCCTGCTGACATCAATAACTCCTGACAAAAGCTCTGCCGTCATTGTGAAAGGCAAAAACGAAAAGCTTTCGTTTTCCGTTGCTCCCGATAACGCCGGAAACAAAAAGCTGCTTTTCAAGAGTGCGGACAGCAGAATTGCAGAAGTTGACGAAAGCGGCGTTATTAAAGCGAAAAACTTCGGCAAAACAACCGTAACAGCTTCTTCACTTGATTCCTCAGGACTCAGCGCCGGCTGCTCTGTGACAGTTGTTCCGGCGGCAAGCGAAAAGCTTTTTCAGACTCCGGAAAAAACTAAAAAAACCCTCCTGACCGTTCAATGGAAAAAAGTCAGCGGTGCGGTCGGATATAGGCTTTACAGTTACAACAAAACCAAAAAAACCTATCGGCTTATCGGCGAAACCGAAAAAACCTCGTTCACTGTTACCGGTCTGAAACCGGGAACAAGCGTCAGCTATTCAGTGCGTCCGTTTGTTATTGCGGACGGCAAATATCTCTTCGGCGCGTTCACCCCTGCGGTGTTGCTTTCAACAAAGCCCGAAGCTCCCGTTGTCACTGCAACAGTCAAAAACAAGAAAGCTGTTTTCAAATGGAAAAAGGTCAGCGGTGCAACCGGATATGAAGTCTATATCAAGAAAAACGGGAAATATGTTCTTCTAAAAAAGCTCTCCTCTGCGAAAACAACCTTTGAAAAACAGCTGGCGGCAAAGGAAAAATGTCTCCTTCGCGTCAAAGCCGTAACAAAGAGCGAAACCGCCACACTTTATTCAGACTTTTCAAAAACTGTTTCTTTAAGAGGATAACAAAATAAAAACTGTTGCCGAACGCTCAGAGCCGATAAGGACAGTTGTGTTTTAATGAAACGCCGAGAATTGCAAACGGCAAGAGAATCGAGAGAAGTTTTTGCGCTTCTCTCTTTTTGTTGCCCTTTTCTCGGTAAATCAAACGTCAGCAGAAAGATTTTTCTCTTCCTGCCGGCGTTTTCAGAAAAACTTATTGGCAATTATCTATGTATTGTATACAATGATACATAGACAAACATTTATGAAAGTTGGCTTTTCAGATGAATGAGAAAAAAACCGCCCTCATTTTTAAGGCATTCTGTGATGAAAACCGCATACGTATTCTCATGCTCCTGCGAACGGGTGAAAAATGCGGTTGCAGGCTGCAAATCCTGTCACGAGCAGTTTGAAAATGCAAAAGAAGCTGTGAAAGCAATGGGATTACCGGTAGAAGTTGAGTATATCACTGATATGCAAAAGGTTATGGAATACGGTGTTATGAGTATGCCGGCTATTGTTATCAATGAAAAGGTTGTCTCCATGGGTAAGGTGTTGGAACCCAAAGATGTTGAAAATCTGCTGATAAAATCTTGGAAATGAGCTCTTTCATCGCCGCCTGAGTAAAATTGCGGTTGAAAAAGCAACAAATCGCCTGCCGGGAGTTTTCGGCAGGCGATAAACTTTTTATTTAATTTCAGTTTTCCAAAGACCGTGGAGGTTGCAGTAAGCGTAAACGGCAATCGGTTTATCCCCGCCAATGCAGAAGCTCACTTCCGGTGCTTCCCCGGGCTTAAACGCTCTGCGCTGACCGCCGTTTTCGGTTTCAACATACACCCACTGAATGTAGTGCTCATCGGTCATCGGGTGGGTTACTTCACCGACACTGACATGAATAGCGCCGTCCTCTACGGTTACAAAAGGCAGATGCTTTTCTCCGGCAGCTTCAGCAGTATTGGGAACAAGCGCTTCCATTTTCTGTCCGCAGCACATCATGGGAACGCCTGCGTCATTGATAAGTCCTATAAGGTTACCGCAATGGCGGCAAATATAAAATCTTTCTTTCATTGTATTTTCCCCTTAATAGTTCTCTTTGCGAACTTCAAAATATGATTGCGGATGCTTGCATACAGGGCAAGTTTCAGGAGCGGAAGTGCCGACAACGATATGTCCGCAGTTGCGGCATTCCCAAACTGTTACACCGGACTTTTCAAAAACTGTTTTTGCTTCAACATTGTTGAGAAGAGCACGGTATCTTTCTTCGTGTGCCTTTTCGATAGCGGCAACGCCACGGAACTGCTCGGCTAAATCGTGAAATCCCTCTTCATCAGCCTCTCTTGCCATACGGTCGTACATATCGGTCCATTCAGCATTTTCGCCTTCTGCAGCATGAAGGAGATTTTCGGCGGTATCACCAATCTCACCGAGAGCCTTAAACCACAGCTTTGCATGTTCCTTTTCGTTATTGGCTGTTTGCAGGAAAAGCGCTGCTATCTGCTCATAGCCGGCCTTTTTCGCTACGCTTGCGAAGTATGTGTACTTGTTTCTCGCCTGAGACTCGCCGGCAAATGCTTCCCAAAGATTCTTTTCGGTTTTGGTGCCGGCATAAGGATTCCTTGAAGCTTCCTCAATTTTTGCAAACTTTTCTTTCGGCTGTTTGCATACAGGGCAAGCTTCAGGAGCAGTGTCTCCTTCCTGAACATAACCGCATACAGTACATTTCCATTTTGCCATTTTTTGTTACCTCTTTCTTTTTTATTTTTGATAAATTGAACGCTGTTTAGTGGATATTCCGCTACATCGACGGAAATATCAGGATGTGTTTTTTAGTGATTTCGTCCGCAATGTCCGTGACCGCAGCCATGTTCACCGCATGTGTGTACTTAATCATCGGGGCGACTATGCTCACAGTGCACCCCGGGGTTAAAAAAGTCCCGTATTGTTTTTTCTCAGAGCATTGCCAGAATCTGCTCTTTCGATCTTGCGCCGACCGCCTGATTAACAACTTTGCCGTCTTTAATAACGGCGAGCATCGGGATGCTCATAACACCGAACTGTGCGGCAAGCTCCGGCTGTTCATCCACATTGATTTTTCCGACCTTGACATCGCTTCTTTCCTCTGCGATTTCCGATACTATCGGTCCCACCATAAGGCAGGGGCCGCACCAATCGGCGTAAAAATCAAGAAGTACCGTCTTTTCGGAATTCAAAACTTCATTCTGAAAGTTTTCTTTGCTGATTTTTATTACTGACATTTTTGTGTCCTCCTTTTTGTTGCGGCATTATTATACCCGGTTATAAATTAAAATTTTGTGACATTATCACTTTTCTTTTCAGTGCAGTACAGCGCGGAAAAGCTTCAAAAACCGGATCGGGCTTTTTATCTGTTTGTTATTTTGCTTCTCCCGTTATTTTTTTAATATAGCTTTCCAGAACCTCCTCGCTCAACGCTCCGATTCGAAAATCATAAAGCGAACCGTCGGCATTTATGAAAAGTGTTTCGGGAATAGACCGGACATCATAGGCGTCCGCAGCATCAGACGCGTCAAATGCAATGTCATAATATACCGGAAAGTCGTAACCGCTTTCATCAATAAATTTCTTTACGCTTGTTACGGTTTCCTGCTCATTGTCGGTAAGGTTGACCATCAGAAAAACAACATCGTCCTTATATTTTGCATATGCATTGTTGAACGCAGGAAGCTCGGATTTGCAGGGATAGCACCAGGTCGCCCAAAAATTAACAACGATTGGCTTCCCGAAGAAATCCGAAAGCCTGACTTCGTTCATTTCCGAATCGCAAACGGTGAAATCTTTGGTCAGGACAACTTCGTTTTCTTTTGTGTTTTCGGAAAAGCTTTCCGGAGAGTACCGTTCGCTGAGCGTAGGATACAGCGCCACTGCTAACACCATAACTGCAACAAAAACGACCGCAATAATAACCCATGTTTTATTTTTCATTTTCTCAATTCACCTCACAAAGAATAAGACAATATGGAATTCATCAGCCCGAACACCATTAAAACTCCCATAACAATCAAAGCAATTCCGCTGATTAAATTGATCGTTTTGTAGTGTTTTTTTATAAAGGAAAATGCACCCGAAAGCTTATCAAGCAGAATTGCGGAAAAAACAAACGGAATACCGAGTCCCAACGAATAAGCCAAAAGTAAGGTTGCGCCCTTAAAGGCACTGCCCGCACTTGACGCCAGCATCAGAGCAGAGCCGAGGAAAGCACCGACGCAAGGCGTTAAACTGACCGAATAAACAGCTCCGAAAATGAACGCCGAAACAATTCCCGTAACCTTATATCCGCCTTTCATTCCTTTGAAAAAAGGAATGCGAAAAACTTCAAGATAAGAAAGACCGAACAGTATTACAATGACTCCGCAAACAACATTTACAACAGTCTGATATTCTGAAAGCAAATGACCAAGGGTACCCGAAAAAAGTCCAAGAGCTGTAAATACAACCGTGAAGCCGACAACAAAGGCAATTACCTTAAATATAGTTTTCGGACTTTTTTCGTCCTTCTCCTTGCTTTGCCCCGCAAAGTATGAAACATACACCGGAAGCATCGGCAGCATACAAGGTGAGATGAACGAGATTATCCCTTCCAAAAATGTGATAAAGTAGTCCATAACCCTTATTCCTTTCATCAGGTTGTGATGTTATTATTTCAATCAGCCGCCCGGTCTTCCGTGATACTATCACGTTTATTTTTTATGAGCAGTTCAATTTATAATTATAACCTTTTCAGGCTCAACGTCAAGAGTATTTAAGAACAAAATCTTCAATTTCTGCAATATAACTTTCAACCGGCACAAACCCGGTGATATTCAAGTATCCGTGATTTAGCCCTTGAAGAAGCGATGCTTCAAATCAACCGGAAAACAACGCTTCGCCCGGCGGCATAGTTCAGCAAAAGAAGCACTTTGAAACACGATATTGAAAACACTTCATTGCCGCCGGAACCGGACAGCAGCAGACAGAAAAACGGAGAGAAACGGACAATACGTTTCTCTCCGGAAGAAAACCTGTTTATGCGTTATGAATCGTTCTCAGATTCTTGCAACGCCGCTGTCTCTTGCAGCCTGAGCAACAGCCTTTGCTACTGCGTCCTTGACTCTGGGGTCGAAAGCTGCGGGAATGATGTAATCAGCGTTGAGCTCTTCATCACTTACAAGACCTGCAAGTGCATAAGCAGCCGCAACCTTCATAGCGTCGTTGATGTCGCTTGCGCGAACGTCAAGAGCACCGCGGAAAATACCCGGGAAAGCAAGAACGTTGTTGACCTGGTTCGGGAAGTCGCTTCTGCCGGTTGAAACAACAG
>JAEDIL010000130.1 GCA_016292455.1 Clostridiaceae bacterium
GGTGGAGGCCATGACCATGGCGGATCGCATTGTCATTATGAAAGACGGTGTTATCCAGCAGATAGGCAAACCTATGGAGCTGTATGAACATCCGCAGAATAAATTTGTGGCAGGCTTCATCGGCTCCCCGCAGATGAATTTTTATGATGTCACCGTAAACGGCGAAGAAATGACCTTTGCGGACGGCAGCAAAATGACCCTCCCGAAAGCAACGGCAGAAAGGCTGTCGGAACATAAAGGAGAGCTGATTCTCGGAATCCGTGGCGAGGATATCAAGTTTGACAGTCAGAACATTGATGTTTATAAACAAAACAGTCAGCAGGCTGTTATTGAGAATACGGAAATCATGGGAAATGAAAACAATCTGTACTTCCGGTTCGGCGGTGCGCAGACGGTAGCAAGAGTATCCAAGTATGAGGTGTGCCGGATAGGAGATCAGGTTGAATTTGTGTTCATGCCGCATAAAATGCATTTCTTCGACAGAGAAACAGAAGAGGCAATATAAGGGAACCTCTGAATAAATCACAGCATACGCTTTGATGTACATCAGATTTAATCAGAGCTTCCTGAGATTCAGTTGAAAAAAGGTTGTGGTTGATATGAATAAATTAGAAACGGCGAACAGCTATATTGAAAAAAACAAGGTGCCGGAAGAGCAAAGACCCGATTTTCATGTTACGGCTCCGGTCGGCTGGATAAACGACCCTAACGGTTTTTCGGAATATAGGAATCAATATCATCTGTTTTATCAGCACCATCCTTACAGTGACGCATGGGGACCGATGCACTGGGGGCATTGTACTTCCGGCGACTTCATCAAGTGGAAAACCCTGCCGGACGTGCTTGCTCCGGACGAAAGCTTTGACGAAGGCGGCTGCTTTTCGGGCAGTGCGCTTGAAACAGACGAGGGACACGCCTTGGTTTATACCGGTGTTACGGAAAAGACGGAAAACGGCGAAAAGCGTGCTTTTCAGAATCAGTGCCTTGCGTTCGGTGACGGCAAAACCTATCGAAAGTTTGCAGGCAACCCCGTTATCGACGGTAATCAGCTGCCGGAGGGCTTCAGTCGGGAGGATTTCCGCGACCCGAAAATCTGGTTCGATGACGGCTTCTATTTCCTTGTTGCTGGAAACAGAAAGAGCGACGGTTTGGGACAGGTCGTTTTGTTCCGGTCACCGGATTTAAAAGACTGGCAGTACGTTACGGTGCTTGCGGAAAACGACGGAACGTACGGCACGATGTGGGAATGTCCGGACTTTTTCAGGCTCGGCAATCAGCATATACTGATCGTATCTCCGCAGGATATGCGGGCGATTAAAAACAAGTTTTACAACGGAAACCATGCTGTCTATTTCCTTGGGCAGTATAACAAAAAGGACTGCAAATTTGATTGCGGCGAAGGCGTTATGCTCGATTACGGCACGGACTTTTATGCGCCGCAAACACTTTTGACAAATGACGGCAGACGAATTATGATTGCGTGGATGCAGTCGTGGGATATCAATATCAAGCCCGCAGAACAAAGATGGAACGGTATGATGACCGTTCCGAGAGAGCTGAGTCTCATTGACGGTCATCTGTATCAGCGCCCTGTCCGCGAAATAGAAAACTACCGTGTGAATCCCGTAATCTATAAAAATGCGGAGATTTCGGGCGAAGTCAGCCTCCCGGGAATCAAGGGCAGAGTTCTCGATTTATCGGCAGAAGTGCTGTCGGGTGATTTTGAAAAGCTTTCAATTCAAATTGCTCACAACGAGGAATATACCACCTGCTTTACTTACAACAAAGAGGAGCAGAGCATCAAGTTTGACAGGACGTATTCCGGCATGAGAAGAGACGCCGTCTGCCAAAGAAAGATGAAGCTTGAAAATCCGCAGAGCACCTTAAAACTTCGTCTGATACTCGATAAATACTCGGCGGAGCTGTTTATAAACGACGGCTATCAGACCTTCAGCACAACGTTTTACACGCCGCTTGAAGCGGACGAAATCGTATTCAGGTGCGACGGAAAAGCGATATTGAATATTGAAAAATTCGATATTCAGATTTAAAGGGAGGCAGGATAATGAAAAACTACGATGTAACCGCCCTCGGTGAGCTTCTTGTCGATTTTACCATGAACGGCATGAGTGCGCAGCAAAACCAACTCTTTGAAGCAAACCCCGGCGGAGCACCCTGCAATGTGCTTGCCATGCTCCAAAAGCTCGGAAGAAAAACCGCTTTTATCGGCAAGGTCGGCAATGATTCGTTCGGTAAAATGCTTAAGGACACCGTGAACCGTTTGGGAATCAATACCGAAAATCTGCTTATGGACGACAAGGTGCCAACAACGCTTGCGTTCGTGCACACGGCTTCGGACGGAGACAGAAGCTTTTCGTTTTACAGAAATCCCGGTGCCGACATGATGCTAAGAGCAGAGGAAGTCAACACCGGGCTGATTGCAGATTCAAAAATATTTCATTTCGGTTCCCTGTCAATGACAGATCAAAAAGCTGAAGAAGCAACCAAAACGGCTGTTGCCGCGGCAAAAAACGCCGGAGCTCTGATATCCTTTGACCCAAACCTCCGTCCGCCTTTGTGGGACAGTCTTGAAAGAGCCGGGGAAAAAATACGGTACGGGTTGGAACAGTGCGACATTCTCAAAATTTCAGATGATGAGATTGAATTTTTAACGGGCACTGACGATATTGACGAAGGCATAGAGCGCATAAGAGAAAAGAACAACATCCGTCTTGTGTGTGCAACGATGGGTAAAAGAGGAAGCAAGGCGTATTATCGGGACATCAGGACACAATGTCCCGCTTTTTTGCAGGTGAAGACTATCGAGACTACGGGAGCCGGCGACACCTTTATGGCCTGCGTGCTTGACGCCGTTCTCAGAATCGGTCTTGAAAGCTTTACCGAACAAAGCTTACATGAAATGCTGCGTTTTGCTAATGCGGCGTCATCTATCATCACAACCCGAAAGGGTGCGCTTAAAGTGATGCCGGAAAAAAGCGAGATTTTAAAACTGACAAAAGAAAGGAAGAATAACAATGCTTGATATGTATGTTTCTTTAGGAACAATCGAAAGCGTAAAAAAATTCGTTACAAAAATTACTGAGTTCGACGAGGACTTTGTGCTGATATGCGGAAAATACATCGTTGACGCCAAATCGGTTCTCGGTATATTCAGCATTGATTTGTCAAAGCCGGTATTGCTGCGGATTAACGCCGAGGGCGACAGACTTGAGCAAATCAAAAAAGCGGTCAAAGAATTTGAGGCTCATTAGGAATTAATCGGAGGCTTTTATAACGATTAAGAGAAACGGTACGTTACAGAAATGAAGTTGTGAACGAGCGTGCAAGCTCTATAATGTGCAGTTTTGTTCAAAAAATGTGCAGTTGTGCAAAAAATGTTGAAAAAT
>JAEDIL010000131.1 GCA_016292455.1 Clostridiaceae bacterium
CTGTGCGGAAACGGACGATGGAAAGCGCACCGACCATACCAAGAGAAAGAACAACATTGGAGGTTACTGCAAGAATAACAACCGTTGTAATCATTGTGAGAGCCACAAGGGTTGTGCCGAAGCTTGAAGAATACATCACGCTCTGACAGGTCTTTTTGTAAACAAGAAAAATAAACATACCTATTCCGAAAGCCAAAACCAGCGCTACAACCATATCGAGAATACTTACACTTGTAATATTTTCCAAAAAGCTTGATTTAAAAATGTCATTGAAAGTCATAATAAATACTCCTATAAAATTTTTTGTTTGCTAAACTTCAGCCGTATATTCTGCATGCGGCATATTTTGAAAATGCACCTGCCCGGCAATCAGGAAGCTGCACGGCGTCTCGAATAATATCCGGGAGATACTCATCCCATTTCACTTCAAGAATTATGGGCGCGTCCCCGGCAGGAACCGTTACACAGTCCGGATTCAAAAAATCCGTACTGTTCATTCCGGTTCGGATATTGTAATCGAGCGTTACGCGAACATTGCCCGGCGCAAAGACAAAGGGCTCTCTCGTGTATTCAACGATTGTTTTCGGTCTGAGACCCTGACTTTTGATTTTGCTGTAAAACTCCTCAATCAGCGGAATTTCGCTTTTTATCATCCACTCGTAATCACCCTTGGCAATCGCCTCGGCCTGTTTCGTGGACAACGTTTCGCATTTCTTCAGACACAGACCGTTAACCTTGCATTTTTTCTCCAAATGTATCAGAGAAGTGTCTTTGTTGTAATACCGGATACGGAATTTTTCGCGGAAATTTACACCGTTGATTTTTTCCCTCAACGCCTTATCGTTCGCATTATCAAAATATAAGCTGCGAATCAAATATTTTCCGTCAATCGTATGAGCATCCCGTTTTGCAACGGCGGACAAGCGCTGACGGAGAACCAACATATCGCAGTAGCTAATTTCATGCTTCCATTCGTGTCGGTATTTCATTGTTTCACTCCTTTCATTTTTTTGCACAAACACAAAAAACCTCCTGTACTTTGATGAAAGCATTGTACAGGAGGAAGATTGAAGTTTTATTGATATTTCAATTTTTTTTAAAGCGCAGGAAGCTGAACCTTAAATTCAACAAGTCCGTCATAGCAAAAAACGGATATATGCCCTTTATGCGAGGTGACAATCGCCTTTGCAATGGCAAGTCCCAGCCCGTAATGCTTGTCCTCGCCGTTTCGGGCGGTGTCAATGCGGTAAAAGCGCTCGAACAACTGCTCGCGCTGCTGCTTTGGAATTTCATCGCCCTCATTTATAACGGAGAGCTTTGCAAAACCGTGTTCTTTGGTGAGGTTCAGATAAACCTTGCTGTTGCAGGCGCCGTGGCGCAGGGCGTTGTCAAGCAATATGGAAACAAGCTGCTTGAGCTGCGCGCTGTTTCCATCAACTGTTATTCCGCTTTCAATGTTGCTGACCAGCACCAGCCCTTTTTCAAAGGCAACGCTTTCAAACGGCAACGCTTCTCCGCCTGCCAGACGGCTGAAATCAATACGCTGAGTTTGCGGAACAATGTTTTCGGTTCGTGCCAGCTCAAGCAGCTGACTGACCAACACTCCCATTCGTTCGTTTTCGTATTGGATATTGGCAAGCCATTGATTATTGCCGATTTCTCGCGATAAAAGCTCAGCATTGGCGCTGACAACCGATACCGGCGTTTTAAGCTCGTGCCCTGCGTCCGAAATGAACTGCTTTTGCTTTTGGTGGTTTTCTTCAAGGGGCTTCACAATTTTTTTTGCAAGAAAAACCGACAAAAAGAAAAAAACAAGCAGGGCGGCACCGCCGAAAATGAGCGTATATCTTAACAGGGTGGCTGCACTTTTGTTGATAACGGTGTTATCCATAAAGGTAACGAGCATATATCCGCCCTTGTCTGCTTTGTAAAAGGCAAGGTTATTTTCCGTGCCCGTTTCCTTGCCGCCCGTTATAATCCTTTGAGCAAGCCTTTCCAAATCCTCGTCGGAATGTACCGCCGGTGTGTCGTTTTTGATTTCAAGGACTTCTCCGTCATAAGAGAGAGCAACCGTGTAAAAGGTTGAAAGCCGGAACATTGGAGAGTCGGTGAATCCCGGCTCAAAGCCGCGCTTGCTGCCACCCGGATTTTGTCCTCTTGACGGCGTCATGCCGTTCATCGACGGGGAAAGCGCATAAATTTCGGCATGAGCCCTCAGCATCTTTTCGTTTTGTTTTTTCATTTCAAAATAACTGGAGGCATAAATCACGCCGAGCGTTCCCACCCACAAAAGAACAAGCACAGACATAATGGCTGCAACGATTTTTCTTCTTGATTTTTTAAACATCGTCGCACCTCAGTTCATAGCCGATTCCTCTTACCGCTTTGATTTCGGTTTTTGCCTCAACAAAAGCAAGCTTTTTCCGGGTGAAGGACATATATACCTCAACATTGTTATATTCTGCGTCGCTGTCAAGTCCCCAGATTTTTAAGGCGAGCTGTTCGCGGGTGAGTATCTGACCTTTGTTTGCAATAAGATATTCAAGGATATGATATTCCTTTTCGCTGAGCCTTACGCTTTGTCCGTTTGTAACGCAGGACAGAGTGAGCGCGCAGGTATCAAGGGTAATATCCCCGTATGACAGCGTTCCATCGGTTGTGCCGAGAGTACGCCGACCAAGCGCACGCAGCCTTGCCAGCAATTCCTTTGCCATAAAGGGCTTCGTCAGGTAATCGTCTGCGCCGCTGTCAAGACCCATAACCTTATCGTCAAGCTCTGCCTTGGCGGTGAGCATTAAAATCGGCGTGGCAATTCCTTTTCTCCGCGCTTTTTTTGCAATTTCATAACCGTTTATTCCGGGGAGCATAACGTCAAGTATAATAATATCATAAATGTTGCTTTCAACTGCGCAAAGACCGTCAAACCCGTCTGAAAAATGGTCAACCTCATATTTTTCAAGTCTCAGTATCTCGCACAGTGCCTGAGCCATTCTTTTTTCGTCTTCAACGAGTAAGATCCTCATAGGGACACCTCCGATTATCTCAATTATATCATAATAGATTGAAAAAACCTTGAAAAATGCGAAAAAAGTCAGAGCTGCCACGGATAAAAACGGTGAAAAGGCAAGCAGTCTTCAATCTCCACAAAAAAGAAAAGCTATAATTTACAAAAAACATTTTGCCTTTCATAAATTATAGCTTTAAATTATTGATTTTCTATCTGCTTCGGGCTTGTTACGCCGCCTTCTGTGCAACGGCCTCGGTAATTGTGAATTCTGCGGTTGCAGCCTGTCCGCTGAGGAAGGTCTTGGTCAGTCTGTAATCGCCGGCCTCGAGATAAGGCATACCAAAGATGTTGAGTTCAATAACGCGGGTTGAAGAAGCAAGC
>JAEDIL010000042.1 GCA_016292455.1 Clostridiaceae bacterium
GAGTGGGTGAAAAAACGGTTAAAAAAGAAAAATGCAACCATACAATTTTGCATTTAAGCATTTTTCTTTTTGTCCTGCGCTAAATGCGACAGCCCCTTTTCTGTATGAGTTCACGGAGAAGACGGCTTTGTTATCTGAGCGACGCTTCAACAAGACCGACAAAGAGAGGATGCGGCTTGTTTGGTCTGCTCTTGAACTCCGGATGGAACTGAACGCCGACATAGAAGTCGTTGTTTTCAATTTCAACGGTTTCAACAATATAATCGTCGGGAGAAGTTCCGCTGATAGTAAGTCCCGCGTCTGAAAGTGTTTTGCGGTAATCATTGTTGAATTCATAGCGATGACGGTGGCGTTCAAAAATTTCCGCCTGCTTGTAGCAACGGTACATCTGTGTTCCGTCCTTGATTCTGCAAGGATAGGCGCCGAGGCGGAGCGTTCCGCCTTTGTCGGTTTCATCGTTCTGGTCGGGGAGAAAGTCAATAACCTTGTGGGGAGAATTCTTGTCAAACTCATCTGAGTTTGCATTTTTGAGTCCGGCAACGTTGCGCGCAAATTCAATGACCGCAACCTGCATTCCGAGGCAGATTCCGAGATATGGCAGGTTGTTTTCGCGGCAATACTTTGCCGTAACGATTTTACCTTCAATTCCGCGGGTGCCGAAGCCGCCCGGAACAATTACTCCGTCGCAGCCGGAAAGAATTTCACCGACGTTTTCTTCGGTTACTGTTTCGGAATCTATCCACTTGATGTCAACGAAAGCGCCGAGCGCATAACCTGCATGGCGCAGAGCCTCTGCAACGGAAAGATATGCGTCATGAAGCGCAACATATTTTCCGACAAGACCGATGGTGATTTTTTTAGTTCTGTTGTGAATTCTGCCGAGCATGTCATTCCATTCGCGCATGTCAATATCCGGAGCGTCAATTCCGAGCTCGCGGCAGACGATTGAGGAAAAGTTGCTTTTTTCAAGCATGACAGGTGCTTCGTAAAGAACGGGGAGAGTGATGTTTTCAATAACGCAGTCCGGCTTGACATTGCAGAACAGTGAGATTTTTTTGAAAATGGATTCTTCAAGCGGCTTGTCACAGCGCAGAATAATAATGTCAGGCTTGACTCCCATTCCCTGAAGCTCCTTTACCGAATGCTGAGTCGGCTTGGATTTGTGCTCGTCCGAGCCGCTCAGGAAAGGCACAAGAGTAACGTGAATGAAAAGGCTGTTTTCGCGTCCGACTTCGAGCGAAATCTGACGCACTGCTTCAAGAAACGGCTGAGACTCAATATCGCCGATTGTTCCGCCTATCTCGGTAATTACAACGTCAGCTTCCGTTTTTTCGGCAACGGAGTAGACAAAAGATTTGATTTCGTTTGTAACGTGAGGAATGACCTGAACGGTCGAGCCGAGGTATTCGCCGCGGCGCTCCTTGTTGAGAACATTCCAGTATACCTTGCCGGTGGTAAGGTTTGAAAACTTGTTGAGGTTTTCGTCAATAAAGCGTTCGTAGTGACCAAGGTCAAGGTCGGTCTCTGCGCCGTCCTCGGTGACATAGACTTCACCGTGCTGATACGGACTCATTGTTCCGGGGTCAACGTTTATGTAAGGGTCAAGCTTCTGCGCCGCAACTTTGAGTCCGCGCGCTTTGAGCAGGCGACCGAGTGAAGCGGCTGTGATTCCCTTTCCGAGACCGGAAACAACTCCTCCGGTTACGAAAACATATTTTGTCTGGTTCATATTGAAAACTCCTTTGAAGTCAGATTGCTGATGTTGTATTACATTTGGCGCAGTATTCACTTTCCTGTTATTTGTCATAGGTTCTGATAATTCCCTCGGCAATTTCCCGACGCGAAAGGCGTGTGTCCATTGCCTGCTTTTCAATATAGTAGTGCGCGTCACTCTCGCTCATATTGAGGTTTTCAATCAGCAGCCACTTTGCACGGTTAACCGTTCTGATGTCTGCCATTTTTTCCTGAAGAGTGCGGTTTTTGCGTTCCATTTTTGCAAGCCTTGCGCTTACTGCGGTGAGAAGCTTCAACGCGCTGTAAAAGCTCTGCCTGCTGTTCGGTCTTGCAACGGTCAGAACTCCGGAATCTTCAACGAGGTGGGCGATACGCTCAAAATGTTCACTTTTAACAACCAGCATGACACCCATGGTGCTGTCGGAAAGGTCGAGAGCGAGCTGAGTTCCGAATTCGTCGGGGAGGGGAGAGTTGATTATCACAATATCCGCATTCTGAGACAAAAGCAGCCTTCTCGCTTCACCTGCGTTGTGAGCATGGGAAATGAGCTCATATTCTTCCGGCGGAAGCAGACTTGAAAAATATTCGCGTGTTTTGTCGCCTGATGAGACAACAAGAACGCGATATTTAGTTTTTCCTGTTGTCATCGGTTTCAGCTCCTCGCTTTAAACTTCCTTTGCGTGTTTCATCTGTTCATTCGGGCAGATACTCTTGCGGCAGATATTTTCTGATAAATTTGCTCTCTCTTGCAATTCTCCTTGCCTCTTCAAGGCTCTGAGGAAGCATTTCGAGCTTTTCAGTCACGTCTTTTGAAGCGGTGAAGAGGTTGTCATTGACAGCTTCGGGAACAGAAAGCTTTTTCTCAATTCCTTCAAGACCGGCATATATAAGCAGTGCAAAAGCAATATACGGGTTCGCCGTCGGGTCGGGTGAACGAAGCTCAATGCGCTTGTATTCACCCTTTGCCGCGGGAATACGGACAAGTTGAGAACGGTTTTCATGCGACCAGGTGATGTATTTCGGTGCTTTTTTTTCACCGAGACGTTCATAAGAGTTTTCGCAGGGATTAAGAAATGCTGTCATCTCGCTTATCCTTGCCATAATGCCTGCCATGAAGGCGGGCGTGGGGTCTGAGCCGTTTTTGTCCTTGACGGAAATGTTGATATGCATGCCGTTTCCGCTCTCGCCTTTGAGGGGCTTCGGAGAAAAATCGGCATAAAGTCCGTTGTTGAGAGCGGCAGCTTTGACAACCGTAATGAAATTCATTGCGTTGTCCGCGGCAGAGAGCGCGTCGCTGTATCTGAAATCAATTTCATTCTGACCGGGACCCTCCTCATGGTGCGAGCTTTCCGGACGGATTCCCATGTCGGCAAGAGTCAGGCAGATTTCGCGTCGGATATTCTCCCCCTTGTCGTCCGGAGCAACGTCCATATAGCTTGCATTGTCAAACGGAATCTTTGTGCTTTCGCCGTTTTCATCGGTTTTGAAAAGGTAAAACTCAAATTCAGAGCCGAAATAAACTGTCAGACCGAGCTCACCGGCTTTGAAAACGGCGTCCCTGAGAATTCTCCTTGGGTCAAGCTCAAACTCTGTTCCGTCCGGACGCATGATGTTGCAAAGCATGCGAACAACCTTTCCTCCCCCCGGTCGCCAGGAAAGGACATTAAAGGTTGACGGGATCGGAAAGAGCAGAAGGTCGGATTTGACCATGCTCCCGAAGCCGCGGATCGCGGAGGCGTCAAAGGAAATTCCGTCGGAAAACGCGCGGTGAAGCTCATCGGGCATAATAGCTATATTCTTCTGCCTGCCGAAGGCATCGCAGAAAGCAAGACGTATGAATTTAACGTCCTCCTGTTCAACAAAATCAAAAACATCTTCGGCTGTGAAAAGCATTTCAATTTCTCCTTTCAACCGTTGACAAAAGCAAAAGTAAGAAGCTTCCGCTTTCGCCGTAATAAAGCTTGGTATATAACTTGGTATATAATAAAAAAATCCGCAGCAACAAAAAAGGGGACGTTTACTGACGGGGCTCCTCGCCCGCGCCAGTAAACGTCCTTGTCTACGGGTGTTTATTATACGTCATTTCGGTTTTATTGTCAACCGGTTTTTCAGAAAACAGCTGATAAAAATTGTGAACAGCTTAATCGCTCTTTTTTGTTACATTTTTACTGATGTGCCAACGGCAGGAGTGCATTTGAAAAAATTTCAGAATTTTTGAAAAAAACTCTTGACAAACCCAAAACGCAGTGCTAAAATACCCGACATAAAGCGACAAGGAAGCCGCGGACAAAGGGAACTTTGTCTGCGGTTCTGCTTTTTAAGGAAATGAATCAGTTAAAGCAAGCGACAAGGGCGTCGCGCAGGAATGCGTGTGCCTCTGTCGCTTTTTTAGTTTTGGAAAGGAAGTTTTATCCAATGAAAAGTGTAACAGAAATTTTCGGTTCGATGGTTTTTGACGATGCTGCAATGGAAGCAAGATTGCCGAAAGAGACCTACAAGACCCTCCAGAGAACTATAAAAGAGGGAAAGCACCTTGACCTTGACGCAGCAAATGTCGTTGCAAACGCAATGAAAGACTGGGCAATTGAAAAGGGCGTAACCCATTTTACTCATTGGTTCCAGCCTATGACCGGCGTTACCGCCGAAAAGCACGACAGCTTCATTTCCCCCAAAGACGGAAAGGTTATCATGGAGTTTTCCGGCAAGGAGCTCATCAAGGGCGAACCCGACGCTTCCTCATTTCCGTCCGGCGGACTGCGCGCAACGTTTGAAGCAAGGGGCTACACAGCATGGGACGCAACAAGCTATGCTTTCATAAAAGACGGCGTTCTTTGTATTCCTACCGTTTTCTGCTCATACGGGGGCGAGGCACTTGACCAGAAGACTTCACTTCTCCGCTCAATGGAAGCAATCAACCGTCAGGCTCTCCGCGTGCTCAGGCTGTTCGGAAATGAAGACGTAAAGAGTGTTAAGACCACAGTTGGTCCTGAACAGGAGTATTTTCTTGTTGACGAGGGTGTATACAACAAACGTAAAGACCTGATTTATACTGGCAGAACTCTTTTCGGTGCCCGCGCGCCAAAAGGACAGGAGCTTGACGACCATTACTTCGGTGCAATCAAGCCGCGCGTTGCCGAATTCATGAAAGAGCTTAACGAGGAACTGTGGAAGGTCGGAGTACTTGCAAAAACCGAGCACAACGAGGTTGCTCCGGCTCAGCATGAAATGGCCCCGATTTTCACAACAACAAACATTGCCGCTGACCACAATCAGATGACAATGGAAATTATGCAGAAGGTTGCAAAAAAGCACGGCATGGTCTGCCTGCTTCATGAAAAGCCCTTTGCCGGAGTCAACGGAAGCGGCAAACACAACAACTGGTCAATTTCAACAGATACCGGTGTCAACCTCCTTGAACCGGGGGAAACCCCGAGCGAAAACGCACAGTTTCTTCTTTTCCTTTGCGCTGTTATCAAAGCTGTTGATGAATATCAGGAGCTTCTGAGAATTTCTGTTGCCTCCGCAGGTAACGACCACAGACTCGGCGCCAACGAAGCGCCTCCTGCTATTGTTTCGATGTTTCTCGGAACCGATCTCTCTGAAATTCTTATGGCGATTGAAAATGATGAACATCTTGATGTCCGCCGGAAAGAGCTTATGAGAATCGGCGTTCACACTCTGCCGAAGTTCCCGAGGGATACTACCGACAGAAACAGAACGAGTCCGTTTGCATTCACCGGCAACAAGTTTGAGTTCCGTATGCTCGGCTCTGCTTCTTCCGTCTCATGTGCCAACACAGTTCTCAACACATCCGTTGCTGAGGAACTCAAACAGTTTGCCGATGAACTTGAAAGTGCTGACGATTTTGAAAGCGCACTTCATGAACTTATCAAGCGGGTTATCAAAGAGCATAAGCGCATTATTTTCAACGGCGACGGCTATGATGATTCATGGCTCGCCGAAGCTGAAAGAAGAGGACTTAAAAACCTCAAAACCACTCCGGATGCTCTTGCTCACATGATGGATGTGAAGAACGTCAAACTCTTCACCGACCACAAGGTTTTTACTGTTCCCGAGCTTGCTTCCCGCCACGAAGTGCGGCTTGAAAACTATTGCAAGGTTATCAATATTGAAGCGCTTACAATGCTTGACATGGTCAGAAAGGATATTCTTCCTGCCATGAGCAGCTATTCCTGCGAGCTTGCTGACGGAGCAGCAAAAAAGGCTGCCTTTATGCCTGAGGCTGACTGTTCCTATGAAAAAGACATGGTCAAGAGCATTTCTGCCCTCCTCGGCGCAGCATTCAGGGCAGTCAGAAAAACCGAAGATGACCTGCTTTCTTCAAAATCAATTGAAGGTTTTGTTGAGCTTGCAGATTTTTATAAGACGACTATTCTCGATGATATGAGAACACTCAGAATTGCGGTTGATGAGCTTGAAACAATTGCGCCGGCTGAAAAGTGGCCGTATCCCTCGTATGGCGAGTTGCTTTTCTCCGTAAGATGAAAGGCGGTTTCCTTTATGTGTTCAATTATGGGTTATTGCGGCGATTCTCTGCCGCTTGAAGAATTAAAAAAAGGCTTTGAAAAAACAAAGTCAAGAGGTCCCGATATGTCCCGTGTTATTGAAACGGGAAAGGGCGTTCTCGGCTTCCATCGTCTTTCAATAATGGGTATTGACGAGAGCGGAATGCAGCCTTTTGAAAGGAACGGAAGCTTTGTGGTCTGCAACGGCGAGCTTTATGGTTTCAGAAGGCTGAAAGAGGAGCTTCGCAAAAAAGGGTACACATTCAGAAGCGACTCCGATTGCGAACTGCTGCTGCCGCTTTATGAGGAATACGGAACAGAAATGTTTTCAAAGCTCGACGCAGAATTTGCACTCATTATTTATGACGGAAAGGCCGGCAAATATATAGCTGCCCGTGACCCGATAGGCATAAGACCGCTTTATTACGGTCTTGACAAGGCGGGAGAGATTATTTTTGCAAGCGAGGCAAAAAACCTTGTCGGTCTGACAGAGGTGATCATGCCGTTCCCTCCCGGACATTATTATATGGACGGAAAGTTCACCTGCTACTGCGACATCAGCGTGCCGCACGAGACGATTTATGATGATGTTGAAACCGCTTGCCGGAATATCCGCGAAAAGCTTGTTGCCGGAATTGAAAAGCGCCTTGACTCCGACGTTCCTGTTGGCTTTTTGCTTTCCGGCGGACTTGATTCCTCTCTGGTTTGCAGTGTTGCCGCAAAGCTTTCAAAGAAAAAAATCAAAACCTTTGCAATCGGAATGAGTACCGACGCTATTGACCTGAAATACGCCAAAGAGGTTGCCGAATATATCGGTTCGGACCACACCGAGGTAATTATTACCGAGGAAGATGTTATTGCGGCTTTGCCGAAAGTCGTCGCTTTGCTCGGAACGTATGATATTACAACCATCAGAGCTTCGATAGGAATGTACCTCGTCTGCAAATACATCCATGAAAACACCGATTTGAGAGTTATTTTGACCGGTGAAATTTCCGACGAGCTGTTCGGATACAAATATACCGACTTTGCGCCCTCGGCAGAGGAGTTCCAGAAAGAGGCTCAGAAGCGTGTTCACGAGCTTCACATGTATGATGTTCTGCGCGCAGACCGCTGTATTTCCGTCAACTCTCTTGAAGCGCGTGTTCCGTTCGGCGATCTTGCTTTCGTGAAGTATGTTATGGCTCTTGATCCCGAAATCAAGATGAATAAGTATAACAAGGGCAAATATCTTCTCCGTCATGCTTTTGTGGGCGATTGGCTGCCGGAAAACATTCTCATGCGTGAAAAAGCTGCGTTCTCCGATGCTGTCGGTCATTCAATGGTGGATGATCTCAAAGCCTTTGCTGAAAAGACATACAGTGACGCAGAGTTTGAAGAAAAAAGGAAAAAGTATACGTTTGCAACGCCGTTCACAAAAGAATCGCTGCTTTACCGCGAGCTTTTTGAAAAGTATTATCCCGGTCAGGCAAGAATGGTTGCTGATTTCTGGATGCCGAACAAAAACTGGGAGGGCTGCAACGTCAGCGATCCGTCTGCACGCGTTCTTTCAAACTATGGTGACAGCGGAAAGTAATTTTTTTCCAAGCTTCCGATTGTTTGCCGAAAATTGACTTGATGAAAAAGGAGCTGTAAAAAACTTTTCGTTTTTTACAGCTCCTTTTTGTATGTGTTTTTACAGCCACTTTTTTTGTTGATTTTTGTTTGATGTTGGTGTAATATATTTAATAAAAAGCGGTGCTATTGTATCTGAATTTATATTACGGCTTCGGGCGGAAACTGTTTGAAAAATCAGTATTCTGACAAAAGAAAAAATCCTGAACCCTTATAAACAGACGGATTCAGGACTTATCTGATGGTGATCCATCGGGGATTCGAACCCCGGACACCTTGATTAAAAGTCAAGTGCTCTGCCAACTGAGCTAATGAATCAAACAGCTTGACTATAATATATTATTTCCGACTGAATGTCAAGCCTTTTTGGAGATTTTTTCCGAAATTTGCCGCATTTGTTTCGGTCAACTTTATTCTTCTACAACCGGAGGTATTTTATGCTTTTTTCAAAGATCAGATATGTCGACGAAAATTTTGAAATCCGGACCGGTAGTATTGAAACCGACGGCGGGCGGATTTCATCGCTTTCCGTATGCGGCGGTGAAAACGCCGACGGTCTTTTGGTTTTGCCGGGTTTTGTTGATATACATACCCATGGCGGAGATGGGGTGGACTGGTGCGATTGCTGTGAGTCTATGCTTCAAAAGCTTTCAATGTATTATGCAAAGCGCGGCGTCACCTCCGTCTGCCCGACTACGATGACGTTGCCGGAGAGTGAGCTTTCACGGATTTTTGCCTCAATTGAAAGTGTAAAAGGCAACGAATGCGGCGCGTACATTCACGGCATAAACATGGAGGGACCGTACATTTCTTATGAAAAGCGCGGTGCGCAGAATCCCGGATACATCAGACCGGCGGACGAAAGCGAGTTTGACCGCCTGAACGCAATTTCAGAGATTATGCTTGTTGACCTTGCACCGGAGATGACGGGGGCGCTCGGCTTTGCGAAAAATGTTTCAAAAAAAGCTGTGTGCAGTGTTGCGCACACAAACGCCTCCTTTGAGGAAGCCATAAAGGGCTTTGAAAACGGATTTTGCCATGCAACCCATCTTTTCAATGCAATGACCGCCTTTGAAAGCCGCAGTCCGGGTGTTGTCGGCGCTGTTTTTTCCTCAGACAGCGTTACCGCGGAGCTTATCTGCGACGGCTTTCACCTTGCGCCTGCAACGGTAAAGCTGGCGTTCAGAATTCTCGGCGCTGACCGAGCCGTTGCAATCAGCGATTCGCTCAGCAGTGCAGGCTGCACTGACGGAGAATATGTTCTCGGCGGACAAAAGGTCATTGTTAAAAATTCGCGTGCCCACCTTGAAAACGGAACAATTGCCGGCAGCACAACGAATCTTTTTGAAGAATTCAAAAACCTGCTTTCTTTCGGTGTTCCGTTCAGGGAGGCTCTTGCGTCCTGCACAATCAACCCGGCAAGAGTCATAGGCAAAGACGGCGTTTGCGGAAGCATCAGAGAGGGGAAGAATGCTGACCTTGTTTTTGTTGATGAAAAAATGACGGTTGTTCATGTCGTTATCAGAGGAAAAATGATTTTCTGAGTTGAAAAAGCCCGGCAAATATGCTATCATGATGTGAATTGTATTTCAAAATTTTCGGCAGAGGCAGTTTATGACTTCAAATGACCGGCTGCTGGCTGAAAGCGACATTCTGCGGCTTTTAAGTTTATTTTTATAAGAGGTGTTTATATGAAATACGTTGTTGTTCTTTATGACGGAATGGCGGACTATCCGGTTCCCGCTCTCGGCGGAAAAACGCCGATGATGTGCGCCAAAAAGCCGGTTTTTGATTCGCTTGCGCAAAAGAGCGTTGTCGGTCTCGTCAAAACAGTTGACGATTCGCTTAAACCGGGCTCAGACGTTGCAAACATGAGCGTCATGGGCTTTGATCCGCTTAAATATTATACCGGTCGTTCTCCGCTTGAAGCTGTCAGCATCGGCGTGAAGCTGCGCGACGATGATGTAACGCTGCGCTGCAACCTTGTCACCCTTTCTGAGGACGAGCCTTATGAAAGCAAAACAATGGTAGACTATTCTGCCGGCGACATTTCAACGGCGGAAGCGCAGGAGCTTATCAGAAGTGTTCAGGAGCATTTCGGAAACGAAAGATTTGCATATTATCCCGGCGTATCGTACCGGCACTGTCTTGTGGTTCACGGCGGAACGACCGAGCTCGGCAATATGACGCCGCCGCATGACATCAGCGGAAGGGTTATTACTTCATACCTTTCCGGAAGCGAAAACGCAAAAGAGCTTATTGCCATGATGAAGGAAAGCTATGACCTTTTGAAGAATCACCCCGTCAACAAAAAGCGTGTTGCCGAGGGCAAACGTCCGGCGAACTCAATCTGGCTTTGGGGCGAGGGCAAAAAACCGATGCTTCCTTCGTTTGAAAGCCTTTTCGGGCTCAAAGGAACCGTGGTTTCGGCGGTTGACCTTCTCAAAGGTATTGCGCTCAGTTCGGGAATGGAAGCCCCTGACGTTGAGGGTGCAACCGGCTATATTGACACGAATTTTGAAGGCAAGGCGCAGGCGGCTGTTGAAGCGCTTGAAAGCGGAAAGGACTTTGTTTACCTTCATTTTGAAGCGCCCGATGAATGCGGTCACAGAAATGAGCCGGAAAACAAGGTTCGCGCAATTGAGCTTATTGATGAGCGCGTTCTTCCGATTATTCTGAAAGCACTTGAAAAATATGATGATTACAAAATCATGATTCTTCCGGATCATCCGACCCCGATAGTCACAATGACTCACGCAAGAGATCCCGTTCCGTTTATGATTTACCACAAAAACGGCGCGGCTGAGGGCGTTGCTTCAATCAACGAAGAGACCGCGAAGGCAACGGGAGTTTTTGTTGAAAAGGGCTGTGAGCTTATGGGAATGTTTATTTCTTAATCAGGCGTTTTGAAAATACAGGAGGTAAAACATGAGCAGAATACTTATCATTGATGATGACCGTGCAATTGCCAACCTTGTTTCCGATTCACTCGAAGACGAGGGCTTTGAAACAGTGATTTGTTCAGACGGAAACGAAGCGTATGAATATATTGAAGCAAATGCGGGGGATATTTCACTCATTACGCTCGACATAATGATGCCGGGACTCAGCGGACTTGAACTTTGCAGAATGATCAGAAGCAAGGTGGATTGCCCGATTATCTTTGTTTCGGCAAAAGGCAAAACGCTTGACACCGTGCTTGGGCTTGAAATGGGCGGCGACGACTATATTTCAAAGCCGTTCGTTGTTGAAGAACTTGTTGCGCGCGTAAAGGCGCACCTTCGCCGCGAACAGCGCAACCGTGACATTGATGAGGATGGCATTATCCGCGTCGGAGACATCGAAATACACACAGGCTCCTTTGAGGTTTTCAAAAACTCAAAGCCGATTCAGTTTTCAACCCGTGAGTTTCAGCTTCTTCAATATCTCATGGAGAACGCAGGAAAGGTGCTCACGCGCGAGCAGATTTTCAGCCATGTCTGGGACACGGAATTCGGTGATATAGGTACCGTTGCAGTCAATATCAAAAGCATCAGGGACAAGCTCGACCCGAACAACGAGTATATAAAAACCGTCTGGGGCGTCGGCTATAAGTTCGTAAAGACCCATTGACAAAGGGGAAGTAAACGATGTCAAAGGACAGAAAGGCTAATTTTGTTGTCATACTTCTGTTTCTGGGCGTTATTATTGCTTTTGCGTATTCATATAACGCTTCGGTAACTACAACCGTAACAAACACGGCGTATAACGACAAGGCTAGCCTTCAAGTGTATAACAACGAGATAATAGAGAAGCTCTCAAACACAAAAAGCACCGATGAGTGGTCAGATATTATTGAGCAGTACCGCGATATAGTAATTGTTATTGAGGACGGCTCAAACAATATTATCACAAGAACAAAGGACCGCGACTGGACGGCGCTTGACGTTAAGGTCAGAACGGCTTTTGAATATCACAACAAGGCGTATATGATTGTCTCCTCGGTGTATCTTCTGCGCAACTATGCCGCTGACAGCAAGGAGCTTGTCAAGTTTGTTTTCGCTGAATTCCTCATCGGAATTTCAGCGCTCTGTCTGCTTATTTTCATAATTTACACGATGATGCTTCGTCCTTACAGGACGTTCTATCAGCTGATTGGCGAATATGAAAGGGGAAAAACTCTTTCGAAGCACCGCTTGCGCGGGTATATCGGAAAGGTGTATGACCGCTTTGTTTCGCTGACTCATAATCTTGAACATCAGCAGAAAAATCAGCAGAGGATAATTGCTTCAATTTCTCATGACATCAAAACGCCGCTCACCTCAATTCTGGGCTATGCCGAACGCGTCAAAAACGGCAACATCAGCGAAAAGCGCAAGCTTGAATATCTTGACACGATTTATGAAAAGGCTCTCGAAATCCAGGAGCTTGTTGACGAGTTCGATGAATACCTCGGATACAACATGACAAAGCAGGTCAGCACCGAAAAGGTTTCCATTCCGGAGATTGTCAGGGCGCTTGAAAGCGAATATGGCGCGGAGCTTGAAATTAACGGAATCAGCTTTTCTGTTGTCAACAATGCCCCGAAAGCGTTCGTTAAGATAGACATTATGAAAATGCGCAGGGTTGTCGGCAACATTATTGGCAACAGTGTTAAGCACATGCGTACCGATAATAAGAAAATTGTTGTCACAATCAGCTGTGACAGGGAAAAGGTATATTGCAATATCGCCGACAGCGGCGAAGGTGTTGAGGAAGAAAAGCTGGAAATAATTTTTGAACCTCTCTATACCTCGGACGAGGGCAGAAAGGTTGCCGGACTCGGACTTTCAATCTGCCGCGAAATTGTTGAAAGCCACGGCGGAAGCATTTACGCAAAACGAAGCGGGCTCGGCGGACTTGAAGTCTGCATCGAGCTTCAAAGAGTTAAATAAACAGAAATCACACCGCAAATCATCAGTGCCGGTGGTCAGAATCGGGGAAAGAAAATGAAATTTAAAAGTTTTATATCAAAGCACAGGATACTGACAATTGTTGTTTCAGTAGTTCTTGTCCTTGTTCTCTCAACGGTCGGAACGATTGCTTATTTTTTGAGCAAGATAAATATAACCTATGACGGGGCTCCACCGCCACTCGCGCCGACAATCTCAACCGCGCCGTCCGGTGAGTCTGATGCAGACAAGGATGACCACGACATTGACACCCTTGGAAAAATTTCCAAGAAAAAAAAGAATGTTCTCAAAGACGCAGACGAAGATATTCGCGCAAACCTTGATGACACTAAGAAGTGGTACAGCGAGCAGGTGATGAATATAGCGCTGTTCGGCGTTGACTACGGAAGCAAAAGATTTCCCCACGGTCGTTCAGACTCAATGATAATTGTTTCAATCAACAAAGCCGTGAACAAGGTCAAGCTGATTTCGCTTTCAAGAACAGCTTATGCCGCAATTCCCGGCTATCCGAACACACGTCTCAGCCACGCACACGGCTACGGCGGCGCTTCGCTTGCCATTCAGGCAATTGAGCAGAACTATAAAATAAAGATTGATAATTACATCGGCTGCTCGTTCCAGTCCTTTATCAAAATTATTGATGTTCTGGGCGGGGTTGATATTACGCTTTCAGACATTGAATCCAAAGCAATGAAGAAGTATAACAAGGGCTTCTGCGGAGCGGGAACCTATACTCTCAACGGCGACCTTGCGCTCAAATATGCCAGACTGCGTAAGATTGACACCGACCGCGACAGAACGGGAAGACAGAGGAAGGTTTTGCTTTCGCTTGCTCAGAAATTCAGAAATATCACTGCGGCTCAGGCAATCGACTTTCTCAATCAGATTCTTCCTCTGGTTTCAACAGATTTCACAAGGGGCGAGATTGTCTATCAGCTCGCTTCCGCCCTCAGCTACCTCAAATGGGACATCAGTCAGTACCTTGTTCCTGCAAAGCCGTATCAGCTGGTGCTGAGAGATGGCTTTGAGGTAATAATAATGGACTGGGCTCACGAAGTTGACTATATTCATGAGCTTATGTATGAAAACGTAATACCGCTCTATGAGGGATGAAAATGAGCAAAACCATTAAAAATGCCGTTCTTAAAAAGAACGACGAAATAAGACTTGAAATAACGGCACTGACCTCGCAGGGTAGCGGGGTCGGTCGTTTTGATTCAATGGCGGTTTTTGTTGAGGGAACAGCGCCCGGAGACATTGTTCTTGCACATATTATTCTTGTCAAGAGCAGCTATGCCGTCGGAATAATCAAAAATCTGATAAGACCGTCAAAGCACCGCATAGCCTGTGACTGCGGCGTATTCAGCTCCTGCGGCGGTTGTTCATACAGGCATATTGATTACGCCCAAGAGCTTCGCGAAAAGCGCAGGCGCGTCAAAGACGCTTTTGAACGAATCGGAGCGATTGACACTCCCGTCGGAGAAATACTTCACGGCAGCCATGCCGAAAGATACCGCAACAAGGCGCAGTATCCGGTTGCGCTGACACCCCAGGGAAAAACACTCATCGGCTTTTATGCAAAAAAGAGCCACCGTGTTGTTGACTGCCGCGACTGCCTTTTGCAGCCTGCTGAATTTGAAGGAATTCTTCGCGTGGTTGAACGCTGGGCGGCGTTTGCCGGAGTGTCTGTTTATGACGAAAAAACAAAAAGCGGTCTTTTGCGTCATATTTATATCCGAAAGGGTTTTAAAACCGGTCAGGTTATGGTCTGCCTTGTCATGACAAGCCGTTTTTGCCCGAAGAGTGAACGTCTTGTTGAGGCGCTTTTGAACGAAAACTCAGAAATAAAGAGCATTGTTCTGAATGTGAACCCAAAGGACACAAATGTAATTCTGTCTCAGGAATGTCAGACGCTTTGGGGAGAAGATTTCATTGAAGACGAGCTGTGTTCGCTGCGTTTCAGAATATCACCGCTTTCGTTTTTCCAGGTGAATCCCGAGGGCGCGCAGATCCTGTATGAAAAAGCAGCCGAATATGCCGCGCTGACCGGAAATGAGGTTCTTCTTGACCTTTATTGCGGAACGGGTACAATCGGTCTTTCCATGGCAAAAAACGCAAAGAAGGTCATCGGCGTTGAAATAATTCCTCAGGCTATTGAAAACGCTAAGGAAAACGCAAGGCTCAACAGCATAACAAACGCGGAGTTTTTCTGCGACGATGCCTCCGGCGCGGCAAAACGCCTGAGCGAGAGCTCAACAAAGATTGACGTAATAATCCTTGACCCGCCGAGGAAAGGTTGCAGCCGCGATGTAATTGATGCGGCGGTAAAAATGAATCCGGAACGTATTGTTTATGTCTCCTGTGACAGCGCTACGCTTGCAAG
>JAEDIL010000132.1 GCA_016292455.1 Clostridiaceae bacterium
AGAGATATATATCTGATGATGAAATTCCACAATCAGACCGGAAGTATATTAAAGAGTGATATTGATTTTTTCGCTTTACGAACTAATTAAATTCCGGTTTGTCGACTAATGAATGGTTCTAAAATGAGACGTGTGGGCGGGACACCCGCACCCGATTGTGATTTTATATCAGGTATGATATAATCGTCCCGACAAATTATAATTTCAAATTCTCATGACTTTTTTTTGGAGGCATTGACATAATTTTTTTTAGATTCTATAATATTATTTGCAAACTTCTTTTTGTTTTTATTCAAATGTGTTTGTGAAAAAATGGAGCGACAGAATCCAATAATCAAAGGAGATGCGCAATGAAAAACTATGATGTCATTGTAATCGGTGCCGGAAACGGCGGCCTTGCTGCTGCCGCAACCTGTGCGAAAGCGGGCGCTTCAACGCTGCTGCTTGAACGCCATAATATCCCGGGCGGTTCGGCTTCATCTTTTGTGCGCGGACGGTTTGAATTTGAACCGTCACTGCATGAATTGTGCGGTATCGGCACGAAAGAGGAGCCCGGTGATGTTGAAAAAATCTTTAACCGGCTGAATGCTCATGTGGACTGGCTCAAGGATAATTCTACCTTCCGCCTGATTGTTCCGGCAAAGCCCGGTGACACCGACACCTTTATCAACGAAAACGGTGTTGAGGTTACGGTCGACGCCCGTATGCCTATCGGTTTTGAGGCTTTTTCCCGAAAGCTCGATGAAATCGTTCCGGGCTCGTATGAAAGCGCAATGAAAGCGTTCGGGCTTTCGGAACGCATGAACAAGGCGTTTGAATACCTCGGTGAAGGCGATAATCCTGCCGGTATCGTTAAAGCAATTCCCTATGTGCCTGACTTTATGCGCATGACTTCACATACGCTTAATGAGGGACTTGATGCGCTCGGTATGCCGAAAAAAGCACAGGGAATCTTCTCGACCTACTGGAGTTACATGGGATCTCCCGGTTCGCGTTTTGACTTTTTGTACTACATGACCGTGCTGAACGCCTATGTTAAGCGCGGTACGGGAATTCCGCATTTACGAAGCCATGAGATGAGCCTTGCGCTCGATGAGGTGATTCGTCAGAACGGCGGAGACATCTGGTATAATTCCGAAGTGACCAAGGTCATCATGAAAAACGGAAAGCCGGCAGGTGTCGTTATCAACGGCGAAAAAGAAGTCTACGGAAAACGGTTTATCTGTAACTGTATGCCGAATGTCGCCTGGAGCGATCTGTTTGAAAAAGCAGAGATTCCCGAAAATCAGCTTCGCATGGCGAATTCCCGTGAGGTTGCGGTTTCGCTCACGACTGTCTATCTCGGAATGAACAGAACCAAAGAGCAGCTCGGCATTACGGATTATTCCGTCTTTATTGCGCCGGCTTTGCAATCCGATGATCAGTATACGGCATGCCAGGATTTCGGCAGCGGATACTGCATCATAAACTGCCTGAATGAGATCATTCCGGACTGTACACCGCCGGGTACCTCACAGCTTTTCCTGACAACAATGACGTTCGGCGATGTGATGAAGGATGTCCGCCCGCAGGATTATAAAAAGTTCAAGAACAAAGTTGCGGCCGATATGATTGAAACCTGTGAAAAGGCTTTGAATATGTCAATCAAACCATATATTGAGGAAATCGAGGTTGCGCTGCCGCCGACATTTGCGCGCTATCTCAACACACCGCTCGGCACGCCTTACGGGTATCGGCTCGATATGTGGGACAGCCTGATTCCGAGAACGCTTAGCTACGGAAAGGATCAGCCGTTTGAAAACTTCCTGTTCTGCGGTGCGTCACAGGAACGCGGCGACGGTTACGGCTGTGCTTATTATACCGGAGAAAAAGCTGCAAAACTCACGCTCAAGGCATTAAAGGAGGGAAAATAAAATGGCAAGTTCAATAAAATCCTTATCCATGAAAAAATTTCTGCCCATGCAGAAAGCAAGACAGACTCGTTTTGAAACGGGAGCTGCCGTAATACCCGACGCCCCCGATCATGCGAAAGAGCTTGCCAAAGCGCTTCACCCGAAACGCCAGTTTCTGAAAGTTTCCGCTGTGACACAGCGTGCTCCTGACTGCAAGAGCTTTACGCTTGTTCCCGATCCCTCTCGCGGCACCAACAATCTGGCTTTTTTCGGCGCAGGCAAATATCTGACAGTCTTTCAGGAAATCTCCGGTCTGCCGATCACGAGAGCCTATTCGATTTCGTCGTCCCCGTCCGATTCGTTAAAAGGAATTTATGAGCTGACCATCAAGCGTGTAGACGGCGGTCTGCTGTCCAATTATATCTTAAACAACTGGGAAGTCGGTTCTGAGGTTGAAGTTTCGGCTCCGTCCGGCAATTTTGAATATCAGCCGCTTCGTGACGCTTCCAAGGTTATCGGTCTTGCGGGAGGTAGCGGCATCACGCCTTTCCTTTCCATGGCGAATGCAATCGCCGACGGCGACGAAGATTTTGAACTGACATTATTATACGGAAGCCGGAATCAGGAGAGCATTTTGTTTCGCAAAGAACTGGATGCGATTGCTGCGCGGACGCCGAAATTCAGAGTTGTGCATGTACTCAGCGATGCGGATTGCGAGCTTCCCGACGGTGCTGAGCGTGGATTCATCACGGCGGAATTGATTCAAAAATATGCGCCCGGAAACGAGCCGTTTTCCGTCTTTTTGTGCGGACCTCAGCAAATGTATGCGTTTGCCGATAAGCAGCTTGAAAAATTAGGACTCGAACGCAAATATATCCGCCATGAGATGTTCGGCGAATTCCATGACCCGAAGCAGCAACCCGATTATCCGTCCGACGTGCCCGAAACGGTCAGTATTACTGTAACGGTTCAGGATGTGACGAAGACCGTGACCGGCTCGACGTCGGATTCTGTGATGCAGATTCTCGAAAAGAACGGGATCGCAGTTCCGGCTCGCTGCCGCAGCGGCGAATGTGGGTTCTGTCATTCGCATCTGCTTTCGGGCAAGGTCTATGTGCCCGAAAACATGGAGTATCGTCGTATGGCGGATCATAAATTTGGTTGTATTCATCCGTGCTGTTCCTTTCCGTTGACGGATCTGACGCTGAATGTGCCGACGGCGAAATAAATCATAAAATCCATGAAAAGACGGTAGAAAGAAAACGGAATGAAAAATAAGACCTATTTTGGGGTAATCTATTCCCTAATAAATAGGTCTTTTTTTTGCTCAAAAAAACTAACAATATGCTTTCACTCGGTACCCTTGGCTATAATATA
>JAEDIL010000043.1 GCA_016292455.1 Clostridiaceae bacterium
CGCCGCAGGCGATGAAGCGCAGAGCCTCACCCTTGCTTTCCCGGCAGCGCGTGCGGACATATTCCGTTGCGTCACCGACGGCGCGGGTAACATACACCTCGCAGTCAGCACTTTCGGGAAGGTTCGCAATGGCTGCGCGCAGCTTCTGCTCGTTGTCAGATGCGCCTGCATGGGGATTGACAATAAAAACATGTTTCATTTCGTATCTCTCCTTTTCCTTACACTTTTCCTATCCGATATTCATACCTACGTAAACGACAGGTATGATTATACACCAAAGATCTGATAAACCCAACGGTTTTATTGACAGCAAACGTTGCCTGATATACTCATTATAGCATGGCAAAAAATTGCTGTCAATTGTGATAATAGCTTAATAGCTGCGGCTGAATTGGTATAAATTATATAGCAAATCCGCAGTCGGACCGCTGATAAAAGTCCCGGCTGCGGATTTGCTGTTCGGTTTATTTTGTGTTTTCAGAATCGGATTTTTCGCTCTCTCAGGCGCGTTCCCTTTCGCGAAGCTTGCTTTTGAAAAAGTCTGTCATCGTCTTGATTTCGCGTGTTGCAGGCGGTGAATAGGGGTCAACAACGCTGAAAACATGCGGAAGCTTTTTTCCGTTCAGCCGCTCGGTGTAGAAACAGAACACATTTTCAACGCCGTGGCGGTCAAGGATAGCGTGCAGCTTTTTTGCCTGAGTCTGAATGAAGTCGCCGCTTGCGGAAACGATATAGAACGGCGGAAGACCGAGATAAGCAACGTTTGTGTAGTCCATATACTTATAAAGCGGATTTTCCTTGGGTTTGTCTCCGAGGAGAGATTTGAGGTTGGCGTTCATCATAAAATTCGGAGAGCAAAGGTCAACTGCCGGGCAGATTGCACCGATTGCCCTGAAACAAAGAGAGGGCGCAACGTCAAAATCCTTCTGCATTCTTTCATTGCCGCAGATTGCTGCGGAAAGGCAGACGAACTGCCCTCCTGCGCTGTCGCCGACAAGGAAAATGTTGTCTGTGTCCGCCGGATATTCCGAAAGATTTTCATGGAGCCACGAAAAAGCGGAGAAAATATCCTGAATCTGCTCTTTGATTGAGCAGTTGACGGCAAGGCGATAGTTGATTGAAGCAACAAGAAAGCCTTTTTCTGCCAGTTTGAGGCAGTAATATTTGTTGATTTCTTTATAGCCGTAAAGCCAGCCGCCGCCGTGAACATCAACTATCACCGGGAGCTTGCCCTTTGTTCCCTCGGGATAATAAATGTCAAGAAGGTGCTCTCTTTTTCCGTCTTCAACATAGGGAATGTCACAAAGCTGGGTGATGCCCGGCGTCGGAGTCTGGGAAGCAATGCGCTTTGCATCGCTCTTTTCAACGAAAGACCAGAATTTCAGAAGGATTGGCTTAAAAACGTCCATTATTCATCGCCTCCTAGCTTGTTGTTTATTGCCATATTGAGAACATGCATAGCGCAGCGCTGGGCTTCGCCGAGTGTGAGACCTGCCTTGACGCTTTTTGCAAAGGTGCCGTCTGGTTTTTTCTTTCCTGCTCTCGGACCGCCGGGCATGAGTACGTCAACGCCGGCGCGGATGCGGTAGCCCTGGTCAATGATTCCGGGGAACTCGTGGCTTTCGTCTTTGCGCATCCACCAATCGGTCATGACGTTACCCTCATAGCCCCATTCGCCGCGCAGAATTGTTGTAACAAGGTCATAATGGTAATGACCCCAGACGCCGTTTATTTTGTTGTATGAGGTCATAATGTTGTGAGGCTTTGCTTTTTTGACGCAGATTTCAAAGCCTTTGAGATAGATTTCGCGCAGTGCCCGCTCTGAAAGACGGGAGTCGTTGTGGGTTCTGTTCGTTTCCTGGTTGTTGCAGGCAAAGTGCTTCGGGCAGGCGGAAAGCCCGCCGCCCTGAACGCCGAGAACAACCGAGGTGGCTGTGAGACCGGAAAGCAGGGGATCTTCCGAGAAGTATTCAAAGTTGCGTCCGCAAAGGGGATTGCGGTGAATGTTCATTCCGGGCGCAAGAATAATGTCGCTGCCACGGTCGTGCATTTCTCTTGAAAACTCAGAATAGAGCTTCTGAACAAGCTCCTTGTCGAACGTGCAGGCAAGAGCGGCGCCGTTCGGAAGCAGCGAGCAGGTTGCCGCAAGGCGGATTCCGCTCGGACCGTCTGTGGTTGTTACGGGAGGAACCCCTTTTTCACGCAGGGAGGGGAGAACACCGGCCATTACGCCGGCGTTGCCCTTTGCACCGAGCGGATGATTCATAATGTAGTCGCCGCGTGTGATTGCTTCAAGCTCGTCAAAGGAAAGCTGAGCCACAAACTGCTCCATGGTAACTTTTCCGGTTTTGACATCAATGAGCTTGTAGCCGAGGTCACCCGTCATCGGAATTGTTTCGGGAAGGTTTTTGAGTATGCGTTCTCTAAGATTTTCACGCATTACGGGCGCGCGTTCAAGAACACCCTTGACGTTTCCGTTTTCGTCGGTAACCGCTTTGAGTCGGTCAAAGGGGAAGCGGGCGTCCGGCGCGGCAGCCTGAGAAAGCTTTTGAGTGACAACGGTTGTGGGCAGAGTGTAGCTTCTGACCTTTTCGGCTTCGCGGACGTTTGAACCCAGATAAAGCTCATACTCACCTTTTTCAAGAACATAGCAACTCTTGTTTCCGGTTGCGCCGCCGTCATCGTATGAAGCAAAATCGGAAAGGTTGAAGCTGAGTTTCAGCTTCTGGCTTTCGCCGCTTTTGAGTTCCTTTGTTTTTTCGTAGCAGACAAGAACTCTTGAAGCTTTGCCGAGTCTGCCCTGCGGAGCTGAAAGGTAAAGCTGAAGCGTGTGCTTTCCGTTTCTTTCGCCGGTATTTTTTACGTCTGCCCAGAGATTGATTTCATAGCCGGACTTCGTAACTCTTGTGACGGTGGTCTCAAAGCTTGTGTAGCTCAGACCGAAGCCGAAAGGATAAAGCACCTTGTTTTTGCAGAAAGTTTCAAAAAAGCGGTAGCCGACAAAAATATCCTCGGTGTATTCGTTATACTGCCTGTTGCCGAAGAATCTTGCCGAAGGATAGTATTCATATTTTGCGGCGATTGTGTCCGCAAGACAGCCGCACGGAGAAACCGCACCGGAAAGCACATCGGCAACGCTGTTGCCGCTTTCCATTCCGCCCTGCCAGACATAGAGAATTGAGGAAATGTCAAATTCATTTACCCATGACATATCCATAATTCCGCCGCAGTTGAGAACAACAACTGTCTTTTTGAATTCACCGCAGACCTTTGAAAGCAGCGAACGTTCCTCGGGTGAAAGGTAGTAGCATTCATTTGTCAGGGTGTTTTCCCTGTCTTCGCCGGCGGCTCTGCCGATTGCAATGACGGCTGTGTCACTTTTCTGCGCAGCCTCATGAACGGTCTTTTTGTCAATCGGCATTTCTTCATAGCTCATCTGCCATGAACCCCAGAAGCCTTCATCGGGAGTGTTTATTTCACACCAGCTGTCATAGATTCCGGCAAGTTCTTCGTTGAGCGTAATGTTTTCGTTTGCCCTCAGACCGTCGAGCAGGCTGATATGATACGGAGCGTTGACATCGCCGCCCGAACCGTAACCGACGTAGAACCAGTCTTTCTGAACTCTGCCGAAAACTGAGACGACTCTGTCCTTTGAAATGGGAAGAACACCGTTTTCGTTTTTGAGCAGAACAATACCCTCTGCACCGACCTTGCGGCAAAGGGAACGGATTTCATCGCTTGAAGCTTCCTTGCTGCCGCTGCCCGCTTTGGTTTGTGCAACAGAATCGGTGACGGAGTTGACTACTACTGCAACAGAGTGAATAACTTGCTGTTTGATTTTTTTTCGGATACCCATATATTTCCTCCTTTGAAGTTCAAAGTATAATATGAAAATTTATTTATCTGCTGAAATATTCCTCTTTTCCGCGCAGACCTTCCTTTGTGACGGGTCTGAGCCAGCGCAGCGAGCGATGTCGGATAACGCAGAATATGCTTTTCGGAATATCTTCTGCGAGATACGCAATTATAAAAACGGCAATGAAAGGAAGCCGCAATCCCTTTGCTGCAAGGAGAGTTGCAGGAATTGCAAGGAGCCACAGTGAGCCTATGTCACACAGCATTGCAAAAAAGGTGTCTCCGCCGGAACGGAAAATTCCGACAACCTGAACGTATGAAATCATTTTTACCGGAAGTTCGCAGCCCACAAAAAGGGTTATCATCAGCGCAGTATGCAGCGAAACGTCTGAAATATTGTTGCCGAGGTTAAATATTGAAACAAGCTGACTGCGGAAAACTATCATCAGTCCGCCGACGAAAACGGCAACAAGAGGAACAAGGAGCGAAAACCGTCCGGCGTCCGTAACGGCGCGGTCAATTCTGCCTGAGCCGACGTTTTTCCCTACCATGATTATGCAGGCGTTGCAAAGCCCGACAAAGAAAGCAAACGAAAGGTCGGAAAATGTTTTGACAATTGTCACCGCGGCATAGTATTCATAGCCGATATTCGAATACACTGCGTTGAGAATAACAATTCCGAGCGACCAGAGAGTTTCGTTGAAAACAACGGGCAGGGCACGCTTTGCAAATTCAAGCAGGTGCTTCGGACGAAAAGAAACAATGTCGTGGGGAGAGCGGACAAGCTCGTTTTTCTGGAAGAGAGAAATCAAAAGCAAAAGCACGGGACCCGACCAGGAGGAAATGCAGGTTGCCGTTGCCGCTCCTTCAACGCCCATTTCGGGCAGCCCGAACCTTCCGAAAATCAGACCGTAATTGAAAAACGCATTGAGAACGGTTGTGACCATTGAAACGTACATCGGCACTCTGACTTTTTCAATGTTGCGCAAAAAGCCCGAGAGAATAATCGTCAGCACAACTGCCGGATAGGAAAAGCAGGCAATTCTCATATAGCTGCTGCCCGAGGCAACAACCCGAGGATCGCTGTTGAAAATTCCGATTACCCGGTCGGGAGAAAGAAAAGCCGGAAAAAAGAATACTGCCGCAAGAGCGGTTATGCACAAAAGCGCAATGCCGAGAACGCGGCGCATTGCCCGGTGGTTCCTGATTCCCCAATACTGCGAGGCAAAAACAGACATTCCGGAGCAGATTCCGAAGCCTATGATGCTCATGAACCAACTCCACTGTCCGGCCATTCCGACCGATGAGAGCGCAACAGAGCCGAGCCGGCTGACCATGAGAGTGTCAATGATTGCAAAGGAGCTTGTCAGCATATTCTGAACGGCAATCGGAAAGCCGAGGCGCAGCGTAACACGCCAGAAGTCCTTATCTCCGAAGTGATTGGAAAGCATGTTTCGTTTTCCTTTCCGCATAATTTTACTACCATTATAGAGTAGCAGAAGAGAACTGTCAAGGCAGATAAAGGATGTCGTGAAAACGAAATCTGTTTACCCGGTTTTTATTCAGGTATCATCCCAAAAAAAGGGGCTGTCGAATTCAGGCAGACCGAAGAGATTTTTTTGCCCACCCGCTGTGCCTTTGTACAGCTTTGGGGTAAAGAAAATGCTTTCTGCAACTGAATTCGACAGCTTTAAAAACAGCAGATGTCAGTTTATGAGTTTTCGTTTGCTTTCACCGAGCCGAGGATGAGTGAATACGGGTCTGGTGAGCCGAGTTGATTTGAGGGTGTTTCGTCAATGAGAAGCACCATTTTTACGAACGATTGAAGCTGCTCATACATCAGGTCAATGTTGAACTTGCTCATTTCGTGATCCTCGCTGACTGTGGTCAGATAGTCCGGTGCCGGAACAAAGCCGATTTGCGGAATCCCGACGTTGCGAAGAGGCTGTCCCTCGCCGAAGTGCAGGAAGTTGTGCCCTTTGAGAGTGATTGTGCGCACAAGGGTTCTTCCTTCAAGCGAGCGGTAATAGATGTCGTCCATCGTTTTGTTACCCGTGTAGGCAAGCTCAGCGGAAATGTCGTTCGTTTTCTGATATACACCGTCAACATCTTTCCATTCGGTTGCGCCGAGGTGTTCAACCGCAACTCCCGCAACGGCTTTGATGTGTCCGTTCTTTCCGTCCCACATATCGCGGTGATTTTTGAGCCACTTTGAGGAAGCCTGAATGTCATTCTGCTTGAACGCCGGAAGACGGAAATGACCTGTTACAAAGACGAAAATGACGCTTCTTTCAAGCTCGCACTGTTTCAGATATTTCATCATTGCGAGCATTGCGATTGCTCCGTTTTCCTCAACGCAGTTCACGCCGTCGGTGTGGGTGTTGACGATGATTGCCTCGTCCGGGTTTTTACCTTTGAGAACTGTGTAGAAGGATTCGGAATTTGAGCGCTTTTCGTGCTTCGCTTCAAGAACAAGTGTGACTTTGCTTTTTTGTTTTGCCGCTTGAAGAAGCTTTTCTCCTTCCTCCTCGCAGACCCAGAGGCAGGGAACACCCTGATAGTTGAGAATAAACGGAAGATACTGTCCCTTGACCATTTCCTTTGACATGCCCTGCCAGATGCAGATGACTGCTTTGACGCCGGCAAGTTTTGCGGCGGCAAGAAACGGAACGTTGACAAATGACGTTGCAACCGGACCTTTGTAATATTCGGGAATGTGGAGATCTTCGGGGAGCGCTTTTCTCTGATTAAAGGCAAGGCCGCTCGGAATTTCGCCAAGGTCGTGAACCTTGACAAGCGCAATTTTTCCGCTTGCCGGAAGATAGTTCAGATGTTTTCCGAAAATTTCAACAATTTCTGCGGTGACGCCAAGGGGACCTGTTTCCCCGGAATACGGCCAGGCAGAAGACACTTCAATTGCTTCGTCACCGTTGTCTGAATGGAGCGTTATTGAGCTTGCAACCTCCTTCCAACGGTCAAAAGAGTAAAGGTCGCTGTATGTTGAAAGACCCATCTTTCCGATTTCGTCTTTGAGATAGGAGACAAAATCGCGCTGAGCGCCGGAACCGGTTGTCCTTACTCCGAAGCTGTTCATTTTTTCAACACCGGCAAGAATCTCTTCCTTTGAAACAAGTTTTTCTTTTTCAAAAATCATAAAAATACCCCTTTCCAAATACGTATATGATAATACATGGAAAGGGTAATATTTATAATAATCAAAATGTAAAATTGCAATTAAATCGTGTTAAAAAGACAAACAGTTTTTGAAAAAATGTATATCATTTTTTGTATATGCCGGCAGGGTCAAAAATTATGCAGCCTGCCGGATCAAATTCGGGATAGGTTTCTTTTCCGCTTTTGCCGTTTTGGGGGTATTTTTTAAAAATTTCATCTGCAAGAAGCAGGAGCTTTTCAATCTGCTCTTTGCTTTGCCTTCCGTCGGCGTGACCGCACCAGGGCTCATATTCATCGCAGAGAGAAAGCGTTTTTTTTGCTCCGGGCAACCATTCTTCAAGGCTGACGGCAAAAATTACTTTCATGAGAAGAACAGCGCAGACATTGTCGCCTGTGAACATCTTTTTTTCGCCTTCGTCAAGAAAAACCACTCCTCCGGGAGAGTGACCGGGGGTATGAACTGTCCGGATAAGGCGATTACCCAGCTCAAAGGTATGACCTTCTTCAAAAGGCAGCCATTTTGTCTTGAATACATCGCCGCGGACGTCGCTTTCAGTAATTCCGGAAGCCTTCATTTTGTTTGAAATCAGGTCGGCGCGGACATTTATTAAGTTTAGCATTTTGAACTTCATTGAGTCTTCGTTTTTGTGAACATAAACCGAACCGAACTGACAGGCGCCGCCGGTGTGGTCGCCGTGGGTATGGGTTGCCGCAACAACAACGGGAAGACTTGTGATGCTTTCAACAACGGCTTTGATGTCACCGGTGCCGATTGAGCTGTCAATCAGCAGCGCGCGCTCGTCTCCGAGGAGAAGATAGCAGTTGTCGCGTCCGCATTCGTCAATACGATAGGTTCTTTCACCGATTTGTTCAACCGTATAAATTCCAGTGTTTTCCATTATGTTACCTCAGTTCAGAAAGTATTTTTTTGAGTTTTCAAAGCAGATTCCGCGAACAATTCTTTCAAGCATTTTTTTGTCGTCGGGGAAAAGTCCGTCCTCAACCCATGAGCCGAGGAGATTGCACAGAATTCTTCTGAAATATTCGTGGCGGGGATAGGAGAGGAAGGAGCGCGAGTCAGTAATCATTCCGACAAAGCAGCCGAGAACACCGAGATTTGCAAGCGCCCTGAGCTGTGCGTTCATTCCGTCAATATTGTCATTGAACCACCACGCCGAACCGAATTGAAGCTTGCTTTCAGCTTCGGCAGACTGGAAGTTGCCGAGCATTGAAGCAAGAACAAAGTTGTCCTTTGGATTCAGATTGAAAAGGATTGTTTTCGGCAGCAAGGATTCTTTGTCAAGTGCGTCAAGAAAGCGCGAAAGCTTTTGCGCCTGCTGCGGGTCGTCAATCGAGTCAAAGCCGGCGTCGGCACCGAGGGCGGAAAAAGCGCGGGAGTTGTTGTTTCTCATTGCGCCGAGGTGAAGCTCCATTGCAAGTCCGTTTTTTGCATATTCTTTGCCGAGAAAGCTGAGCAGGGCAAACTTATACTTTTCAAGCGCGTCATCGCTGACTGCTTCGTTTTTTGAAAGCTTCTGAAAAACAGCTTCAACCTCGCTTTCGTCTGACGGGGCAAAGGGGATTGAGGAAACGGACTGGTCGCAGGCAACAGCGCCGAGCGACTTGAAAAACAAAAGTCTTTTCTTCAATGCTTCTTTCAGCTTTTCAAAGCTGTCAATATGAATTCCGGACGCGCTGCCGAGAGCGGAAAGGTACGCTGAAAAATCATGTGTTTCGGCGTTGATTGCCTTATCAGGACGGAAAGCGGGCAGAACCATGACCGGGAAACCGCTTTCTCTGAGTTTTATGTGCCATTCAAGAGAATCGGCGGGGTCGTCCGTTGTGCAGAGGGCAAAGACATTGGAGCGCTCAATCAGCTCGCGCGGAGTAAAGCCGCCGCTTTGAATTTTCGTTTTGGATTCTTTCCAAATCTTTTCTGCCGTATCTTCGGACAGTACATCATATATTCCGAAATACCTTTGAAGTTCAAGATGACTCCAATGGAAAAGGGGGTTCCCGGGAGCGAGGGAGAGCGCTTTTGCAAAAGCCTTGAATTTTTCAAACGGCTCTGCGTCTCCGGTAATATATTTTTCGTCAATTCCTGCGCCTCTCATCAGCCGCCATTTGTAGTGGTCGCCGGCGAGCCAAAGCTCGCACAGGTCGTCGGCAGGCTTGTTTTCAAAAATTTCTTTTGCGCTCAGGTGACAATGCCAGTCAAAAATCGGTTCTTCCTTTGCGAAAAGGTTGAAAAGCTCTTTCGCTGACTCTGTGTTCAGAAGAAAACTTTCGTCCATAAATTTTTTCAAAAAAATCACTTCCTTACAGTTGCTTACAGGCTCATTTTATAATTTACAAGGTGTATTGTCAAGGAAAAAGCAGAGCAAAACTGATACCCGGAGAAAAAGTTTTTCCATAGCATATATAAAGCCGCAGTTTTTACAATGAATGTGCTGGATTTTTTAATCATTTGTAAACGCGAACTTAAAAACTGTTCAAAGATAGTAAAAAAATCCCGTTTTTTTGTTGACTTTTACGGATAAAAGAGTAATATTATATTATAAAATAGTGAGGATTGAACAGAATGTTGCCGCTTCGCAACAGGTTCAGTACCCATTGACTCTTCCGGAAAAGGAAAAAACTCCCTTTTCCGATCAATCGGCAGATGTAGCTATCTGCCGAAAAATATTTAACGGAGGAAAACATCATGAAGAAAACAAAATTCAAAAAAGCCGTTTCGGTTCTTCTTGCACTCGTTATGATCAGCGGTGTGTTCCTTGCTGTTCCGGCAGTTGCGGCGGGCGAAGAAACCGGCAAGTGGGTTGCAGCATGGGGTACTGCCCCGGTTGACTACTATATTTCGCTTGCCGACTATGTTTCGGGCTTCATTGTCAACGGAAAGCTCTCCGCCGGAACACTCACAAGAACCGAGATTTCCGTCGGTGTCTCAGGCGAAAAGCTTCGTCTCAAATTCTCGAATGAATACGGTGACAAGGAAGTCAGATTCACCAATGCAAACGTTGCAAAAACCGACACCTCAAAAAAAGGCGCAATTCAGAAATCGACTGTTGTTCCTTTGACCTTTAATGGAAAGAGTGAAGCGGTCATTCCCGCCGGCAGCGTAATCTGGTCAGACACAATAGATTTCAGGACCGACGCGCTCGACAAGCTCACCGTCAGCATGTATTTTACGCATGCAACTCCGGTCAAGACCGCAGGCCTTTTTTGCGGAAAAACCTATTGTTCAGCCGCTGTTCCCGGTGCTGTTGACAGAGGCACAATGATAAACCCCTCTGAAATCAGCATTGCAACCGGAACAAACGCATATCATGTCATTCCGTTCCTTACCGCAGTTGATACCTATACCACAGACGAGAACGCGTATTCCGCAGTTTTCATCGGTGACTCCACACTTGTCAACCGCATGACTGAATACCTTTCAGTGCGTCTTTCAAAATCCGGCGTAAGCAATGTTTCGGTAATCAACGAAGGAATTATGGGTAACCGCCTTTTCTATGACGGACACGGTCTTATCGGCAACCTTTACGGAAAATCCGTTACCGACAGATTCGGCCGCGACGCGCTCAATATTACCGGCTGCGACGTAATCATTGTTAAAATCGGCGTGAACGATATTCTTCATCCGTCCTCAAAGACCATGGGCGCCGAGGCTCCGTATGTTTCCGCTCAGGACATCATCAAGGGCTATGAAGCGCTCGTGGAAAGAGCGCACGAAAACGGAAAACGAATCTATTTCATGGAGATTACGCCGTGGAAAGGCTATGTCCGTGATATTCTCGGGGCAAAAGCAGACATCGTCTGGCGTGAAGAATTGCAGGCTATGTGCGACGAATGTAACGAATGGATAAAGAACAATGATGTTGCCGACGGTTATATCGATTCCGGCTCCCTTGCAAATCCCAGAGACATCTTTGCGTTCCGTGAGCAGTTCACCAAGGACGGAATTCACCTGACTGACCTCGGTGCGCTTGCTCTTGCAGACTGCATTGACATTGAAGAAATCTTCGGCGCAGAGGAATCAAAGTCGGTTTCGGACATATACGGCGTTGATCCGTACGGTGAAGAAAGCCAGTCCAAAACCAACCCGAGACTTCAGAAGGTCAAGAACATCCTTCTTATTGCCCGTCAGTTAATCTCCTCGCTGAGGATTGAATACGGTCCTTTCCAGAAGTTCCTCGACAAGCTCATTGACGCAATCCCCGATGACTATTCGCTCATCTCGTACGCAGCAAAGAAAGTCAATTAAAGAACAGTGTATAAAAAGGAGCTGTAAAAACGAACGTTTTTTACAGCTCCTTTTTTGTTAAATCAGATTCAGTATTTGATGTTTTATGTTTCGTTCGTGATTCCTTCAAGGCTGACTGAAACACTGAACTGCGTCCATTTGCAATCATCAACGGAATACTGTCTGTCAGCGTCAATGGCAGTCAGAAGAATTTCTGCGCTTTGTTTGGTTTTGAAAGAAAAAACTATCGTATCAGAGCTGTTTTGCGTCTGATGCGATAGTTTTTTTATACGAGTGTAAGGGCTTAGCCGCAGCTTATTTCGGAAGAACAAAGCCGATTTTCTTCATTACCTTTCCGAGAGTTCTGTCGGCAATTCTTGAAGCTCTTTCCGCGCCCTTTGAGGCAACCTCGGTAAGATAGGCGGGATCGTTTATGTAGCTGTCAAAGCGTTCGCGAACGGGGCGCAGCTCTTCAACAACGGCTTGCGCAACGGCAGCTTTGAAATCCCCGTATCCCTTACCCTCAAAGTCTTTTGCAATTGCGTCGTAATCAAGACCGGTGCAGCAGGAATAAATCGACATAAGGTTGTTGATTCCGTCCTTGCCGTCGCCGTAGTACACGCTGCCTTCGCAATCGGTAACGGCGCTTTTGATTTTCTTGACGATTACGTCAGGAGAATCGAAAACCGAAATGTAGCTTTTGGGATTCGGGTCGGATTTGCTCATTTTCTTTGTGGGGTCTTGCAGCGACATGACCTTTGCGCCCTGCTTGCCGATATAGGCATCGGGAATGGTAAAGGTGGGAGAATAAATCGTGTTGAAGCGGTTGGCAATGTCGCGGGCAATTTCAAGGTGCTGTTTCTGGTCAACGCCGACGGGAACAAGGTCTGCCTGATAGAGAAGAATGTCAGCCGCCATGAGAACGGGATAGGAGAACAGACCGACGTTGACGTTGTCCGCGTGAGCCTTTGATTTGTCCTTGAACTGAGTCATGCGGCTCATTTCGCCGAACTGTGTATAGCAGTTGAGAATCCAGGCAAGCTGTGAATGAGCCGGAACATGGCTCTGAATGAAAATTATGCTCTTTTCAGGGTCAAGTCCGATTGCAAGCAGCAGCGCAAGAACCTGATGAATCTGCTTTCTGAACTTTGCCGGCTCCTGCCTGACGGTGATTGCGTGGAGGTCTGCAACGGCAAAGGCTGAATCAAAATCGTCGGAAAGCGTTTTCCAGTTTTTGAGTGCGCCAAGATAGTTGCCGAGGGTCGGTATGCCTGAGGGTTGAATACAGCTTAAAATTTTCTGCCTTTTTTCTGTCTGATTGTTTTCCATAATCTATGCTTTCCTTTCTCGGATAATACGCTGTGTTTTTAATGATAACATATTCTTGAATTATTATCAAGCGAAAAAAGCCAATAAAGCGGGATACCGACAAGAGTTTTGAACAGTTTTGTTAAAAACTTCCTTTTGGTTTTTAACATATAAAAAGCGTGAAAAACCAAGGAAAAGGAACAACGCATCTTAACATTTTCCACATCGTTTTCAACATCGGTGTTCAAAAGTGCTTTTTTCAGATTGAGCAGACGTTGTTTATTGCCTTTGGATTTTTTTGCTTTCAAAAAAATGAGAATGGGCAGAATAATGTTTTTTCCGCGGTTAAATATAAAAGTAAATCATTATGAAAGCGGTGACATTTATGATAAAAGGAGTCAACAGGCAGGTTGTTGAGGTCAACGATACACAATGCGAATACTTTGAAAAAATCATGTTTTTCGTCAAGCCTGAGTATGCGTCGGTCAGCGAGGGAAAAATCCGCGAACGCGCCGGAATGATTGCGGATTCTTCAACTCTTCCCCCTCCGACAAAGCTGCACAGAGTTCGATTTTTTGAGGCGGCAAAGCTTATTCTTGCCGCACTTTGCGGTGCCGCTGTTACGGCTCTGCTGTTAAAAATGGTAATGTAAACAGTAAGTTCTGACAGCCGGATAAAAAACTGCCGCAGGGGAACGAGCCCTGATGCGGCAGTTTATTCTATGAGTGATAAGTTACACTTATTCGGCTACGGCGGCTGCGACAACCGGAGCTTCAACAGCTTCTTCGGTTTCCTCTTCGCTCATTACCTGTTTTATGGTGTCCACAATTATGTCACCGGCATCTTCAAAGCTTTCTTTCAGCTCTTTCTTCGCTTCTTCGTCAAGCTCCTTCCATGACTTCACAGCGCCCTTGACAGCCGAGGGAAGGTGCTTTGAAACTCCGAGAAGATTATCCTGACCCATGCCGCGAATGAGTGCGTCGCCGACACGGCCTAAGTTTTCAGCCTGTTCGTGGCTGAGACGGTAAATAATTCCGGAAAGAACCCGCTCGTTGATTTTTGCAAGTTTTGAAACCGAGGGAACAAGTTTCAGTTCGCTGTCAACAACCTGCCATGTTGAAAGGTCATGCTGTGTCGGTCCGAGAATACGGCTGCTCTTGACCACGCTGTAATCCTTGTCAAAGGCAAGAATTACGCCGATGAATGAGGAATGGGGAATGAAGTGGCGGTATCTGGGAAGAAGCTCTTTGTATTCTTCGGTTCTGAACAGCGAGTTGTCAAAATATCCGGGACCTTCGTTGTTGTAGAGAACTTTGATTCTTGCGCGTGTTTCTTTGCTGCAATTAAGCCCGGCATAAAGGGCAACATTGCCGCCCTTTGAATGTCCCGTAACGATGATGTCGCCGTCAAAGTGCTTTGCAACGTTTTCAAGATATTCAACGGCAAGGCGGTGAGAGGGAATTGAATGATTGATGAAAAGGTCGAAGTCCTCTTTCCAGCCGACAATGCTGTCGTCAGTTCCTCTGAATGTGACAACAAGGGTATTGTCGGGAAGAATAAAAGTTGCTGCGCCAAACTGAACTGCGGGCTTTGTTTTAAAGACTTCCGTGCAGGCAACGATTTTCATTTCGGAATATCTCTTCTGCTTTGCCATTTCCATCATTTTGACGGAAATTCCGCGTCTGAGAACAAGACCGGGACCGACGTGGCGATTGCCGTTGTAGCTGTACATTGCGCGGCAGACCTCTGAAAAGTCGCGCGGCTCTTCTGTGAAGCTTTCGGAAACCACTTTATCAAGAGGCATATAGAAAATTTCACAAAGAGCGATATTGTCAACATCGCAAAACGGCATTTCAGTGAAAGAAACATTTCCGAATTTTTTAATGTACTGCAATGAACCGGGCATAATGAATTCCTCTTTCCTTACTCGATTTTTAAGGAACCTCTGAATAAATCACAGCATACGCTTTGATGCACATATTACTTGC
>JAEDIL010000044.1 GCA_016292455.1 Clostridiaceae bacterium
GAGCCCGAAGCAGAAAACTGAACAAAAAGAACAAACTCAAAGGAGCTCTTATGACAAGAATCAGTATAATTGTGCCGGTTTATAAAGCTGAAAAATATCTGCCGCGCTGCGTTGAAAGTCTGCTTTCTCAGACGTATCGGGAGCTTGAAATAATTCTTGTTGATGACGGCTCCCCCGATAATTGTCCTGAAATCTGTGACGGTTACGCCGAAAAAGACGGCAGAGTCAAGGTTATACACAAAGAAAACGGCGGAGTTTCTTCGGCAAGAAACGCAGGTCTGGAAGCGGCTTCGGGAGATTACATCACCTTTGTTGACAGCGATGATTATGTTGACGGGCAGATGTATGAAAAAATGCTTTCGGTTGCAGAAGAATACAGCTGTGACGTTGTAATGTGCGACTGCGTCAAGGAATTCTCTGACCGTCGCGAGGTTTATTCGCACGATATACGCTCCGGCTTCTACAACAAAGAACAGCTGAAAAATGAATACTACCCTCACCTTCTGATAATGGAAAACGTTGAATATCCTCCGACGATTTCTAATTGTCTCCTGCTCTTCAAGAGGCAGCAAAGAGGCAGGAAAAAGCTGCCCCGTTACGTTGAGGGAGTCCGTTTTTCGGAAGATCTTCTCTTCGGTGCCGAGCTTATATATTCCGCCGATTCATTCTATTACATGAAAAACGAATGCTTCTACCACTACTGCATGAATTCCGATTCTGCCACTCATCAGTTCAGACCCGACAAGTGGAATGATTACCGGAAACTGATAAAGGAAATTGAAAATCGCTTCGGTGAATGCCCTGACTATGATTTTCACGAACAAATTGATAAAGTACTTCTTTTTTTCATTTACAATGCCGTCGGCGATATTTTCAGGGCCGACAGCTTGTCACGCTCACAAAAAAACAAGGCGGCAAAAGGAATCCTGAAAGATAAAACCGTTACCGAATTGTTCAGACGGTTAGATATAAAAAAATTATGTATCCCCACAAGGCTGAAAATTCTGACCGGCTGCTATGCGCGCCCTACGTTGGTTCCGCTGATTTCGGCATATATGGAAAGAAAGTGAGAAAACAATGAATTGTTCTGTTTCGGTAATAATACCCGTTTTCAACAAAGCGGAATACTTGCAGAATATCTTTGACTGCCTTTTAAAGCAGACCCTCAAAGACTTTGAGTGTATTCTGATTGATGACGGCTCAACAGACGAGTCGGGAATGTTATGTGACAGAATTTCAGATTCAGACAAGCGCTTCCGTGTGTTTCATATCGAGAACGGCGGCGTGTCTCATGCAAGGAACATAGGGCTTTCAGCGGCACAGGGCGAGTATATCGCTTTTATTGACTCTGATGACAGTATTCCCGAAAACTATCTTTACACTTTGTTTGTAACAATATCGCAAAGCAATGCGGACATTGTAATCTGCTCGGCGACAAAAACATGGACAGACGGAAAAAAACAGACGGTTGAAATGCCGCCTGCCGGGGTTTACAAAAAAAAAGACCTTTTGACAGACTTTGCTTCCGTTCAGAAAAAAACGGGAATATACGGCTATTGCTGGGGCAAAATTTTTTCCGGAAAGCTTGCAGAAAAAACGCGTTTCGATGAGAATCTCCGCCTTGCGGAAGATTTTGACTTTTTGCTAAGGCTTTATCCCTTTGCAGAACGGATCTGCTTTACCGATGAAACAACATATCTTTATCTTCAGGAAGCGGGCAATTCTTCCGCGCTGACCGATGACAGAAAAATTGACTATCGCGCTCAGCTGACAATAAATCTGCGCTACAAGCATTTTCTCGCACGCGAAAATGCCCTTGACGGCAGAAACAGAGAAATCGTCCGTCAGCTTCTGAGCAACTATGTGTTTTTCACAATCTTCTACTGCGACATTTGCAACCTCAAAGACGTTCTGAATGATTTAGGATCACTTTGCGAGCAGGAAAAAATTGCGTTTCAAGGGAGGAACGCATTTGAAAAATGGATTTTTCTGTTGCTGCGCCGCAAGTGTTTCGGACTTATCAGAATTACCATGCAAAGCTATATTTTCGCAAGAAAACTGTTAAGGGGGCGATAAAATGCCGTTTTTCACCGTTTTTACGCCGACCTACAACCGCGGCTATATTCTTCCAAAACTGTATCAGTCCTTAAAGGAACAGGGTTTTACCGACTTTGAATGGATAATCGTTGATGACGGCTCGTCAGACGAAACAGAAAAAATTGTCTCTCAATGGCTGAAAGAAGATAATCCGTTTTCTGTCCGGTATCTGAAAAAAGAAAACGCAGGAAAGCCGAGAGCTATCAATTACGGCATTCAGTATGCCCGCGGAAAATTCTTTTTCATGGTTGATTCCGACGATTTTCTGCTTCCTGATGCATTGGCAAAAATGGAACAATGGTGCCTTGAAATTGAAAGCAAACCGGATTTCATCGGTGCCGGAGCGGCGAAAGGTTTTCCGGACGGCTCATATATCAAAGGAGTTGCACCGGCTGTAAACGAAAAAGGCTTTGTTGACGCAACCAACCTTCAACGCGGCGATTATAATCTCGACGCCGATATGTGCGAGGCATATAAAACAGAAATTTTCAGAAAATATCCGATGGCGCAGTGGCCGGGCGAAAAGTTTGCGCCGGAGCAGATTGCTCTCAACGAAATTGCCCTTGACGGCTATTCTTTGCGGTGGCATTCGGATATTATCTATCAATGCGATTATCTCGAAGACGGGCTGACAAAGGGAAGCAAACTGCTTGAAAAAAATAATCCCATGGGCTACGCCATGATGTACAACCACATGCTCAAATACCCGAACCGCTCATACAGTCAGAAGCTGCGCGACGCCTGCCAGATGACAGCGCTTTCGATTGTGGGCAGGCATCCTGAATACTTGTTCAAAAGCAACAACCGTCTGATGACGGCATTGGCTTTTTTTCCCGGATTGCTTTTGTCTGTGCGCCGCAAGCTTCAATTCAGAAAGGTGTAATATGATTTCAATAATTATTCCGGTTTTCAACGCAGAACGTGATTTGCGACGAATGCTTGACAGCATTCTTGCTCAGACCTGCACAGATTTTGAGTGCATTCTCATTGACGACGGCAGCCGCGACAAATCGCTTGAAATCTGTCGGGAATATGAAAAGCATGACAGCCGCTTTTTCTGTTTTTCTCAGGAGAACGGCGGTGTTTCAAAAGCAAGGAATCGCGGTCTCGGTCTCGCCCGCGGCGACTACATAGCCTTTCTGGACTCCGACGACCGTATTCCCGAAAACTATCTTGCCGAGCTGCTTTGCGCCTGTGAGAAGGCCGACATTGCGGTCTGCGACACTGTCATGATTGAAGACGGGAAAGAAAAATTGCGCTTTACTCATGAAAACGCCCTGCTTACGCAGACTCAGGCGCTCAATTTTTTGCTCTGCCGAAAAAAAATCAACTCCGGTCCCTGCTCAAAACTGTTCCGCAAAGGGGCAATTCACGGCTTGCAGTTTCCTCCTCTGAAAGCGTATGAGGACATTTTGTTTGTTCTTGATTCCTTTTGCAGGGCGGAAAAAATTGCCGTGACAAACAAAACAGAATATCACTATATTCAGAATTCTACGGGAGCCATGAGCTCAATGTTAAAAAACCCGTCAACGGATATTATCGTTGCCACCGAGCAAATTTTACGGTTTATCGGCAGCCGTAAAGACCTTAGCCCGGAATGCTGTTACACTACGGCGTCACACCTGTATCAGTATGCATTGCCGCTTCTGAAAAAACAGAATTACATTGAATCCGACTTTATCAGAATGTCAAGGAAGCTGCTTTTTCAATATGAGCGTATGCTCGTTTCCTGCCCCGCTTTTCCGTTTAAAGAAAAGGCTGTTTTTATTCTTTTTGCAAACGGCTATGTTCTCAAAGACGGAAAAAGACTTTGCCGGATCAGAAAGGAAAAGAAAAATGTCTGAGATATGGATGTACGCCCATGGCGGAAGCGGAAACCATGGCTGTGAAGCAATTGTCCGCTCAACCTGCGCTATTCTTGAAGAAGCAGCAAAAGACGGACTGACGCTCGTCTCCTCAAATCCTCAGGAGGACGTAAAATACGGCATTGACAGACTTTGTAGAATTGAAAAGGATATTTTGCCGTATAAGAAAAACAGCCTTTCCTTTGCAAAAGCATATTTTTCTTTGAAAGCGAAAGGCGATTATATTCCGCTTGACAAGCTGAATTACAAAATCACCGTTGACCTCATCAAAAAGGGTGACCTTGCCATGTCAATCGGCGGAGATAACTACTGTTATGCCGATGTCGGAAAATACATTATGCTTCACGATATGATGCTTGAAAGAGGAGCAAAAACAGTGCTGTGGGGTTGTTCCGTTGAGCCGGAGCTTCTCGGCAATCCGGAAATATCCCGGGACATCAGCCGTTATCAGCTTATCACGGCACGGGAAACGATTACCTTTAACGCATTGAAAGCCGTCAACCCGAACACAGTGCTCGTAGCGGATCCAGCGTTCACGCTGAAACCTGAAAAAACCGGTTTGCCGCAAGGCTTTGCTGACGGCAACACGGTCGGTATCAACGTCAGTCCCATGATTCAGCGAAACGAGAAAAAAGAAGGAATTACACTCAAAAACTACGAAAAACTGATATACGAAATTCTGAATACAACAGATATGACCGTTGCCCTGATTCCGCACGTTGTCTGGACGGACGGTGACGACAGAGCCGTTCTCGGTCAGCTGTATGAATTATTCAGAGGCAGCGGGAGAGTGGTTCGTGCCGAGGACATGAACTGCTCAAAGCTCAAATATATCATCTCCCGATGCCGGTTCTTTGTCGGAGCAAGAACCCACTCAACAATTGCCGCCTATTCCTCCTGCGTCCCGACTCTTGTTGTCGGCTATTCGGTCAAGGCGAGAGGAATTGCAAGAGATCTGTTCGGGAATGAGGAGCATTACGTTTTGCCGGTACAGTCACTGAAAGAGGAAACGGATTTAGCGGAAAGCTTCAATTGGATTATGCAGAACGAAGATAATATAAAAAGTCAACTAAAAAAGATAATGCCGTCGGTTATCAGGCAAGCTGAATCGGCAAAGGAACATATCAGCAAACTGCTGTAAAAGGAGCGCACTATGTCCAGACTTGAAAACTCAGCCAAAAATATTTTTCTGTCATTCGGGAATACGCTTCTTTCTTCTTTGCTCGGTCTTGCCGCCCGGACAGTTTTCATCTACTCACTGGGCTCTGACTACCTGGGACTTTCGGGGTTGCTCGGCAATGTTCTCGGCTTTTTGTCAATAAGCGAGCTGGGAATTTCAACCGCAATCGGGTTCAGTCTCTATAAGCCGCTTGCCGAAAAGGATTATAAATCCGTCAGCGCTCTGATGACAATATATCGCAAAGCATACACCGTAATAGGCTTTCTGGTGCTGATTTCGGGAATTGTTCTGTTCAGGTTTCTCGACTTTTTTGTTCCGGCGGACCAACAGCCGGACGGAACGGACTTTGCTTATTTTGCCTTCCTTGCAAACACGGTTGCCGGCTACCTCCTCTCCTATAAAGCAACTCTGATTTCCTCGGACAACAGTTACTTCAAACTTGTTCCGATTCAGTTTTCTTTCACCGTTTTGCAAACAATTCTTCAGATCGCAGCGCTCCTCATCTGGAAAAACTACATCATCTATCTCTCGGTTCAGATTGTCTGCTCTGTCGTTTCCATGGCTGTTCAGAATGTCTATATTTCAAAGAAATACAAAGAAGTTGACTTCAATTCAAAGGACAAGCTGTCTGAACAGCAGAAAAAAGAAATCAAGAAGAATATCTCCGGACTGGTCATAGCAAAAATCGGAGATTATCTTGTAAACTCTACTGATAATCTGATTATCACAAAGCTTGTCAGTCTTGCTGCAACGGGTCTTTATTCAAATTATCTGGTTATCAGGAATATGGTCAACAGCTATATAGGCTCGATATTCGGCAATCTGACCGCCGGTATGGGAAATGTTGTTGCCGTTGAAAGCGACGAAAAAAAACTTGAAATATTTGACACAATGTTCTTCTGCGCATTTTTTGTATACAGCTTTGAAGCGAGCTGTTTCATGTGCCTGTTCAACCCCTTCATCGGCGACATCTGGATAGGTGAAGAATTCCTTTTTCCTGCCGGAACAGTTGCAATCATCGTTCTGAATAACTTCCTTACCGGACTCCGAATACCTATTATCACAATGAAGGGTGCCGCCGGAAAATATCTTGAAGACTCATGGGTTCCGTTTGCTTTTGCGGCAGTAAATCTTGCCGCTTCCATTCTGTTGGCAAAGCCTCTCGGCGTGGCAGGCGTTTTCCTCGGAACAATTATCGGAAGCACTCTTACAGCAGATTGGTACAGACCCATAGTTATCTATAAAACAGTTTTTCACACTTCTGTCAAAAAGTACTTCAAAAAATACTTCCTCTATCTGCTTCTCGGCGTGGCCGAAACAGCAACAGCCTACTTCTTGTGCAGCCTGGTGCCGGTTCGGAATGTATATTTTGGATTCATCATAAAGGCTGTTATTGCCGTTGTTATACCGCTTGCTCTGAATTGCCTTTTCTTCTTCAGAACAAAAGAATTTGCTTCGGTCAGGACTATTGCGGCACGGATCTCGAAAGGTGCTGTCAAAAAAATGAAATCATTACTAAAACGGAGGAACCATGAATAAAACTGTCAGTATCATTATTCCGTGCTACAACGGTGAAAACTTTGCTGACCGCTGTCTTGAATCAATTGTTTCACAGGATTATCCGTGCCTTGAAATAATAGTTGTCAATGACGGTTCAACCGACAACAGCGAAGATAAAATATTGTCCTGGAAAAACAGACTCGGCAGCTCTCAACGAAATCTTATATATGTCAAGCAGGAAAACCAAGGACCCGGAGCAGCCGTAAACATGGGCTTGAAGCACGTTAGCGGTGACTATATCTCACTGCTTGACATTGATGACGAATACCTTCCCGGTGCTCTGGCTTCAAAAGTCAACTATCTCAATGAACACGGCGACGTTGACGTTGTCCGTTCAAACGGGTGGTATGTCAGGAAAGAATCAAAAAGTCTGTTTATTTATGATGAGAGAGAAAAAAGAATTGAAGATGTCTTTTCAGCTATGATTGAAGGGATAACCAACAACTGGGCTGGCAGCTTCATGGTCAGGGCTTCTTCACTGTTCCGGTTTTATCCCGACAGGGAAATTTACCGGTCAAGATACGGGCAGAATTTGCAGTTTCTGCTGCCGTTGTTATATAAAAAGGAATGTGGGTATATTGATGAACCTCACATGAACTATAATCAGCAGGAAAACTCTTTGAGCAAATCTACCGACAGCAACAGGAAAGAACTTCTTCTGAGAAACCAGATAGGATACCGCGAAATCCGTGAATACATGATAGACCGGATTGTGAGTGACAAAAAAGAGAAAGAGCATTTTTTCCTGCTTGCCGAAAAAAACTATCTGAAAAACGTAATGCTCCTTGCTCTTCAATTCAAGGACAAAGCTCTAATGAAAGAGTCATTTTTAAAGTTAAAAGCCCGAAAGGCTCTTTCCATTGACAGTTATATTGTCTGCTGCCGCCTGCTTCATCCGGTCTTTGTGCCGTTTCTTCGGTTGTGTAGAAAGATAATTTCTCTCATAAAAACGCCGAACAATGCTTGATAAGAAACTATTTGTGGTGAAATTCAATGATTTTGGCAGACAGTAAATTGTGCACAGGATGCACCGCTTCGCGGTTCAAAATATGCGCAAAGCGAATTGGGTGAAAGTTTTTCTTCAATTCGCAAAAGGCTGAAAAACGGTCAGTCTGTTCTGTTTTCCGGAACGCCCTGTCAGATTGCCGGACTTAAAGCATTTTGAAGCATGACTACGAAAACCTTTTTTGCGTTGACCTTGTTTGCCATGGAGTACCATCCCCCATGGTGTGGGAAAAATATGTGCGGTACCGCGCCGCTTCGGACTGTAACGGTGTTATGCCGCAATCCGTCAATCTGCGCTGCAAAAGCAGCGGCTGGAGCCGATATTCCTACTCGGTTGATTTTTCATACGGAAACTCAATGCGCTACCTGCGGAAAAACGGAGATGATCCGTTTATGAAGCTGTTTGTCAATGACTACATTCTGAGAGAATCCTGCGGCTTCTGCCGCGAGAAAGGTTACAACAGAAAGAGCGATATTACATTGGCGATTTCTGGGGAATCCGGGACATTGCCCCTGAAATGGACGACAACCGCGGAACATCATTGTTGCTGACACATTCAAAAAAAGGTGAAAGTCTGCTTAAACCGGTCAGAGACCGGATTGAAATCAAGCAAGTCAGCCCGGAAGAAACCAGCCGTATGAATCCGGCAATGCTTCATTCGGCGATTCACAAAAAAGAAAGGAAAGCTATACTTGATTCCATAGCTCAGGGCGGTTTTAATCCCACATATCTGCCGGACAACGGACAGACTGACCCGGTTCCGGGAATCAGGCACAAAGTAAAAGCCTTGATACGAAAGTTTTCAAGAAAGCAATAATCACTCTGTCTTCCAAAAAGGACTATCGCGTTCAGATGCCGGTCGTCGGACGTGATAGTTTTTCTTTTGGTCAAAAGCATGAGATAAAATGCTCAGGAAAGCCATACCGCTATGTGAGTTCAGCTATTGAATTTCAGACATAAATGAAGTATAATTAAGCGATTTCATAAATGGGAGTGCCTATAATGAAAACTTATTCTTTACATATTATCCGCCACGGACTGACCGAGGGCAATCTTCAAGGACTATATATCGGTCATACCGATATGCCGCTTTGCCGCGAGGGAAAAGAACAGCTTCGTCAGATGAAAAAAGAGTATGAATATCCCGAAAGCTCCTTTGTTTTTTCAAGTCCGCTCAAACGCTGCCTTGAAACTGCGGATATTCTTTATCACGGAGTGAATCCTATTGTTATTGACGGTCTGATTGAATATAACTTCGGCTCATTCGACGGCAAGGACGCCGCCGAGCTGCACGAAAAGCACCCGCTTTTTGATTCGTGGCTTGCCGGTAAAGAGGGCGTTGCTCCTCCGTTCGGCGAAACGAACGAGGACTTTACAAAGCGCGTCTGCCTTTCGTTCATAAAAATTGTCGATGCGGTTCTCAAAACCGGAACTGACAACGCCGTCATAGTTACCCACGGCGGCGTTATGACAGCCATACTTGCAAATTTCGGACTTCCCGAAGCTGCCGCACACGAATGGCTCACTCCCGCCGGCTGCGGCTACACAATGAGAATAACTCCCTCGCTCTGGTCGGCAGGCAAAAAGCTTGAAGTGATTCGCGAAATTCCTCTTGCAGAAGAGAGCGCGGGAAACTACTATGACGGCTGGGATTATTATCCGCAGGACGATGAAAATTTTGACGTTTCCGAATATCTTTACGACACAAACGAAGAGGAAGAAAACGAATGAACATTCTTGTTTTGGGCGACGTTGTTTCGCAATGCGGCTGTGAAAAAGTTCGCGCCGCAGTTCCGGGCTTTAAAAAGCTCAAAAACATTGACCTTTGCATTGCTAACGGAGAAAACTCCGCCAAAGGCAACGGCATTACACCTCAAAGCGCCGATTTCCTTTTTTCAAGCGGGGTTGACTTCATCACAACGGGCAACCACGCTTTCCGCAGAGCAGAAATGTATGATTATTTTGACGAAAGCGATTTTGTCATCCGTCCGTATAACTATCCGTCAGGCGCGCCGGGAAAGGGTATCGGCACAATCGACATGGGAAGAATTCAGGTCGGAGTTCTCAATCTTTCCGGAACAATGTTCATGGAAAGCCTTGAAAACCCGTTTTATGCCGCCGACAAAGCGCTCGAAGAGCTGAAAGACTGCAGAATCAGGCTTGTTGATTTCCACGCGGAAACAACGAGCGAAAAACTTGCAATGGGCTATTACCTTGACGGAAAGGTTTCTGCTGTTTTCGGAACGCATACCCACGTTCAGACAAGCGATGAGCGTATTCTTGAAAAAAAGACCGGCTATATCACAGACCTTGGAATGTGCGGTCCTCAGGAAAGCGTTCTAGGCGTAAAAAAGGAAATAGTTATAAGAAAATTCAGGACAAATATGCCTGTGCATTTTGAAACACAGGAAGATCTCCCGTGCGAAATCAACGGCTGCATCTTCTGCATTGATGAAAATAGCGGAAACTGCATTGACATTGAACGCGTCCGCTTTCATTGAAAAGGAGGAAAAGAATGAAAAAACTATCCGCACTGCTTCTTTGCCTTTTCCTTTTCTGTGCGGCTTTCTGCGCCTGTGACCGCGGAGTTCCGCCGCAGACCGACGCAACCGCAGAAACAAACGAAGCCGAAATCGAATCTGCGACCGAAACCGAAACGCAGAATAACGAGGAGCGCCCGGTCACTCTCGGAATGTATTCCACGGATTCACTCAATCCGTATAAAACCGGAAGCGAAACCAACAGAAGAATTTCGGCTCTGCTTTATGATTCACTTTTCAGAATCAATGAGAACTTTGAGGCCGTACCCTCAATTGCCGAAAACTATGAGCTTGAGGGAAAAAAGCTTACTGTTGCGCTCAGGAACGGACTTTGCTTTTCTGACGGAAACGAAATCACACCATCAGACGTTGCATATTCTTTTACCCTTGCAAAGAGCAGTCCGCTTTATTCCGCCGGGCTTTCAAACATCGCCTCCTGCACCGACAGCGCGGATAAGGTGATTTTTACCCTCTCCGTTGAGGATATTTTTGCCGTCAATTGTCTTGACTTTCCGATAATTGAGCGCGGAGACGGAGCAAAGGAATTTCCTGCCGGCAGCGGACGCTATACCGCGAAAAAGAAAGGCGGAACATACATTCTGACCGCTGCGGAGCAAAGCACAATCGAAGAGGAAATGGAACAAAGCCATATTGAGCTTCTGGATCTTGCTCAGCATGAAAATCCGCTCTATCTTCTCCGTACCGGAGTCCTTTCCTGCTATTTTGACGAGGACGGACAAGCCGCCGCCTCAAAAACGGACGCGAGCGTTGCAAAAGTGAATCTGAACAGCCTTGTTTTCCTCGGCTTCAACAGCGAAAGCGAATACTTTTCAAACCCAAAGCTGCGCCGTGCGGTTTCCCTTCTTGTTGACAGGCAGGAGATTGCCGCAACCGCTTATGACGCAATGGCGAAGGAAGCCGACTGCGTTTTCAACCCTGATTGGAGCAACTGTGCCTCATTGCAAAACGCAAAAAGCGCAACAAACGCAGTTGAAGCAGAAACGCTTCTTGAAAAGGAAAACTACATTTACGCTTATTCAAACAACAAATACCGCTCGAAGAATTTTGAGTTTTTTGAAATCAGACTTCTTGTGAACAGTGAGAACAAGAGCCGCGTCAAAGCGGCAAAGCTAATCAGAACAAGGCTTGAAAAAGCCGGAATCAAAGTGAACCTTTCCTCGGTTGATTTCGACTCCTATAAATACGCGCTTGAAAACGGTGACTTTGACCTTTACCTCGGTGAAGTCCGTCTGAGCGCAAACATGGACTTTACACCTTTCTTTTCAAGCGCAGGAAAGGCTAATTACGGAATCAATCTTTCCTCCTCCGTCTGCGATGCATATTTTGACTTCAAAAGCGGCAAAATAGACGTATCGACTTTCGTCGGCGTTTTTGACGAGGAGCTTGCTTTTCTGCCGCTTTGCTACCGTGAGGGAGCAATGTATTATTCCAGAGCGCTCAAATATGAAGGCGCGCCCTGCATGGGTGACATCTTCTCAAACGCTTATTCCTGGAGCTTCTGAAAAACCTTGTCATACATAAGTCCGCCGAAAGAAAAAGTCAACTTTCGGAGGAAGCGTATGACAAAGAGCGAAAATCTGATCGGCGCAATGCTTTGCGCAAACAACAAGCTGAACGCAAACCGCGCCCGGCTTGACTCACTCAACGTTTTTCCCGTTCCGGATTCTGACACCGGAACAAACCTTTGCCGGACCTTTAAGGCTGCCGCACTCGCGGTAAAAGGCAACGAGGCTCTTTCCTGCGAAGAGCTTTTTCAAAAAGCTTCAAAGGCAATGCTGCGTAACGCGCGCGGAAATTCCGGCGTAATTCTTGCCGCACTTTTCAAAGGCTTTTCAGACCACATTTCAAAAACCGGTCTTGAAAGCGGTTTTCTTTCCGCAGCCTTTGACAGCGCGTTAAAAAATGCCTGTCGCGTTCTCGCCCGACCGGTTTTCAAAGGAACCGTTCTTTCGGTTGTAATTGCATGCCGGGACGCATTGCTGAAAGAACAGTTCCAGTCGTTGACAGAAGCCGTTTCCTTTCTCGCCCCGGTCTGCCGTACTGCTCTCGAAAAAACCGGAGAGGAGCTTGAAGAAGCAAAAAATGCCGGCGTTGTTGACTCCGGCGCAGCAGGTTTAACTATAATTATTGAAGGCTTTGACGCCTTTCTTTCAAGAAAAACTTCTGTTCTGAAAGAAAGCGGTGAACCGCCCCGTCAGGTAATTTTCAAAAAGCGTTCCGCTCCCTCTGAAATTGCCTTTGCATACTGCACGGAGTTTCTGATAATCAAAAAGAGCTTTCTTTCCTCTCTCACGCTTGAAAACTCGCTGCGCGCAATCGGCGACAGCGTAATCATTGCTGAGGACGAAGATATTATCAAGGTTCACCTGCACACAAACAGTCCCGATCGCGCGCTTGCCGCCGCAATGCGCCACGGCTGGCTGACAGATATAAAAATTGACAATATGGCGCTTCAGGTCGGTGAGCGCGAGGGAGAGTGAAAAGGCTTGGATAAATACTCAATGAGCGTTCAATATATCAAAGGCGTCGGCGAAAAACGCGCCGAGCTCTTTTCAAAGCTTGACGTTCATAACCTTTTTGACCTTGTTCACTTGTTTCCCCGAAGCTACCTTGATTTCAGCTCACCCATACCGATAGGAGAACTCAGGGGCGGCGAAACCGCCTGCGTGCGCGCCACGGTGGGCTGCCGCGTTTCAAAGGCACAGCTTCGCCGCGGCATGACGGTTTTCAAAACCGTTCTGACTGACGGCGCGGACGTTCTGCATATCACAATTTTCAACAACCGCTTTCTTGCCGAACGGCTTGAAGAGGGAAAGGAATTCCTTTTTCTCGGAAAGGTTTCACGCAATCGCGGCGAGCTTGAAATGACCAACCCGATGGTTGAAGAGGTAAATTCACCCGTTTTGCTTCGTCCCGTCTATCCGCTGACCGCCTCGCTTTCAAACAAAACAATTGAAAATGCCGTCAAAAATGCGCTTGCCATTTACTATCAGGCGGAAAGTCCGGATCCGATTCCCGATGAAATCCGCCGCAGGTTCAACCTTTGCCACGAACAGTTCGCTCTCAGGAATATCCACTTTCCCTCCTGCCTGAAAGACGCGGAAATTGCGCGCAAAAGGCTCATTTTTGAAGAGCTTCTTGTGCTTCAGACGGGAATGCTTGCTATGAGGAAAAGGAACAGGGAAAAAACCGATATAATCATTCACAACCGGACAGATGAATTCATTTCAGCTCTTCCGTTCACACTCACCAAAGCGCAAAAAAGAGCCGTATCCGAATGTGCAAAGGATATGGCAGGCTCTGTTCCGATGAACCGGCTGCTTCAAGGCGATGTCGGTTCAGGCAAAACGGTGGTTGCAGCGGCACTGATGTATTCGGCGGCAAAATCCGGCTTTCAGTCTGCCCTGATGGCTCCGACAGAGGTTCTCGCCGTTCAGCACTTCAAAACGCTCTCAAAAATGCTTCCCGGGGACATCCGTCTTTCGCTTCTGACAGGTTCATCAACGGCAAAGGAAAAGCGCGAAGCAAAAGCACAGCTTGAAAGCGGCGAAACCGATATAATCATCGGCACCCACGCGCTTCTCACCGAGGACACAGTTTTTTCCTCGCTCGGTCTTGTTGTGACGGACGAGCAGCACCGCTTCGGTGTCAGACAGCGCGGACTGCTCAGTCAGAAAGGGAAAAGCGTTCACGTTCTCGTCATGTCCGCAACGCCGATTCCGCGCACTCTTTCGCTGATAATTTACGGCGACCTTGAAATATCCGTTCTTGACGAGCTTCCGGCAGGCAGACAAAAGATAAAAACATATTTCGTTGACTCTTCCTATCGTCCAAGGATATACGCATACATAAAAAAGCACCTTGACAGCGGATTTCAGGCGTACATTGTCTGTCCGTTGGTTGAGGAAAGCGAGAGCGACCTTGTTTCGGCAGCAGAATATGCCGAAGAGCTTTCGGAAAAAGAGTTTGCAGGCTATCGCGTTGCGCTCCTGCACGGAAAAATGAAGCCGAAAGAAAAAAACCGTATTATGAAATCCTTTTCGGACGGAGAAACCCAGCTTCTTGTTTCAACAACTGTAATCGAAGTCGGAATTGATGTTCCGAATGCCGCGGTAATGGTTATTGAAAACGCCGAACGCTTCGGTCTTTCAACGCTCCACCAGCTTC
>JAEDIL010000133.1 GCA_016292455.1 Clostridiaceae bacterium
AGGGATATCGAAGTGGTCATAACGAGGCGGTCTTGAAAACCGTTTGGGTGCAAGCCCACAAGGGTTCGAATCCCTTTCCCTGCGCCAAAGCCCCGATTTTCGGGGCTTTTTTATAATTAAAACGCGGCGTGAAGCGCCGCACGGATAAATTCGGAGGTATTCATGCTGAATCAGTTTTCGAGGACTGAGCTTCTTCTCGGAGCGGAGGCGATGGAAAAGCTCGCCGCCTCCCGAGTCGCCGTTTTCGGCATCGGGGGCGTCGGCGGCTATACCGTCGAAGCGCTCGTCCGCTCCGGCGTCGGCGCCGTTGATCTGATAGACGACGACAAGGTCTGTCTGACCAATATCAACCGGCAGATTTACGCCACGCGGTCGACGGTGGGCAAATATAAGGTAGACGTCGCCGCCGAGCGGATTGCCGATATAAACCCCGGCGTGACGGTCCGCACCTATAAAACCTTCTTCACGCCGGAAACGGCGGAGCAGTTTGACTTCTCCGATTACGACTATGTCGTGGACGCCATCGACACGGTGACGGGCAAGATCGCCCTTGCGGTGAACGCGCAGTCCGCCGGCACGCCCATCATCAGTTCGATGGGGGCGGGGAACAAGCTGGACCCGACGGCGTTTGAGGTGGCGGACATCTATAAAACCTCGGTTTGTCCCCTTGCAAAGGTGATGCGGCATGAGCTGAAGAAAAGAGGGATAAAGAAGCTCAAGGTCGTCTATTCGAAGGAGGTGCCGATAAAGCCCGAGGAAAGCGAGGAGGGAGGCTGCCGAAGCGGCTGTATCTGTCCGCCCGGCACGGTGAGAAAGTGTACAAATCGGCGGCAGATCCCCGGCAGTACCGCCTTTGTTCCCTCGGTTGCCGGATTGATTATCGCCGGGGAGGTAATTAAGGATATCGTCGGCTTCAGCGGCGCGGGCAGGTAATTGCGGCGCTGTGCTTACCGTCGCTGTGCGGGAATATGATAAAACACCTCATTGCCGAAGCAATGAGGTGTTTTCAGGTTAAGCCAATTGGGACGCCCGAAGCGGGCGTACACGCCGAAACGGGAATGATGCCGGTTTTATTCATCAAACCATCATCCGATTACATTACAGAGAATTGTTAAGGAATAATTGAAAGCCCCGTTTCCACGGGGCTTTCAATCTCAATTGTCAAATCTGTGTTATCCTTCAAGTGCGGAGTACACGGCGTAGTCCTTGCTTTCATGTGGGAGACACAGCTCGATCCTGCGTTCGTGACGTACTGTGTTTTCTGGATCGGCGGTGTATGCAAGAAGTCCTGCCCTACATATAAGACTACTCGCTCCCCGCTGTATATGCAGAGCCTTTCGCTCGGTCTTTGCTTCTTTTGGAAGCTCCTCCATTCGATTTGCAAATGAACTGTCGTATCCGTCGACTATGGCTTTCATGCTCTCTATAAGTTCTGTTACTGTTATAATATTACCTCCTGTTTTGTTCTTCTTCATTTTTTATTTTTACGTATTCGTGAATGATGCTTGCTGTTTCTTCTTCTGAGAGATATTTCTCAGGAGTACAACCTTCGCAAACAAACATATCACTTGTTCCATATAAACGGCATATAAGTGGACGTCTGTCATAAACAGAACACTTGCCGTTGATGAGATGCGGACATTTGTCAATGTAATCGTACCCGCCCATTGCTTCTTTCTCGGAGGGGGTAAACTGAATCATGTTTGTACAGCATTTGCCACACCCCTCAACGCACACGGAATTCGGTATTCTTTCATATAGTTTTCTCAGCTTATCCATAACAGATCACCTCGTGTAAATCCGAATGTTTCTCACAAGAGAGAATCCGCAGGATTTTGCCGTGTTTTCTGACGCTTCGTTTCTCGCATAGCTCCAATATGCCGAATATCCTTTTTGAACTGCAAACGATCTGTATGTCAAGGCCAGTTTTCTTCCAAAACCGCAGTTCCTTCTTTCGGGTACAGTATAAACATAATCCACATCAAAGGTTTTATCTCCTATTTTATCGAATGACAAAAAACCAACTATGTCCTTGCCGTCAAAAGCTCCTAAAACATAACCGCGATCGTTTGTTACGAAATGATCAAAAAGGACTGAAAGCGGGGGACGATATTCAGGCTTTTCATAAGGCATGGCTTCGAAGTTATCTTTGTCAGAAACGTTAAGAAGTCTTATATTCTCAAAATTGACAGCTTCAGCTTTGCCGGTAAATGCGAGGTCGATCCGACTTTTTCTGTATTGCACATAAGGTGAAAGATCTACTTCAAGCTGTTCAGCAAATTCACGGCGAAGAGTGTTCGTATCAATAAAAACGGAAAGGTTCTTGCCGGCTTGTTTTATAGTTTCAATTAAAAGATCGGATGAAAAGCAATCTGATAATGGTATTACACTTACATAATCTGAGTTGGTGTCATGGTATATGATTACTAACATATCCGATTCACATAAGTATTCTACATTTTTATTATTGTTTATATAATAATAAAGGTCATTTGCGTCTACGACACCGCGTATATCAAGTTTGTTAAGTATATCACGTGCTTCTGCACTGGTAATTATTTTCATAGTATCACATCCTATTAAGTTCATCAAGCGCCTGTACTGATATTATATCCATCTAATCACTTTTTGTCAATACTGATTAGACAATTTTCTAATCTTTGAAACCAACGGTTGTAAGATGTACAATAAATCAAACATTTATTGTGTGCTATGCAACGATCGACATATATAAAAAAAACTACCGCCGGGAGCAAAACGATCACTCCCGGCGGTAATTATTATTTCAAAACAACATAAGTCGTAGGCATTTCAAGCGGATGCCATGCGATACTCAAAAATTGTCTTTCAATTAAAATCGTCGCAGGAATACATACTGCATTTACAAACTTGTCCATTCAATGAAATCGCGCAAGGCGCGATGAAATCCTCACTCCGTTCGGATGAAATCTGCTTCGCAGATGAAATTAAATCCGTCCTTATCTCCCGACGAAGTCGGATTTCATCACGAAGTGATTTCATCCCACGAAAGCGGGATTTATCCCGTCCGATAGGACGGATTTAGTTGAAAAGAAACAACCTTTGTCCGGTAGACAAAGGTTGTTTCTTTTCTGCGAAAGA
>JAEDIL010000045.1 GCA_016292455.1 Clostridiaceae bacterium
TGTTTCTTCTGACAAACGGGTCAAAAAGTATTTTGTTTTTTCCGTCGTCAATGCCGATTGTGGCAGTTCCATACCATGTTACTTTCATTGTTTTCCTCCTATATGCCCGAAAATGGCATACAGGAATTTTATCACACGCATAAAGGAAAAACAACTTGTGAGAAATTTTGTTACGCAATGTTTACGATTAGTTAAATGAGTTCATTTTCTGTTCAACAATGGGAAAAGTCATTGCTTCTGCGCGGAATTCAAGCGGTTGTCAAAACGTTTTTTTGTGTTGCCGATTCGACCGGATTAACTGTCGCAATATAATGAAATATTGCTGCGCAATATGAAATAATCTGACGATTATGAAATATTTTGTCTTGCGGCAAAATATGAAATAAAATTCGCCTATTACATTTGCGAAGCAAATATTTCATAGCGTCAGCTATTTCATATCCGCAGGATATTTCACTCGCCGCAGGCGAATTTCATTATGTAACGAAAGTCAAACTATTTATATTTGATTTGCTTCATATTCTCCTTTGCGGTGTTAATTGATGAAATCAATATTTTTTTTAATTTCAATACACTTCTTATGTATTTCTTTATTGTTATAGTATCCACCATCTATCAGAAGCTCAATCCAATATTCTGTTTCATAACACTCTTTTAACGCAATTTGAAGTTTTGAAACAAAATCAGCTTTACTATGTGCATAAAACGCTTCTCGTATATTTGCACCTATACTTGTGCCTGAACGAATAAATTGATTTATCAAAACACCTTCACATTTAGTTGCTCGTAATTCCTTGCATGCTTTTAAAACTTCATTAGATTTATTTATCAAAGGGCTGTCTTTCATCAGATTACCACCTTTCACAAATATATTGTAACAATAAAAGCTACATATTAAAATATACTTCTTCACTATTCACTCTTACTTCTTACCTGAAATTCCGTTCACGAAAGTTTTCCCAGTGAAGAGTGAATAGTTAATAGTGAACAAGTAAAAAATTCCGCCCACTGTCGTGAACGGAATTTTTTGGAGCTACTGGTCGGACTCGAACCGACGGCCTGCGCATTACGAATGCGCTGCTCTACCAACTGAGCCACAGTAGCATATAATATCTTTATCCTTCCGGAAGCGACTGTTCAATCACAATCGCCAAGATACTATATCATATAATCATTGAAATGTAAAGAACTTTTTCGTTTTTTCAGCTCTTTTTCTTCTGCCTGATGTCTGTGCCGATAAGCAGCAGTCTTTCGCTCGTTCCGATAATTCTCGAAGTGACGCGCTGTGAATAACGCTCTTCAAGCTCGGAAAGCGAGAGGTTTGTGCTGATTATCATCGGCTTTCCCGAATTTATTCTTGTGTTGACAATGTTATAAAGGGAAGCCACGGTGAACTGGGTTGAAAACTCTGCGCCGAGGTCATCAAGAATCAGAAGATCGCTTTCATAAAGGCGGTCTGAGATGCTCTCCGTAATCTTTTCGCGCGAAAACTGTTCTTTTTGGAGTGCGTCCATAACGGTATGGATGCTTGCGTAGTAAACGTCAAAACCGCGCTCAATTGCTTTGTTTGCAATTGCGAGCGAAAGGTGCGTTTTTCCGAGACCGGTTTTGCCGGTCAGAAGGAGGTTGCAGCTTTCAGATGAAAACTTTTCGGCATAGCTTTTGCAGAATCTCAGCGTTCCTGTTGCAAGCTGACGGGGACTGACCGAAAGCTTTGAATCGGCTTCGTCTGAATAAAGGCTTGTGTCAAAGTTTTCAAAGGTACATTTTTTCATGCTCGGTGCAACGCCGAGCTCATCTTTTGCGGTTTGTCTGATAAGTTCCGTGTAGCATTTGCAGTAGTAGCCTGCGTGGGAGCCTGTGTCGTTGCAGACGGGGCATGTGTATTTTATATCAAGATAATCTTCCGGAAAGCCTGCTTTCAGAAGAGCGGCTTTCCGTTTTTCCTGAGCTTTCAGGTTCTTTTCCGAAAGGCTCAGAACAAAGCCTTTTGCGTCTTCTCCCATGGAAATGCTTTTAATTGCTTCGGCGGCAAAAGCAGCCATTTCGCGCTCTGCCTCTTCAATTTCGGGGCAGACGGCAACCGCAGCGGCTCGGCGCTGTTCCTGCTCGTTTTCAGCTTTTCGCCGCCGCTCGTCAAGAATGTTTTTCGCTTTGATATAAACACTTCTTCTGTAAGCCATCTCTCTGCTCCTTATTCTTCGTCATCAAGGTATCTGAGTGCAACAAGATTTTTTTCAAATTCACCGATGCTGTACGATGCGTTGCTTGAAAAGACCTCCTGCTTTTTCTTTGCGCTTTTCTTTTTGTCTTTTCCAAAATTGCTTTCGTTCCAACGCTCCTGTTCCCGGGCGGCGTCGGACGGAGATTTCACTCCCTTTTCGTGCCAGCTTTTGAGAACCTTGTTCATATATTCAAGGTTCATCTTGCCGGTATTGTCAACGCAGATTTCATAGGCAAGACAAATCATTTCGCAGGAAAAGCCGAATTCCCTTGACCAGATGTTCAAAAATCTGCGCTGCTTTGCGGTGGGCTTCGGGTTCTTGATTCCTGTCAGGTCGCAAAATTGACGCCAAAGTCCGTCAGCCTCGTTCTGTATGCTTATATATTCCTCTGCCGCCTCAATGGTGTCAATTTCCTTTTCGCTCCATTCCTTGCCGACAGAGGCTATGTATTTATATCCCGTCTTGCCTTTTGAAAGGGCATATTCAAGCAGCATCAGTATGACCTCAGGGGGAAGTCCGTAGCTGTCGTGGAGCATGATGAGAATGGACTGACCTTCATATCCGATGGTTTTTCCGAGAATATTCTGCGCTTCACTGAAAAGCAGGCGAAGCTGTTCGCATTCACTGCAACGGACGGCAATCTGCTCGTGACTGGGGCGCGAAATGGGAAGCTCGGCAACTTTTTTGACCTGCGCTTTCCTCTCCGGTGCCGCTTCGGGGACGGGCGCGGCTTTTTCTTTTTTTTGCTCCGGCTGTTCCGTCTCTGCGCTTTGCGGCTGTTCTGCGTCTTTGAGAACAAGGCCGCGTTCAAGCCAGAACACCATTGCGTCCGAAACATCGCCTCTGTCCGCGCCGAGCGCTTTTGCAATAGCCTCGCAGGAGGTGTCGCCGGCGGGAGAGTTGCAGTAAAGATACAGCAGCGCCTTGATTCCGACTGCACCGGCAAGGCGGAGATTTTCATTGACAACAGACTTGGGCAGAACAAAAACGTCGCCGTAAGCCTCGGGATTTATTTTGTAGTTCATTTTTTCCTTTCATACAGTGAGCGGCAAAGCCGCTTTTACTTGTTTACTGTCATATTCTGATATATTTTTCCGATTTCCGAACTTTCTCCGGCGGCAATAATCTGTCCGTGGTCAAGAATAATGGCTTTGTTGCAAAGCTCCTCAACCTTTCCGGTGCTGTGGGAGACATAGAGCACTGTTACGCCCTCACCCATCAGACTTTCAATTCGTTTCTGGCTTTTTGCCCTGAATGCGGCGTCACCGACGCTGAGAACTTCGTCAAGAATCAGAACATCGGGTTTCACAGCTGTCGCAATTGCAAAGCCCAGACGTGCTTTCATGCCTGAGGAATAGCTTTTGAGAGGGGAGTCAATGAAATCTTCAAGTTCTGCAAATTCAACAATTTCGTCGAACTTGCTTTCAATGAACTCTCTTGGAAAGCCCATTGTTGCGGCGTAGAGATAGACGTTTTCTCTGCCGCTGTAATTTTTGTCGAAGCCTGCGCCGAGCTCGAGCAGCGGCGCAACAACACCTCTGACCTTAACCGAACCCTGCGTCGGTTTCAGAACGCCTGCAATAACTTTCAAAAGGGTACTCTTTCCGGCTCCGTTGAAGCCGAGGATGCCGACCCTGTCGCCCTTTTCAACCTTGAAGCTGACGTCGCGCAATGCCCAGAATTCAACATAGTGAAGCTGACGCTTGACAAGGCGGATAAAGTACTCCTTTATATTGTCAACACCCTCTTTGTTAATGTTGAACTTCATGCTGACATGGTCAACCTCAACTGCGTATTTACTCAAAGAAATCCCTCTCTCTCAGATGTGAAGAATGAATTTGTCCTGCGATTTATAGAAGGAAACCATGCCGATAACCAGTGCAATGACAGCGCAGCCTATGCAATACCACATCAGTTTTACGTCCCAGTAATGAACAAAGTCATCGCCCCAGATGACGGCGGCACGGAACATTCCGATTATTCCGTAAAGGGGATTGAGCTTGAAAACGAACAGCTGCCAGCCGTTCGGGTCGAAGTTGAGGCGATCCATGCTGTATACGATGGGGGTGGCATAAAAGAGCAGCGTTGTGATAACATCATATAGGTTTTCCATATCTCTGAAAAAGACGCACACCGTTGCAAGGAACATTCCGACGCCGAGGCTGAGAACAAAAAGAATGAGAATCGGAATGATGCAGTAAACTATTCTCCACGTGATGTGAATCGGGTGATTGTTCGTGATGTTGAAAAAGGCAATTACAACAACGAGGACGGAAAGCGAAATGAGGAAGGTCAGAAATGTTGAAAGCACCTGCGAAAACGGATAGATGTATTTAGGAACATAGACCTTTTTGATCATTGAAGAATTTGAACGGATTGAGCGCATTGCTCTTTTTGTGGACTGCGTGAAGAACGTGTATAAAAGGCGGCCGATGAGAAGATAGACCGTATAGTTGCCGACTCCCTTTGAGCTTCGTCCGAAAACGTTGTTGAAAACAAAAACAAGAACAATGGTTGTCAGCAACGGCTGCAAAAATGTCCAGAACATCCCGAGCATGGAGTCCCTGTATTGAAGCTTGATGTTTTTTCTGACAAGCTCGCTGAGGAGAAACCTGTATTTTTTGAAGTTTTCCGTATGCTTGTCCAGCTTCTTGACTTTTCCCATTTATATCCTCCTTATGAAAGAAAACGGCAGAATAATCTGTTTATCATTGTATCACAACTTTTATGATTTATCAATACCGGACGCGATGTGTTTCTTTTTAACTGTGAAAAAGCCGGCGGAAAAAGAAAAATTTTCCCTTTTCACCCCTTGAAAAATTGTGAAAGCGTGATATAATCAAAGTATCTATTGTAATATCGCGGTAGTTTAACCTTTTTTGTATATGGTTTGCACCGTGCCGGGTTTGATATACCCAAAAAGAGAGATTATAGAGATTATCGAGAAAAAGAGAAAGGACCTTATACCGGTCGACATGCGGGAGTTTTTTGCTCCCGGCCGACCGAAAAGGGAGAGGAAAAATAAGTTGAAAGCAGATCTTCACTGCCACACCAAGCTTTCGGACGGAACCATGGGTATTGACGACATACTGGTTCTTGCAAAAAAAAGCGGCGTGACCACACTCGCAATTACCGACCATGACTGCCTTGCGGGGACTGTCCGCGCGCGCATGATGGGGGAAAGATACGGAATTACCGTTATCCCCGGCGTTGAGCTGACCTGCACTGACCCGAAGCGCAAAAACAAGGCGCACCTGCTTTGCTACCTTCCCGACAGCCCCGAAAGACTCGAAGGACTTTGCAAGCGCAACTCAATTATCCGCAAAAGCGCAGGAAGACTTATGGCGGTAAAGGCGTCCGCAATGTTTCCGATTACGCCGGAGTTCATTGTCAAATGTGCTGCCGGCTCAACCAATATCTATAAGCAGCATATTATGCAAGCGCTGCTTGAAAGCGGATATACCACAACAATTTTCGGTTCCCTTTTTGATTCGCTTTTCAAAAAGGGCGGAAAAAACTGTATTCTTGCCGAATGTACCTATCCCTCTCCTCAGGAAACGCTTGAAGCCATTCACGAGGCGGGCGGAATTGCCGTTCTTGCCCACCCGGGTTTTTACGACAATTTCGAGCTTCTTGACGAGCTCATTGAGCTTGGTCTTGACGGCGTTGAGGTCTGGCATCCGGAGAACACTCCCGAACAGCAGGAGTACCTGAGAAAAAAAGCGAAAAAGCATAAGCTTGTCATGACGGGCGGAAGCGATTTCCACGGCGGCTATAACGCATATCCCGTAAAGCTCGGTGATTACGGTCCGGACGAGGATTCCCTTGCCGGTCTTTACAGCTACAAGGCGAGAATGAAAAGAAAGCAGAAAAAAGCGGCTGCCGCAGCATCGTCAGAAAAGTAACTATTTTCCGGGAGGTGTCATTTCTTATGGCTGATGACATCAGAATTTATAACAGCAAAAAAAGTCTTGAAGATTTTGCAGCTAACCTTTCAACCGATATTGAGGTGCTCAATACACTGCGTCTGAACGGCGACCTGCTCAGAGCCAAGGAGCTCGGAAAAAGGCTTGCAACGCTCACTCCCCGCCTTGACGGGGAAAACGACGGGGTTCTTTCGGTCGATTTCAAAAAGCTCCTTGCGCCCAAATTTCATTCGCAGGATATTCTTTTCCAGATTCGTGTGCTGATGATTTTTGCGGCGGAATCGCTCCTTCAGCTTGAAATTACCGCTCCTCAGCTTTCAACAACGGCAATCAACGCAATGCATGACAGTCTCAGAAAAGAGAGTCCGGCGTTTTATAAAAACATTTCTGACGGCGCGGCTTTCACGTTCTATTATCTTGCGCTCAAAAAGGGCGGCAGTCTTGAAAGCGACATCGGAGAAGCGTTCGCAATGCTTTGCTCTGTCAGAAAAGACAACGAAAGCTTTGTTGAAGCCGGCAGAATCATTTGGAAAGAGTCGGCCGCCGTTATTGAAAACGAAATTAAAAACGCGCAGCTTTCTGCGTAAAATATAAACGATTCAAGGCGAAAGGCAGTCAGTTTCCGTCGGACGGCTTTTCGCCTTTTCTTGAAAACCGGAGGAGATAATTATGACAGTCAGAGAAGTTATGGAAGTTCTTGACGCAGACCTCATTTGCAGAGAGGATCTGCTTTCAACCGAGGTGAACACCGCCTGCGGAAGCGACATGATGAGTGATGTTCTCGCCTTTGTCAAGGAGCAGGCGATTCTGCTCACCGGACTTGTGAATGCTCAGGTGGTCAGAACGGCTGAAATGATGGACATGCACTGCATTGTTTTTGTCCGCGGAAAACGCCCCGGGCTCGACATGATTGAGCTTGCAGAGGATCGCGACATGGTTATGCTCTGCACAAAAATGGAGATGTTCACTGCCTGCGGAAAGCTTTATTCGGCAGGACTGAGAGGGGGCAGCGGAGTATAATGGACTCCCTCAGACTTCACTATGATGTTCCGGGCGATGACTTCACCCGCGCAGGCGCGGCTTCCGGCGACGTCAAAAGAATGCTCAAACAGCTCGGAATTTCTCCCACGGTCATACGCAATGTTGCCGTTGCCATGTATGAGGGCGAAATTAACCTTGTTATTCATGCAGGGGGCGGAGAAATTGATGTTGAGGTGAGCGAAACAGAAATTTCAATGGTTCTTTCCGACCACGGTCCGGGAATTGAAGACGTTGAGCTTGCAATGAAAGAGGGCTATTCCACAGCTCCGGATAACATCCGTTGCCTCGGCTTCGGCGCAGGAATGGGACTGCCGAACATCAAAAAGTATACCGATGAGTTCAGAATTGAAACAGAGGTAGGCGTCGGAACAACTCTTTTTCTCAAAGTATATATTCAGTAATACCTGAAAGCCACAATAAATTACGGGAGAAGCAGCACCGCCGGGCAATCCGCGGCGGCGTGCGGTACGGAAAAAATGGAAAATGTTTTTCATTCCGTGCGGCTTGACGACGAAAAGTGTCAGGGCTGCACAAACTGCATCAAGCGCTGTCCCACGCAGGCAATCCGCGTGAGGAACAAAAAAGCGTACATAATTTCAGACCGCTGCATTGACTGCGGCGAATGCATCAGAGTCTGCCCTCACCACGCAAAATATGCGGTCAGCGAGCATTTCAATGAGCTTTTAAAATATAAATACAGAATTGCGTTGCCGGCGCCCTCTCTTTACGGACAGTTCAACAATCTCGACAACGTTGACTATGTTCTCAACGGACTTATTCAGATGGGCTTTGACGAGGTCTTTGAGGTCTCAAAGGCGGCGGAAATAATCAGCGACGCTTCGCGCCGTATGCTCGAAAACGGAACCTTGAAGCGACCGGTTATCTCTTCCGCGTGTCCTGCCGTGCTGAGGCTTATCCGCACCCGTTTTCCGAACCTTATCGGCAACATTCTGCCGCTTTTTACTCCGGTTGACCTTGCGGCAAGACTTGCGAGAAAAGCGGCGAAGAAAAAGACCGGACTTTCCGACGGGGAAATCGGCGTGTTTTTCATTTCACCCTGCCCCGCAAAGCGGACGGCAATAACAAATCCGCTGTGCTATGACGGCGGAATAATCAGCGGCGCGTTTGCAATCAAGGATATTTATCCCGTTCTGGTTCAGACAATGGATAAAATGGAATTGCAGAAGGTTGAAGCGCTCAGCGATTCCGGAATTATCGGCGTCGGCTGGGCGAGCAGCGGCGGAGAATCCTCCGGTCTTCTCAAAGAACGCTACCTTGCCGCGGACGGAATTGAAAATGTAATCAATGTTCTTGAAGAGCTTGAAGACGAAAAACTCAACGACCTTGATTTTATTGAACTCAACTGTTGCACCGGCGGCTGTGTGGGCGGCGTCCTTACGGTTGAAAACCCGTATGTCGCAAAGGCAAGAATTCAGCGCCTTCGCAAGTTCATGCCCGTTTCCTGCAACCGCCTGCCGGACGGTTTCAATCTTGACATTCTCGGCTGGACTCACGAGCTTTCTCCGTCTCCGGCAATGAAGCTTGCGGACAACGTAATCAAAGCAATGCGCATGATGTCAGAGCTGAGGACAATTGAGGGCGAGCTTCCCGGGCTTGACTGCGGAATCTGCGGTGCGCCGTCCTGCCGCGCTCTTGCCGATGATATTGTCCGCGGGTACGCAGAAAAGGACGACTGCATTTTCTGGGCAGCAAGGAGCAAGGGAGAAGAGCTTCTTCCCGTTCCGTTCAGAAACAGGGAAAAAACGCCCGAAAAGACCTCTGAAAGCTCCAACGATTTTGAAGAAAACTTCCTTCGGGACGAATGAAAGGAAAAGGGCGATGCTCGTAAAAGAACTCAAAGAAAAACTGAACCTTACCTCACTCACAAACGGCGGTGACGAAAAAGAAGTTACCGGCGGCTATTGCGGCGACCTTCTGAGCTGGGTCATGTCAAGAGCAACGGAGGGCGATTGCTGGTTCACGGTTATGGGCAATATCAACGCCGTTGCCGTTGCCGTTCTGACCGACTGCGCCTGCATAGTTCTGACCGAAAACGCACCGCTTGATGAAAACGCAAAGCAACGCGCCGGGCTTGAAGGTGTTTCAATTCTGAAAAGTGAAAAGAACGCCTATGAGCTTGCGTCCGAGCTTTCAAGGCTGATATGAGCCTTTTGGAGCAATCATGAAATTATTCTATGATTTTCATCTTCACTCGTGTCTTTCTCCGTGCGGCGACAACGAAATGACGCCGTATAACCTTGTCAATATGGCAAAGCTACTCGGCTTTGACATCATTGCTCTGACTGACCACAACAGTGTAAAAAACTGCCGCGCGGCTCAGGAAGCCGGAAAAGCGGCGGGAATAACCGTTGTTGCCGGCATGGAGCTTTGCACAAGCGAAGAAATTCACGTTGTCTGCCTTTTTCCGTCGGCGGATGCGGCGGAAAGCTTCGGAGAAATTATATATCAGAATATACCGAAAATTAAAAACAAAGCGCATATCTTCGGCGAACAGCTTGTTATGGACAGCGCGGACTCAATACTTGCTCAGGAGGATATTCTTCTGACAACGGCAAGCTTCATAAGCATTGATGATGTTCCGCCGCTTGTCAGTGAGCATGGCGGCGTGTGCTTTCCGGCGCACATCGACCGCTCGTCATACAGCATAATATCTTCATTGGGAACGTTCAGCGAGGACTTGAAGGTTTCCTGCTTTGAGCTGACTCCTCAGGCGGACGAAAAGCTGTATCTTGAAAAATACCCGGCGACGCGCGGAAAGCTGATTCTGCGCAATTCCGACGCGCATTACCTTGAAAATATGCTCCTGCCGGAAAATGTGATTGACCTGAAAGAAAACAGCGCCGGAGCGCTTGTTGAATATTTAAAAGGACTTGAAAGTTTTTGATAGCGGGGTGACGAATTTTGAAAAGAGCTGAAAAAGCAAAAGAGTTGTTCGTGGGCGGATTTAATTGCTCACAGTCCGTTGTTGTTGCTTTTGCCGATTTGATCGGACTTTCGGAAACGGCGGCGGCGAGAGTGTCCGCCGGACTCGGCGGAGGGGTTGGCAGACAGCGCGAGGTCTGCGGAGCGGTTTCGGGCGCGGCAATGGTTCTCGGCTTTGTTTTTTCCGGAGAAAAGGGTGAAAACAAGGCGAAAGCCTATGAAAAGGTTCGGGAGTTTTCTGACGAATTCAAAAAGCGCAATCGTTTCATTGTCTGCCGTCAGCTTCTCGGTCTTGAAGAAGGCTTGTCTGAAAGCGCTGTTCCGAGCGAAAGAACCGAGCAGTACTATAAAAAGCGTCCCTGCGCCGAGCTTGTTTTTGACGCGGCGGAGATTCTGGAGGGTATTCTTTGTGGGAGTGAACCGTAACTTTCAAAAAGAGCTTGAAACAATAATTGAGCAAAATGAAAAAGACGGCGTTGTGCCGTCTTTGCTGCTTCATTCCTGCTGTGCGCCGTGCAGCAGCTATTGCCTTGAATATCTTTCGCGGTATTTTAAAATAACGGTTCTTTACTATAATCCAAATCTTTATCCGGCTGAGGAATATGACCGCAGAGTTTCCGAACAGCGGCGGCTGATTGCCGCTCTGCCGGCCGAAAACGAAATCTCTCTTGTTGAAATGAGGGGAGAGCCGGAGGAATTCTATTTAGCCGTCAAGGGACTTGAAAATATCCGCGAGGGCGGTGAACGCTGCTTTGCCTGCTTTCGTCTGCGGCTTGAACGCGCGGCGGAATATGCAGGAAAAAACGGCTTTGATTATTTCACAACCACGCTCACAATAAGTCCTCTTAAAAATGCCGCAAAGCTCAACGAAATAGGAGAAGAGGTTGCTGAAAGGTTCAATGTCCGCCATCTTCCGTCTGACTTCAAAAAGAAAAACGGCTATAAGCGTTCGGTTGAGCTTTCAAAAACTTATGAGCTTTACCGCCAGGATTATTGCGGCTGTGTTTTTTCAAAGCGCGAGCGGGAACAGGCTGAAAAGGAACGGAATTCAAAAAATTAGGCAAAATCACTAAAATATCTCAAAACAATAAAGACTATACTTCACATGAACTTTTTCGGCGCTCAATGTGAAATATAGTCTTTTGCTTTTAACTTTGCTCGTTGGTCTGCGCTGAATGCGTCAGACGCACGTTGCGCTTGAATCAATAGGTGAATGTCCAGACTTCGTGCTGGCTTCCGTCGAACGAAGCGTTGCCGTTGGCAAAAACAACCTTTGCTTCGCCGTAGCCGGTCATCGGAAGGTTGAGGTCAAGCTTGATAAGCTTTCCTTCGGGGTTGACCGTTGCGATAACGGTTGAACCGGGATACTGCATATCAGCTTTTGTGATTGTTGCGCCGCTGATGTCAATCTTTGAAAGGTCAAGATAGCCGATTGCAACGGAGTTGTGAGCCGGTGCCGGAGCTTCAAACGTTGCCGATTCCGGAACAAGCTTGAGGGTGTAAACTGTGTTTTCGCCGTCTTTTGCAGCTGTTGCATCGGCAAGACCGGCCTCGGTCAGTCCAAAGTTCTGACTCTTTGGGGGGACAACCTGAGTGGGAGAAACAACGCCCTCGTCCTCAACGGCTGAGCCGTCCGGTCTCACGCCGGTTGCCTGTCCGTTTACGAACTGATAGGTTGCGCTCTTTTCACCGGCCATTTTCTGAATGATGTTGTTGATGAGGCCAACTGCACTCTGAATGCTGCAATTGGTAACATTGATCTGGGTGTTTTCCGTCTGAACGGCGGTCATGTTCTGCTCGGCTTTCATATTGTTGATGGCTTTTGTTGCCGCTTCAAGAATTTCGGACTTTGAAAGCGAAGCGGGATCCTTCGGAGCGTTGTTATCTTCTTTTTTTGTTGTCTGTTCCTGCTCTCCGGAGGCGGCGGTTGTCTGCTCTGCTGCTGACGCCGTTGTTTCTGTCTGCGGCGCGGTTGTCTGCGGCGCGGCGGTTGTCTGCTGGGTTGCTGCCGTTTGCGGAACGTTCTGAACGCTAGGCTGAGCGACCATGTTTTTCTTTTCGCGGTATGAACCGAGCTCAAAGCCCATAAAGAAGAACCAGATACTCAGAATAACACAGATTACGGCCTTCATTTCTTTTTTCATTATCAGTCAATCTCCTTATTATCAGCCTCTTTGTAATACTTTGACATAAAGAACGCAGTTCTTCGATTACATAATACCATACCGAATTTTATTTTCATTGTCAAGGGAAATGATACAAAATTAACAAATTTATTGAACATTTGACAAACTGAAAAGTTGACACACCGCTTCGGTTCTGCTATTGTATTGTCATTCCGGATATTATGTTAGGCAGGGACGGGAATAATAATGAAAAAATGTGTTCTTGTGACGGGTGCTTCCGGCGGAATCGGAAGCGAAATATGCCGTGTTTTTGCGGAAAACGGTTTTGACGTTGCCGCTCAGTATAATAACGGTGAAAACGAGGTTTTCAGCCTGAAAAAAGAGCTGGAGGAACGCTTCGGCTGCGTTGTTCTTCCGGTCAGAGCCGACCTTTCTTCCTCTGAGGGCGCAAGGCAGACGGCGGAAAAAGTTTTTGCGTTTTTCAAAAATGTTGATGTTCTTGTCAACAACGCCGGCGTTTCGCTCCGGGAGATTTTTCAACTTGTCAGCGAAGAGGAGGCAAAAAAAGTTTTTGCCGTCAACTGTGAAAGCGCAATGCGACTGACTCAGCTTGTTCTTCCGTCAATGATTAAGCGCAAGGAAGGAAAAATTGTCAACATTTCCTCGATGTGGGGTGTTGAGGGCGGCTCATGCGAGGTGCATTACAGCGCTTCAAAGGCGGCGCTGATAGGCTTCACAAAAGCGCTTGCAAAGGAAGTCGGTCCGAGCGGAATCAATGTCAACTGTGTTGCACCGGGGTTTGTTGAAACAGGAATGACTGCTTGTTACGGCGAAGATGTTTGCAGGGAAATTGCCGCAGAGGCAGCGCTTTGCCGCAACGGCACGCCGCGTGATATTGCAGAACCGGTGTTTTTCCTTGCAAGCGAAAAAGCTTCGTTCATCACCGGACAGGTTCTTGTTGCCGACGGAGGAAGATGAACAGCCCCGTTTTTTTGTTGATTCAGACGTCAGATTGGCAAAAACGGCGTTTTTGTCTATTATCTCCGGTCGCTTTGAAAGAGAGTCTTTTTTATTCGCAGCTTATGAAGAAAAAAGCATTTAATAAATATAAACATTTTGTTATTTTTGATAAACGGCATTGACAGGATAAAGGGTTTTTGGTAAAATATTTACAATTATAATAGTGTGTTGCGGTCTTTTTGAGTGCGCACACATACATATAAGGAGGAGTTTATATGACAGATGCAAAAACCCTGGCGTACATAAACCTTTACGGTATCCTGGGCGCTCTGGAAAATCTTTGCGAACTTGACGAAGAAGCAAGCAAGCTTGCGCAGGTCAAAAAACCGATTTCAATCGCTTTCAGTGTAAAGGGCGGTCCCGACGCAACAATCACCTTTAAAAACGGAAGATGCAGAATGGAACAGGGCGTTGACCCCAAATGCAATGTTCTTCTTCCCTTCTCATCCTGCGAAAAGTTCAACGGACTTATTGACGGAACCGTTACCCCGATTCCCGTTAAGGGCTTCACCAAAATCGGTTTCCTTCTCAATAACTTCACAAAGCTGACTGATATTCTCACAAAGTATCTCAGAGCTTCCGATGAGGATCTCAAAGACGAAAAGTTCTTTGAAACCAGCACAAAGCTGATGTTCTACCTGATCACCGTTGCTCTCGCTCAGATCGGTAACAACGATGAAATCGGCCGCTTCTCCGCAAGCTATATTCCGGACGGCATCATCGAAATGGGAATCAAGGATTCCGTTGCCGCAACGATCCGCGTCAAGGATCATCACCTTGTTACCATCAAGCAGAAGCCCGAAAGCTATCGCTCAA
>JAEDIL010000134.1 GCA_016292455.1 Clostridiaceae bacterium
CTTGTGTCATCAAACAAATTTAGTGAATTGCAATTCTTGGGACTTTTTAAAAGCAGAACAGAATCCCTCCACGAAAAAGTACGATCAAATACGGCAGTTTTACACGATGTGTTGTTTATCTGACACCGCAGGAGCTGCATTCGTGTCTAATACTCTCACGATGATCGACTCCGGTATTAAGCCAACAGATATCGGTTCAATGTTTGATAAGCCTGAAGTAGCCTCCGGCATTAAAAAGCTATCGGATCCAAATGTGAGACAGGTGCTTTCTCATATTTGTAACGATTATTTTCAGAGCACAACACCGTTTGACCATAAGAATCCCGATTATTTTACGATAGAAATCCGACCGAATGAACTTTCTCGTCATCTTGGAATCTCCAGTGACGATATACTGGAAACTTTGGAAAAACTGATATCCCTGCACATCGTAGAATTAGAAACAAATAACGGTACGCGCTATCTGCTTCACAAAATCAAAGCAATCGAGGCTGCAGTAACTTTCCGATTGATTGAAAGACTCATTCATAATGAAGCCGGCTTTGGTTGTGGTGAGTTTTTTGCACTGACACAATATTAAACGTCAGTTGAGATTTGCTTCGCTTTTGTGTCCACAAAAGCAGTGCTTGTCAGGAAAAGCAGACGGACTTTCGGGACGCACAAAACAAAGGCTCCCTTGTGTAAAGGGAGCTAACGCCGTAGGCGGCTGAGGGATTGTTTTACGATGAACTTTTTGCTTTTACAATCCCTCCGTCTCGCTACGCGAGCCACCTCCCTTTACACAAGGGAGGCTCATTACCGCCCGACAGTACACCTAAAAGGTGTAACACACTATACCTTGCAGGGCAAGGCGTGTGAAAAAGGACAGAGACGAAAAATCTCTGTCCTTTTGTAATGTAGGGGCGTTCATTGAACGCCCGCGGGCGACCACTGGTCGCCCCTACAAATTTGTTTTTTATGGTAGGTAAAACCTGCTTTATGGAAGACACCCGTTCACCGTCCTTCTTTTTGCGGTTTTTGCGAAAATGCGAATATGAAGCACCCGCCGTTGACAAAACGGGCATAAAAGGTTATAATTTTATCATGCCGGAGACTGAACGGCACACTTTTCGGCATTTGCATAACACGGAGGCGGAAATGGAGCAGATTATTTGCAGGGACGTCACCCTCGGATATGATTCGAAAGCCGTGGTAAGCGGCATCAATTTCACCGTATGCGAAGGGGATTATTTGTGTATCATCGGGGAAAACGGCTCCGGCAAGAGCACGCTTATGAAAGCGCTGCTCGGTCTTGTGCGCCCGCTCTCCGGCACGATTGAATTTGTCGGCGGTGCAAGGCAGAGCGGCATCGGTTATCTTCCCCAGCAGTCGACCGCCCAGAAAAACTTCCCCGCATCCGTCCGAGAGATCGTGCTTTCCGGCTGTCTGACAAAATGCGGTGCGCGTCCCTTCTACGGCTTCGAAGAAAAGGCAATTGCCGAATATAATATGGACAAGCTCGGAATCGCCGATTTAGCCGGCAAGCCCTTTGCCGAGCTTTCCGGCGGACAGAAGCAGCGCGTTCTGCTTGCCCGCGCGCTTTGCGCGGCGGACCGAATGCTCCTTCTTGATGAGCCGGTTTCGGGGCTGGATCCCCGGGCGACGGCGGATATGTACGACACCGTCAGCCGTCTCAACAAAGAGGACGGCATGACGGTCATCATGATCTCTCACGATATTTCCGCGGTGGATTATGCGAAAAGCGTGCTGTGCATCGGTGAAACGCCCCGTTTCTTCATAAGCCGCGAAGATTATCTTGCAAGCGGCGAGGGACCGTTCGCCGGAGCGAACAGGTGATTCATGCGCGGGCGGTCTTTCGTTTCGCGTCGGGAGTGCGGGGGTTAATTTGGGCAAGCGCTCCCCCGTCGGCGAAAACCTGATGCGCAGAGGGGTCTTTTGACTCATTTTCTGCGTTTGCATAATTTATAACCGGAATTACTTTCGTCTTTTACGGGCAGAAAATCCCGCACTCCCCTTGACAAAATCCGTTAGACATGATAAAATAACCGCATAACGCAGGCGTAATTTAGTGGTAGAATTTCAGCTTCCCAAGCTGACCGTACGGGTTCGATTCCCGCCGCCTGCTCCAGAAAATAACCCACATTTGTCTGCGACAAGTGTGGGTTATTTTCAACTAAATCCGTCCTTTCGGACGGGATAAATCCATCTTCGATGGATGAAATCACTTCGTGATGAAATCCGCCTTGCGGCGGGAGATAAGGACGGATTTAATTTCATCGAAACCGCAAGGTTTCGATTTCATCAAAGGCAGAGCCTTTGATGAAATCGTGCGTCAGCACGATTTCATTACTCTATAAAGCAAATGCTTCAACGATAAAAGCTCTTGTTGGTTCAAGTCCACATCAGAAATTTAAGGTAGCATCTTTTTTGCAACATCTTTACATGAAAACCCTCTTTTGTCTGCCTGACAAAAGAGGGTTTTTTCTATTGAACAGTTCACCGATTTGTGGTATACTGAGTGTATCAAATTGGTATTTGTGCGGGGCGTGAATTTGAAAAAGAATTTAATCAATATTTTATTAGTTGTTGTTGCAATCGGATTGAGTGTCGTTTCATGGTTCATTCTTCCTGATGTTGTGGCAGTACAGGTCGGGGTTGACAGTCAGGTAACAAATACAATGCCGAAAGCTTTGGCTGTTGCCATTCCGTTAGGCGTGTCTGTTGTCGGTTCGGCAATGAATCCGGCAGGCAAAGATAAAAAGAATAAAAAAGGATATATTCTTTCGGTTATAGGCATTGTTATTATGGTGCTGAGCTTGCTATTTAACCGATAACTTTCAGTTTGCGAGGTACATGAAGGTAGCGTAGTTAGAACAGTGGTCGGGGCATACTGTGGAGTTACCGGAGAAGGCGAGCAAGGGAGAGATTGAGTTTAGCGAGTATTACGCAAAAATGAGAAAATAAATGAAATTTTATGTCATATTTTGAGAAATAATCGGTATTGATTGAGGTGATATCATGGCAGATCAAATTATCACGGGACAAGTGTTCCCGGCACACCGTTTTTCAGCTGATGAAGCAAAAGCTGTTATAGAATGTT
>JAEDIL010000046.1 GCA_016292455.1 Clostridiaceae bacterium
GAAACCGTTTTCTTCACCCCGAAGCTGTATACAGATACTGCGAGCGGGTGAAAAACGGGTAAAAAAGAAAAAACAACCATTTGTTTTTGTTCTTTTTGTTCTGTGCTAAATGCGGCAGCCCCCTTTTTTGCTTCTTTGTGGAATAACCCTGTCGCTTTGCGGAAAAACTTTTCATAGGCCAATACGAAAGGGGGGAAAAGCAATGAGAAGCAGCGGGATTCTGCTTGCGGTGAGTTCTCTCCCCTCGCGTTTCGGAATCGGCACACTCGGAGAAGGCGCTTTCCGGTTCATTGATTTCCTTTCGGAAAGCGGGCAGTATTACTGGCAGCTTCTGCCCGTCAATCCGCCCGGCTTCGGTAACAGTCCTTATCAGGCTCATTCCGCCTTCGCCGGAAATGTTTTTTACATTGACCCCGGTCTTTTGAAAAAAGACGGACTGCTTTCCGAAAGCGAAATGAACGCTATGCTTTTACCGCAGAGCGACAGAACAGATTATTCGCTCATGAACGGCAAAAGAGCAGGACTCTTGAAAACAGCTGCCGCAAGAATTGAAGAAAACAACCGGGAATTCTGCCTTTTTGAAAAGGAAAATTCCTTCTGGCTTGACGATTACTGCCGCTATATGGCACTCAAAGAAAAAAACAGCATGAAAGGTCTTTTTGAATGGAAGAAGCTCAACGTGTGCGAAAGCGAAGTTCTCGTTCAAAAAAAGCTTCAGTTCCTCTTTTTCAGTCAGTGGCAATCACTTAAAGCGTATGCAAATAATAACGGCGTACACCTTATCGGCGACCTTCCAATTTATGTTTCTCATGACAGCGCCGATTTTCTCTCCCACCGCTCGCTTTTTCTCACAGATCCGAGCGGCTCCCCGAGTGTGCTTTCCGGTTGTCCTCCGGACAGCTTCTCTCCGTCAGGGCAGTTGTGGGGAAATCCGGTGTATGACTGGGAAAAAATGGAGAAAGATGGTTTTGCCTGGTGGAAGCAGAGGTTCTCTCAGGCGCAAAAAATGTTTGATGCGGTGAGAATTGACCATTTCCGTGGGTTTTATGAATACTACTGTGTGCCCGCAGGGGCAAAAAACGCCGTCCGCGGAGAATGGCGCAAGGGTCCCGGAATGAAGTTTGTCCGCGAAATTAAAAAAACCTTTCCATCTCTCGGAATCATTGCGGAGGACCTCGGCTTTCTTACAGAGGCAACAAGAGCGTTTTTCAAGGAAAGCGGATTTCCCGGAATGAAGATTCTTCAATTTGCCTTTGACGAAAACAACAGCGAGTATCTGCCGCATAATCACCAAAAAAACGCCGTTGTCTATACCGGAACACACGACAACCCCACAATGGTTGAATGGCAGTGCAGCGCAAAAAAAGAGACTCTGAGCCGCGCAATGAACTATCTCGGCGCCAATTCATGCGCCGAGCTCTGCGACGCGTTCATACGCGCCGCGTTTGCGAGTGTTTGCGAAACGGCAATAATTCCTATTCAGGACTGGCTCAAAAAAGGCAGTCCGGCACGAATGAACACGCCCTCATCGGTCAACAATAACTGGGAATTCAGAGTCAGAGAAAGCGAACTGACAGAAAGGCTTTCACAAAGGATTCTCAATTACACACTTCTTTTCAGCAGAAAACAGGAGGAACAACAATGAAAAAGCTAACCTCTCTCATGCTTTCGCTGCTGCTGCTTTTTTCGCTTGCCGCCTGCGGCACAGGGGAAAAAGACGGCACAACGAAGGACAACAGTGAAAACAACAAGCCTGCCGCCGCAACGGAAATATACTTTCTGAACTTCAAACCGGAAATTGCCTCCGTCTATGAAAGAATTGCGGCAGAATATAAGCAGAAAACCGGTGTAACCGTTAAGGTTGTTACCGCCGCCTCAAACGGTTATGAGCAAACACTCACGAGTGAAATTGCAAAAAGCAATCCGCCGACAATCTTTCAGGTCAACGGTCCGATAGGATACCGCTCATGGGCAGATTACTGCGCTGACCTCAGCGACACCGCGCTTTATTCTTTCCTTTCGGATAAGTCGCTTGCAATCAGAAACGGTGACTCCGTTTATGCAATTCCTTATGTTGTTGAAGGCTACGGGATTATCTATAACGAAGAGATTACGGATAAATACTTTGCCCTCAAAGACAAAAACACATCTTTTTCATCAATGAACGAGGTCAACTCCTTTTCAAAGCTGAAAGCCCTTGTCGAGGATATGCAAAGCAAGAAAAACGAGCTCGGAATTGACGGCGTTTTTGCTTCAACATCTTTTTCAAGCGGAAATTCATGGCGCTGGGATACCCATCTTGCCAACGTTCCGTTTTTCTATGAGTTTTCTGAAAACGAGGACTTTGAAGACCCCACCCTCGCCGGACTCGGAACAGAAGAAATCGGCTTTGATTACAGCGGAAACTTTAAAAACACGTTTGACCTTTATATAAACAACTCCTGCACGCCGAAGAACCTCATCGGCAGCAAGAGCGTCAATGATTCAATGGCAGAGTTTGCCCTCGGAAAAGCAGCAATGGTTCAGAATGGCAACTGGGCATACAAGGACATTTCTGAGGTGAACGGCAACACAGTCAAAAAGGACAAAATCAAAATGCTTCCGATCTATACGGGCGCAAAGGGCGAAGAGGACCAGGGACTTTGCGTCGGTACGGAAAACTACCTGGCAATCAACTCAAAGGTCTCAGAGGAAAAGCAAAAGGCTTCAGCAGATTTTCTTGAATGGCTCTTTTCTTCAAAAGAGGGAAAAAACTACGTTACGAATGAGCTCGGCTTCATTTCGCCTTTCAACACCTTTGAAAAGGACGAAAGACCGGAAGATCCGCTCGCGAATCAGATTCTTGACTGGATGGAGAAAAAGGACATCAGAAGCGTTCCCTGGATTTTCACTTCTTTCCCGAGCGAAACATTCAAGCAGGATTTTTCAAGCGCTCTGTTGCAGTATGCACAGGGTTCGGCAGATTGGGAAAAGGTTGTTGACACAGTCAGAAAATCGTGGAAAAACGAGTATCAGGCATGAAAAGCAAAGGGAGGCGGGATAAATGAGAAAAGACCTTAAAAAATACTTTCCCGTGTTCGCTCTGCCCACCCTTGCCGCGTTCTGCATTGCTTTTGTGTTCCCATTCCTTGCCGGAATAGTGCTTTCGTTCACAAAGTTCACCACAGTCACAAACGCCGAATGGGTTGGACTTGAAAACTATATCAAAGCATTTTCAAACGAGGACTTTCTCAATGCGCTTTGGTTCACTGTCAAGTTCACTGTTGTTTCCGTCGTCACTATAAACGTTTTTGCCTTTGCGCTGGCATTGCTGCTGACACGCTCAATAAAGGGCACAAACCTTTTCAGAACGGTGTTCTTCATGCCGAACCTCATCGGCGGAATTGTTCTCGGCTATATCTGGCTGCTTCTGATAAACGGCGTTTTGCAATTCTTCGGCGTAACGATAACCTTTGACGCAAGCTACGGCTTCTGGGGACTCGTTGTGCTGACAAACTGGCAGCTCATCGGCTATATGATGATAATATATATCGCCGGAATCCAGAACATTCCCTCCGACCTCATTGACGCGGCAAAGGTTGACGGGGCGTCCTTCTGGGGAATTCTTCGCCACGTAATAATCCCCATGGTAATGCCCTCAGTCACAATCTGTCTGTTTCTTACCATAACAAACTCTTTCAAGCTTTTTGATGCGAACCTCGCGCTGACTGACGGTGCGCCCGGACGCGAAACAACAATGCTTGCGCTTGATATTTACAAAACCTTTTACGCAAGAACAGGCTGGCAGGGCGTAGGTCAGGCAAAGGCAGTCGTTTTCTTCATTCTTCTCGCCGTAATTGCACTTTTGCAGCTTGTTATCACGCGGCGCAAGGAGGTTGAGGCCTGATGAAAAGCAAAGCAAAAAGAAAAAGCGCCCTCTCACACGCGCTCGTCTATATTGTTCTTATTCTTTTATCAGCGGTCTTTCTTGCACCGATATTCATTGTTTTCTATAACTCCTTCAAGTCCCGCCTGTTCATAACAAGCGAGCCGTTCGCCCTCCCGGACAGCGAAACCTTTGCAGGCCTTGAAAACTACACAGAAGGGCTTTCAAAAACCTCTTTTTTCAGCGCATTCGGAACGTCGCTTCTGATCACGGTTCTTTCCGTTGCGGCAATTGTTCTCCTGACGTCAATGACGGCATGGTATATCACAAGGGTCAAAAACCGCTTCACAAAGCTTTTGTATTACGCCTTTGTTTTTTCAATGATAGTCCCCTTCCAGATGGTTATGTTCACAATGGTGAAAACGGCAAATACCCTGCGGCTTGACAATCCGCTCGGAATCACGCTCATTTATCTCGGCTTCGGCGCGGGTCTTTCGGTGTTCATGTTCAGCGGCTTTGTCAAAAGCATACCCGTTGAAATTGAAGAAGCCGCAATGATTGACGGCTGCGGTCCTGTCCGCACATTCTTCCTTGTTGTTCTGCCGATTATGAAGCCCACCGCAATAACCGTTGCAATTCTCAACACAATGTGGATCTGGAATGACTATCTTCTGCCGTATCTTGTAATCGGCACGGACTACAAAACAATTCCGATTGCAATTCAGTATCTTCGCGGAGGCTACGGCTCAATCGACATGGGCGCAATGATGGCAATGCTCGTTCTTGCAATAATCCCGATTGTAATATTCTATCTTTTCTGTCAAAAATATATAATCAAAGGTGTTGTTGCAGGCGCAGTCAAGGGCTGAGAGCGCAGGCAGCGGAAAGGCACGGTAATATGGCAAGCATCACTCTTAAAAATATTTTCAAAATCTATCCGGACGGATTCACTGCCGTCAACGATGTCAGCCTTGAAATCAGGGACCGCGAGTTTGTTGTTCTTGTCGGTCCCTCCGGCTGCGGAAAATCAACAACGCTGCGGATGATTGCCGGGCTCGAAGAAATAAGCCGCGGCGAGCTTTACATCGGAGAAAGGCTCGTTAACAATGTTGCCCCGAAGGACAGAGACATTGCAATGGTCTTTCAGAGCTATGCGCTTTATCCGGACAAAACAGTTTATAAAAACATAGCCTTTGGTCTTGAACGGAGAAAAACGCCGAAAAAGGAAATTGAACGCCGTGTGAGCGAAGCGGCAAAAATTCTTGACATTGAGCATCTTCTTCAAAGAAAGCCGCGGGCACTTTCCGGCGGTCAGCGTCAGCGTGTTGCGCTCGGCAGAGCAATTGTCCGCTCCCCCTCGGTTTTTCTTTTTGACGAGCCTCTTTCAAATCTTGACGCAAAGCTGCGGACGGCAATGCGCGCCGAAATTTCAAGACTGCACAAAAACCTTGACGCAACTTTTATTTATGTCACCCACGACCAGACGGAAGCGATGACAATGGCTGACAGAATCGTTGTTCTGCGCGACGGAGTGGTTCAGCAGATTGCAACACCGCAGGAGCTTTATGAAAAGCCCTGCAATATGTTCGTTGCCGGGTTCATCGGCTCGCCGCAGATGAACTTCATTGAAGGCAAACTCAAAAAGAAAAACGGAGCTTTTTTCGTTTCTGTCGGACAAGACCTGATTCCGCTTCCGGAAAAAGAATCGCTCGGCGGACTTTCCGACGGACTGGACGTGAAGCTCGGAGTCAGACCGGAAAATGTCATTACGGAAACGGCGCGGTTTGAAAAGGAATCTTCGCCCCTTTGCGGTCGCGTGGATATTCGTGAGCTCATGGGCAGCGAGGTTTATCTTTACGTCGACTACGGCAAAACAAAACTGACCGTCAGAGCACCGGCGAACATTGCGCCGAAATCTGAGGAAACACTCTCCTTTCAGTTTGAAAAAGAAAAGCTGCACCTTTTTGACGCTCAAAGCGAAAAAGCTATCATGTAACCTGTTTTGTTCTGAGCCGGATGTGGCGGCTTTACGGGGCTGTTGAATTCAGACGCAGAAAGCGCTGAATGTGACGGCCCCGTTTCAATTTATTTTGCCATATACCGTATATTGTTGAATGCCGGGGTTTCGCCTTCCGGAACGGCAATGCGCATTGTTGAAGCACGGAAAAGTGCATTCTTTCCGTATTTGCGGCAGATTTCATAAACCTGCGCTTCAAGCTTTTCAAGCTTATCGTAGCGGCAGCTGCTGTAAAAAAGATTATACTGAGAAGCGCTGTTTTCAGGAACAAGTCCACAGGCGCGTATCCCGATTGAACGAACATTGCTTTTCCAGCTCCAATTGTTCACAAACAACTCCATTCCGAGCGAAAAAAGCATTTCAACAATTCTTGTCGGCTGGGAAAGCGGAGCCTGACACTCGCGCACAAGCAGCTTTTCGTCCCGGATATGAATCTGAACCGAGGTTGCCATAACGTTGTTGTCGCGAAGACCCGACGCAACCTTTCCGGTCAGGTAAAGCATTACGGCGGCGACCTCATCGTTGCTTTTGAGATCTTTTTTTCCCGTAACGCTGCGCCCGATACTCTTTGCCGGCGGAATTTCATTTCTCGAAAGCACCGGTGCATTATCAAGTCCGCTTGCAGCGCGCCAAAGCTCTTCGCCCGCCTTTCCGAAGGTCAGACGGAGCATTTTCGGGTCGGTGTCCGCAAGCTCGCCCAGAGTGTAAACACCTATTGCGTTGAGCCGGCGCAGGGTAGCCTTGCCGACACCTATCATTTCCTGCGCTTTCAGCGGACGGACGACCGAGCGAAAGTTTTCGCGGTCAATAACGGTTACTGCATCGGGCTTTTTCAGGTCGGAAGCAAGTTTTGCAAAAACCTTGTTGAAGCTGACCCCGACGGAAATTGTCAGTCCCGTTTCCTTTTTTACGCGCTCCTTGATTTCGTACCCTATTTCCCTTCCATTTCCGAAAAGCATTGTGCTTCCCGTCACGTCAAGCCAGCATTCGTCCATTCCGAACGGCTCAACTCTGTCGGTGTATTCCTCATAAATTGAGCGAACCTTTTTTGAATAGAAAACATAGTCCTCATAGTGAGGCGCTGCAATTATCAGCTCCGGACATTTGAGCTTTGCCTCCCAGAGCGCTTCCGCAGTTTTTACGCCGAACTTTTTTGCCTTTTCGTTTTTGGCAAGGATTATTCCGTGGCGGTCCTCGGCACTGCCGCCGACAGCCATCGGAACCTCCCGCCATTCAGGGTGACTCAGACATTCAACGGAAGCAAAAAAGTTGTTGAGGTCGCAATGGAGAATCAGCCTTTCAGCCATAAAGCTCCCCTCTTTCCGAACATTTGTTCGGTTATATGATAGCACTCTTTTCTGCGTTTGTAAAGAGGAAATTTCAGGTTTTCAAAAAAACAAAAGGACTGCATTTCACATGAGCTTTTGGTTTTGTACTCAATATGAAATACAGTCTCTTTCGTTTTGATTCCGCTTTTTGGTCTGCGTCTGATGAGACATTCTCTTTTTTATGTATTGAGAAAACAACTCTGCTGCATCAACATCGGTTGTCCGATAAAGCATTCTTGTTCCGACAACGTCCTCAATCTCATTGAAAACAAGACCTTTTTCATCAAATAGAAAGTCTATTCCGACAAAGTCGGGAGTGCAGGGAAGCGATGACAGAATGTTGTTTACCGCCGAAATCAGCGCGCTGTCCGCTTCAAAGGCTTCCACCTTTCCGCCAAGGGAAAAATTGCTTTTGAAAGCACCCCTTTCCGGCGTTCTCAGAACCGAACCTATAATCTTTCCTCCGAGAACATAAACGCGCAGGTCACAGCTGCTGCGGCAACGCTCCTGAATCAGAAAACAATCCGTTTCAAGCCGTGAAAGGCTTTTTTCAAGCTCTGCTTGGTTTTGAAGCAGAAAAACCTCTTTTCCTCCGTGACCGCCCGCCGATTTCATTACGCAGGGGAAGCAGGTGTCTTCAACTCTTTCAGCTTCAAAAAAACGTTTTTCAAAAAATGAGGTTTTCATCATCGACACGCCCGAGACCGAAACAGCAAGGTGCGTCAGGCGTTTGTCATTGCAGACTTTGGCGGTTTCATAAGAATTGAAAACACGGGTGCCGCTTTTTTCAAGCGTGAGCGTCAGCAGAGGAAAAATGCAGCGGTTGACCGCAAAGTTCGGCGCAGAGGTCAACTCGCCGTCATATTCAAAAAAACACTTTCCCCCGTCAACGCCAAAGCGCAGCCGTTCGGTGATAATCAGCTTCATTTTGCAAAAAGAGGAGCAGCGTTTTATCAGCTCGTTTGCAAACCACCTGTTTTTTTCAAATTGCGTTCTGTCGTAAATCAGCCAGCCTGTCATTCGGTTTCAACCTTTTCTTTGATGTATCTGAGTATTTCAAGACTCATGTCAATGCCCGTACATTCAAGCGAGCTTTTGAAATGCGGGTTTGAATTCACTTCGCAGACGAGCGGCTCCGAGTTTTCACCGAACAATATATCCACTCCGGCGAAATCAAGCCCAAGCGCGCGGCAGGCGTCAACGGCAATCCTTTTCTGCGCTTCGTCCGGCTCATAGCGCTGCATTTTTCCGCCATTGGAAATGTTTGAACGGAAGTCTCCGTTCACGCTGAAACGAAGCATTGAGCAGACAACCCTGTTTCCGACAACGTTTATTCTCAAATCTTTTCCAAAGCTTGTTTCAACAAAGCGTTGAAGCAGAAAGCCCTTGCTGCCCAGACTCTCAGAGAGTGAAAACAATTCCTCTTCATTTTCAACAAGACTCACCTGCTGACCGAAAGAGCCGTAAAGCTCTTTGACCACAACCGGGTATCCGGTTTCAGCGGTGATGTTCTTCAAAAACGCCTTATCACTGTATCCGAAAGCCTCATAGGTAAGCGGAGCAGTAAAGGTCTGCGGCGTGGGTACTCCGTTTTTTTGAAGCACCAGAGCAGTATACGCCTTGTTGTCGCAGCAAAATATTGCATCGGCAGAGTTGAAAACCCGGAATCCGCAGCTTTCAAGCATTTTTGCAAGAAGAACATCCTTGTCCCAGAAAAGAACAAAATCACATTCAAGCTTTCTTACAAAGTCGAGGTTATGGAGAATCTCTCCCGTTTTCATGACGGAAAGCTCTATTTCTGCCTTTTCTGCCGAGCAAAGAAGCATATTGTATATTCCGGAAAACTTTTCGCCTGAGATAAAGTTGTTGACAACCAACAGTCCCTTCAAACCAAACACTCCCCAAAAAAACTCAAAAGGCTGCCGCATCCGGCAAGGAACAAGAAGCAGAACCCGATTTCAACACCCGGTTGTGAAAAAAGCGGCAAACTGAGCTTTTTGTTCTTCATCGGACACGGCAGCCGAAGTTTATTTAACTTTGCTTATGCGCATTTTGCCATTACGGGCAAGGTAAGTACGGCGCTTTCACTGCTGTTGTATTCCATCATCATGTGACCGCCCTCTTTAACGGTGAAATGCTCTGATCCCCCGGGTGCGGCGGCAAGAATTGCGCTGAGATTATCTGCATTCGCAACGCGGTCGTTTTCAGAAGTGATGATAACAACGGGAACGTTGAGAGCCGAAAACTTTTCAAAATCCGTTCCTCTTGTGTGTGATGTCATCATTGCAATTCCCGCACCCGTTCCGTCAATTTTCAGAGGGGTGGAAATTCTCGATACGTCATATTTTTTTGCATACTCTCTGTCGCTGAAACTCATTTCAACCATGGGAGTAAAAACGAACGGAAGTGAAGTTCCGACTTTGAACAGGCTGTTGAAAATCCGGAGAACAAGTCTGTTTTTCATAAGTCTGCTCATAACTGACGATGCTTGCACGCTCGTCTGGGGAGCAAAAAGAACAAGTCCGGCTATGTCCTGCGGATGATCCGTTGCAACATTGATTGCAATCCCGCCGCCCATTGAATGACCGCCGACAATCCAGCGTCCGCCAAGCTCGGTCATAAGAGCATACACAACGTCTTCGCGGCTTTGAAGCTCGGTTTCGCTTGTCTCACGGCTCGAATAGCCGAAATTCGGAATGTCAACCGTAACAACAAAGTAGCCGTTGTCTGCATATTCTTCGGCAAGACCTTCGAACGAGGCGGTTGAAAGACCAAAGCCGTGGAGGAGCATTACACCCGGACGGGCGGAGCGCTCACCGTAGATTCTGTAATGGACGGAGTAATCGCCCACCGTGAAAAATTCGCTGTTTTCAAACGGTATTTTTTCGCCGACTGCGGCAAAAGATACCATCGAAAAGCAGGAAACCGCCAGAATTAGAGCCAGAACAAGACAGGTAAGTTTTTTTGTCATTTTCTTCACGTTTCCTTTCCCTTCATTGATTATTATATTGATGTGTTTTTCCGTTTCCATTTTATCAGCAAATTATGCCGTTGTCAATCTTTCTCTTGTTTATCTTCCCGTTTTATGGTATCATCTGAAAGATAAAATCCACACGAAAGAATGATCTGAACTTGAAAAGCTTCAAAGTAACAAAAAACGACGCCGGAAAAAGACTGGACGCTTTTCTTTCAAAAAGTCTCCCCAATCTGCCGAAGGCGCTCATGTATAAATATATCAGAAAAAAGCGCATCAAAATCAATTCAAAGCGCGCGGAAATCAACACCCGTCTTTGTGAGGGCGACATCATAGAGCTTTACATAAACGATGAGTTTTTTGAAAAAAGCGAAACGCGCTACGACTTCCTTTCCGCTTCAAAAAGCCTTGACATCGTTTTTGAAGATGAAAAAATCATTCTGCTCAACAAAAAAGCAGGTCTGCTCTCCCACCCGGACAACAGCGAGTATATCGACACGCTGATAACAAGAGTCAAACGCTATCTTTTTGAAAAAGGCGAATATAATCCGGAGGACGAGCTGTCCTTTGCCCCGGCACTGGTCAACAGAATTGACCGCAACACAAGCGGAATCGTCATTGCCGCAAAAACCGCCGAAGCGCTGCGGGTTCTCAACCAGAAAATGAAGGATAGGGAAATACACAAATATTACCTCTGCGTTCTGCACGGAATTCCTAAGGAGAAAAGCGGAATTCTTGAAGGCTACCTTGAAAAGAACGAAAGCAAAAACAAAGTTTTCGTTTCAAAAGGACAAAAGGACAACTCAAAGCTCATCCGAACAAAATACCGCGTGCTCAAAAGCAGAAACAATCTCTCTCTTGTTGAAGTTGAGCTGCTTACGGGAAGGACACACCAGATCCGCGCTCACTTCGCTTCAATCGGTCATCCGCTGCTCGGTGACGGAAAATACGGAAAAAATGAGCTGAACAAAAAAAGCGGTCTGAAAAAGCAGTGCCTTTGCTCCTACAAGCTCGTTTTTGATTTCACAACGGACGCAGGCTCGCTTGAATACCTGAACAAAAGATCGTTTGAACTTGAAAATGTCTGGTTCAGAGACGGCTTTGACGGGCTTTGCGACACCGGGAATTAAAATCTATGGTTTCTCCTCACAAAAAGCGCGGCTGTTTTTTGTAACTGTCTACAAAAAAGCCGCGTTTTGTTGACGGCAATTAAAATGAAGAATATAATTGACATATTACCGGTGCTTTCAAACGGTTGAAAGTGCTCACAGGAGTGATCAGATGTCAACAAAAATCTACAAGAATACCTATACCAAAAAGGAACGCAACATGTACCTTCTCGGTATGGCCGGTCAGAACATGGTCTATAACATTATCGGTACCGGTCTTTACTTCTACTACCAGAGTGTTATCTTCATTCCGGCAATTGCAATCAGCGTTTTCATGGCTGTTGCAAGAGTCTGGGACGCAATAAACGACCCGATGATGGGAACAATCGTTGACCGGACGCACACGAAATGGGGCAAGTGCAAACCTTACCTCCTCTTCTGTCCCGCAGTTGTTTTGGCAGTCACCATTCTCTGCTTCATCAACGGAAGATATTCTGAAAACGCAACCACCCTCCACAACGTTCTCGTAATCGGCTGGGCGGCGGTTTCATATATCCTCTGGGGTATGTGCTATACCGTCGGCGATATTCCGCTCTGGGGCATCACCTCGCTTATGACCGAAAAAGAAAAAGACCGTTCAAACATTCTCGCTCTCGCACGTATTGCGGGCGGAATCGGTGCAGGTATTGTTCTTCTCAGCATCATTCAGGTTTCTCAGGGTGTCGGCAAGTCGCTCCTGCCCAAAGTCGGAGACGAAAGCGCAGCCAATCAGTACGGCTTCATAATAGTTGCGGCAATCTTTGCCCTTATCGGCTGTTCACTGTTCCAGCTTGCAGGAATTTTCGCGAAAGAACGTGTTGCTCAGACCGAGCAGCAGAATTCAATCAAAGACAACTTCAAGCTTATGTGGAGCAATGAACCGTTCAGAAAAGTTCTCATTTCAAGCGTTATCAGAAGTCCGATTATGCTCCTTATGGGCGTAGCCATGACGCTGCTTAACTACTATTTCGGAAATTACGGTCAGAAAGACTATACCCTTTATCTCATCGTTCTCGGCGGCGCAATTTTCATTGCTCAGTTCGCAATGAGCGCCGTTGCTCCGAAGCTTTGCGAAAAATTTGAAAAAAGAGCGGTCTATAATGTTTCAACCGCAGTTGGTGCAGTTGCCTTTGCTCTCATTTTCGTTGTATATCTCATCGCTCCGCGCGACCTTGACAAGCCGTTATGGGTTGTTGTCAACTTCATTCTCTTTGCCGGCGCAGGAGCAGGCATGGGCGCTCTGAATGTTATGCAGTCCATTCTTATTGCAGATGCGGTTGACTATGAGGAATATAACAACAATATCCGTCCTGACGGAGTCTTCTTCTCCGGTCAGTCCTTTGCAACAAAGCTCTCCTCCGGTATCGCTTCAATTATCCAGGGTATTGCTTTTGCTGTCATCGGTTTCAGCGACAGCAATGTTGAAGCCTGCAACGCCGCCCTTGCGGCAGGCGCTTCCTTTAAGGATGATTTCCCGAAATACGCCATGATCATGTTCTTCCTTTGCTCAATTCCGCCGGCAATCGGACTTCTTCTTTCAATCATTCCGATGAAAAAATATCCGCTCACCAACGAGGACAACAGGAGAATTCTTGCCGCTCTCGTTGAAAGAAGAGAAAAAGCAGCCGTTGCCGGAGTAACGGAAACAGCAGAAGAAAGCAACTGACAGAAAACAGATGAGAGCCGGAGCAGTTCGGCTCTCATTTTTAACGAAAGGACAGACTGATGAAAACTACCGTCAAAGCCTTTGCAAAAATCAACCTCATGCTTGACATTTTAAGAACGCTGGAAAACGGCTTTCACGAGCTATTTATGCTCATGCAGTCGGTCAGCCTTTGCGACCTTGTGACAGTTGAAACTAACAGCAGCGGTGAAATCACCCTCAGCTGCGACAACGCCGAAATCCCCACCGGAAAGGAAAATATTGCCTACAAAGCCGCAGAATCATTTTTTAAGCACACAGGAATTCAAAATCCGGGCATTAAAATCAGCATTGAGAAAAGAATTCCCCACGCCGCCGGTCTCGCCGGAGGGAGTGCCGACGCTGCCGGGGCAGTTGCGGCGCTCAAAAGGCTTTTTGCTCCCGGAATTTCCGACAGAGAAATTGCAGAAATCTGCGCAGAAGTCGGCTCTGACGTTCCGTTCTGCGCCCTGGGCGGAACAATGCTTGCGCAGTACACGGGAACCGTTATTTCCTATCTTCCTGAGCTGAAAACCGGAAAAATCGTCATTGTCAAGCCTGAAATGTCCGTTTCAACCGGAAAGGCATACAGCGCTTTTGACACGGCCGAAAAGGTTCGTCATCTTGACAGAAGCGGAATGCTTGAAGCAGTCATGAAAAGTGACATTTCAGGCGTTTACAGCAGGGTTGACAACGTTTTTGAGCAGTTCATCGACGTTCCGGAACGCGTCACGATAAAAGCCTCTATGCGCAGGCACAACTGTGCCTGCTGCTGCATGAGCGGCAGCGGTCCGAGTGTTTTCGGCATTTTTGAAAGCGAAAAGGACGCCGAAAGCTGTTTTGAGGAGCTGAAAAAAATCTTTCCTCAGACCTATCTCTGCGACGCCGTTGAAAGCGGAACTGAGGT
>JAEDIL010000047.1 GCA_016292455.1 Clostridiaceae bacterium
TGGTCAACAAGATATCCGGTGTTCATGATGAAAGCTGCGTCTGGATATTTTTCAAAAGCGTTTTTGAGAACTTTCACCCATGCTCTTTCATACTGTCTGACGTTCTGCGACTGCGGGTCGGTCATGTGGAAGAAAGTGACATTCTTCGAGCCGTCTGCGGTGGTGATTTTTCCGGTTTCGCTCCACCAGCCGCGCTCAGCGTTGCCGACTCTGTAATAATAGGTTGCTCCGCTTTCAAGTCCGCTGATATATGCGGTGTGGCGCATCATATCAAACTCATACTGGAACAGACCGAGAATTCCGATGTCGATTCCGGGGTAGGAGCGGACAACCTTTTCGCTCGTTGTTTTAACGGTAATTGAGTCGGGAACATTCGCTCTTCCGGTGAACACCGGTTCGGAATCTGCCTTGTAGATTTCAATGTCTGCCTGTTCAAGAGAATACTTTGAGAACCAGTTGATAATGCTTTCGGTCTGAGAATCCTCACCCATAACCTGACTTACCATTGTGGGCAGGCGATAGTTTTCTCTTGTTGCTTCGGGTGTTACCGGAGTGGTGAAATATGAAACGTCATAGTCGCCGTATTTTTTCGGATTTTCGTCGGTTGCAAAGTCGCTCAGAACATAAGCTGCAAAAATTCCGATTGATTCAAGCTGACTTTCCGTCAGATACTTGCTCATGAGAAGTCCGTCAAGAACATCATAAAGGCTTGAATACGGCAGAACACCGAGCATGAATACGGTCTTGACAAGGTTGAGATAGGTGAAGTCTCCGCGGAGAACATAATTGAGAAGATAGTTGATGCCCTCGCCCATCTTGTTCTGAATAACCGTATCGGCAAGGAGCTTGTCAACGCGGATTTCAAGCTTTGCAAGAAGTCCCTGTTCAACAATGTCATTCAGCGCAATGTCAACAAGGAAATAGAACATATCATGGAACAAGGTTCCGTGGTCAAAGTTGTCAATAACAGCTTTCAGGAATTCATCGTCGGAAATATCCTCGTTGCCGTTATACCAATAGTACATTGCGGAAAGAACCGCGTCTCCGAGAGTTCCGTTTCTGTCTCTGCTGCCGAAGCCGAGAGTGTCAATGAACTTGGTGCAGGGAACCGAAGCAAACTCAAAGTCTGCAAGCTTTCTGAGAATCGGTTCAAGGAGCGCATAGAGATTGTCGGGATTTTCAATATATTCTTCGCTGATCTGGTCACAAAGGTCTTCGAGGAACCACATGAGGTTATCAACGGAAATAATGTTGACCGAACCGAACTTTACTCCGGAGCCGATATACGGGCTGAGAAAATCGGAAAGTATTTTTTCAACGTCAATGTTCATCGTTTTGAGGAACGGAAGAATTCCGCCGGCCTCGGTAATTTCTTTAAGGTATCCGCCAAGGTAATTCTTGACGATTCCGAGGAGGAATTCGGCAACGTCGGCTTTTCCGTCTTCTGCAAGACCGCCGCCGAAGCAAAGGTCGAACGATTTGTTCTTGTATGTACCGTTGTCATAGGTTACGCCGTCAAAGGTCATCTTTTTTACGGCGTCAAAATCAACGGAGGCAGCTTCAAGCTCGCTTTCGCCGTCGGCAAAGGTTGAAATCTTCATTTCGCGGTAAAGATTCGGATAACCTGTGAGGGAAGCGGCTTCAACGTCATAAAGGGTTTCGCCGTTGTCGTTGGTGACGGCGGCAATATCGTTTGTGTGCAGATGACCGGTGAAGGCATAGTGAATTCCCCAATCGGCAAACTGCTCGGAAACTTCAAGGTAGTTTTCAAGCGGGAACGCAAAGGTGATTGACGGCTCGCAGTCCATGTGCGCTGCCATGCTGTGATGAACCATAACCATCGGCGTTCTGCCGTCTTCATAGGACTTGTCCGCCCACTTTTTGACCCACTGCATAAGCTCGGGAGTAACCTTTCCGCCGGTCTGGTCCTTTTCGGGCTCACCGAAGGAATAAAGGCAGGAGTCAATGGCAATGAGGCGGTAACCGTCGCCGAGGTCGGCAACATAGGAGAGCGCGCCCTGAACTTCTTCGCCTTCCTCGGCGTAGGTGTCAATTGCAAGGTCATAACCGAGGTTTTTATATACCTCGCGGAATTCGTCCGCAGTGATAGCCCTTGTTCTTTCCTTTTTGTCGTTTTCAAATGTCATTGCCTTAACGGTATTTATGTCGTGGTTACCGTTGATGACAAGGAATTCAAGTCCGTATTTTTCTTCATATTCTTCAAAGATTGCGGCAAGACCGGTGTGAGCTTCATACTCGCTGTCCTTTGTCAGGTCACCGGGAACGAGGACGTACTTGGTTCCGTTTTCCTTTGCTCTTTCCACAAGAGTATCAAGACCGGTGCGCACAATCTGTTCGCTTTCGTTATAAAGCTTTGATTCAAGGCGGCAATATTCGAGCCATTCGTCGCTGCGTGAGCCCATGAGGCTTTCAGGATAGTAATGAATGTCGGATATTACTGCAAACGGAAGAGAAGCCTCGGTTTTTCCGTGTTCGGGCAATGCGTACGAGGTGAGCGAAGCAAAGCTCATCACGAGCGCAAAAACGAGGAAAAGCGACAATGCTCTTTTAAGGTTTTTCATGTTCGCATACTCCTTTTCAAAGAAAATTTTGCAAAGTATATTATAGCAGAAAACTCTTTCGGTTTACAGCTAAAAAGAGCTCAAAGCAGATTTTCGGCGTTTTGGCGGAAAATTGCTTTGAGCTTTTGGCAAAGTGGCACAAAGAAAGCAACAATATGCACAAATCTGCGCAGGCTGTTTTCAGCAATATTTTGCTTTCGCTGTTAGTTTTAGTTACGGATACAGCAGGCAAATATCATTAAAGATAATAATTGTAAAGCTTTTGTGTTGCGTCATATCTTGCGCCGTAGCTTTCACAGCCTATTACGATTGTGATAACCGTGTGCTTGCTGTTCGTTGCGGCAGAAATAATTCCGGTGTAATTATCGTTGACTGTTCCGGTTTTCATCCCGTGCGAACAAGGATTATAGCGCGAACCGCCGGGAATAATCAGTCCGTTCGTTGTTGACCAGTATCTTCCGCGACCTGTCAGAGCTGTGATATATTTTCCGTAGGTTGAGGTCACCTTGCTGAGCGTTTTGTTCTTCAAAACCCTCTGAGCAACAAGAAGCAGGTCATGAACGGTTGAATAATGACCGGAAACCGGATAGCCGTGAGGATTGACGCAGTTTGTTCCCGTTGCGCCGATTGACTTCATGTATTTGTTCATCAATCCGGCAAAGTAATTCTTCGCAGCAACGTAACCCATGTTGGGATTGCCGGAAACCTTGCGCGCGCAGTTGACAGCTATTGTGTACGCCGCGTCTCCTCCGGAGGGGAGAAGCAGACCGTAAAGCAAATCTCCGAGACGGAATTTTTCGCCCTGATAGATTCCGCAGCGGCTTGAAAGCGGCTCAACCATGTTAAGCTCATTGCCGACAACTATTGTTGAGTCAACGCTCATATATTTGAGTGCAACGAGCGCGGTAATCAGCTTTGTTATGCTCGCCGGATAGCAGCGGTCATTCATTCTGTTGCCGAAAATCATACGCTCTTTTGTCACGTCATAAACGCAGGACATGTAGTTGAAAATCGGCGGATTGACATTAACGCTGAATCTGACAGTGCTGTTTCCGCTTTTGACGGTAACGACCGCGCTGCCTGTTCCGACCGCGTGAAGCCTGCCGTTTTCAACTTTTATAACAGAGGTGTCTGAGCTTGAAAGCTTCGGTGAAGCCGCGCCCTTTAAAACCGTGTCAATATACTCGCCCTTGCGGACTGTGTTTTTTGAAAGTGAGGCGGTGAATTTTCCCGTTTTCCCGCGGACGCGGTTGGAAATTTCGCCGTATATACTCTGATTCTCGGTTTTGATTATTGCGCGGACAGCGAAATAATAGACAGTTTCGCTTTTACCTTTTGAATATACAAAGGCAGGTTTCTTTACTGTTCCGATAAGCCTGAGCTTTCCGTCCTTTGTCTCTGCCGCGTATACACGGTAGCCGTCGGAGGGCTTTACCTGCTCCCATGTCAGTCTGACCGCAGAGGGGGTCTGACTCTGAGTTTTGAGCGATGTCGGTCTTTTCGGAACAGTGTAAAACGCCGCAACGGCTGTCATTCTTGAATAGTTGCCTTTTCCGACGGCGCGGATTCTGATTTTATAGCCGTTTTTTCCGTCAAGCTCCCTGACAGTATAAGTTGTGGTTTTTGCTTCGGCAATTTTTTTATACTCCGACGAGCCTCTCGGCGCGAGATATATGTAATATTTTTCTGCACCCTTAACGGCGTTCCATGTCATCAGCAGAGAGCTTGAAGTTGCTTTTTTGGCTTTGAGTCCTTCCGGGGTTGACAGCTTTGTTCTGAACGTGAGAATATCGCTGTATTTTCCGAAAAGCTTCTCCTTGCCCGAAAGAGCAAAGGCTCTGACCTTGACGGAGTACTCGCTGTCCGCTTTCAGATTGCTGAATTCGTGTGACGGCTTTTTGAGAGTCTTGTATCCGATGTTGCTCCCGTCTTTAAAGAGATATATCCGGTAACCGTCTGCACCCGGAACAGCGTCCCACGTTATAAGTGCGCTTTTGCTTTCCGTCACAGCTTTGAGTGTTCCGGTCTTTTCGGGAGCCGAAACCGCCGAAGCACCCAAACAAAAAGCAATCAAAAGAAAAACGGCAAAAAGCGCGGAAAGAGAAAGCCCTTTTGTTTTTTTCATTTTCAACATTCTTTCTTTAAGTAATAGCTGAGGCTATTCTATCACAATACGGACGGCAAGGTCAATAAAGGGAAAAAGAAATTGCAGTTTTTTGCCATGGAATGTTTTTCCTCCCGCCCCATGCAAAAACGGCTGGCGCTTTCGCGCCAGCCGTTATATTCAGTTTGAAAAATCATGCTCCGCCGAGGATACTTTCAAGCGCGCTGTAATCAATATTAACCCACTGCAATCTCTCTGTCCACTTTGCAGGACCTACCTTGTAGAGTGCAGAATCCGGAGAAGTCTTGAAAGCCTTGATTTCGGTTGCTTCGGTCTTGCCGTTCTTGTCAATGTTGTTGATCTTGACAAGCTTGTTTCCGAGGAAGTAATACTCGGTGGTGTTGCCGTTTTCGTCAACGGAATAGTCGATGTCATATCTCTTTCCGTCAATGAACTCGGTTCTTGTCTTCACATTTTCAATGGCAATATCGCCGAGAGCGAGAGAGGAAGAAATATCACTGAAATTGAAGTCATCCTGCGGAACGTTGTTTACAACATAGTTGGTGAGGCCGAGCTTAACAACAAGATAGGTCTTGTTGGTTTCCTTGATGTATACGAAACGGATGTCAAAGCCCTTCATTAAGGTCTTGACGGCAAGGTCGCCGTTCTTCTTTGCAGCGATTGTGACCTCGGAATCACCCATTTCCTCGTCCTTCATCATGATGCTCATCTGATAGTTGCCGTTTTTGAACGCCTTTACCACTGAGTCAATTTTGTATACGCCCTCGGTAACTGTTGCTTCAACAACCTCGGAGATTGCTGAATAAACCTTCTTTTTGCCGTTGAGCTTATATGCTCTGACAGCAAAGCTGTATGTGCTCTTGTCAAGACCGGAAGCGGTGTATTTGAGCTTTGACGTTTCGCCGAGTGAATAATACTTGTCGGCTGCTGTGTCAACCATGAAAACTTCATAGCCGGCTGCACCGACTGCGGCTTCCCATGAAAGGGCAACGCTGTTTTTGCCCGGAGTTGCCTTTGCAACGGGAACTGCCGGAACGGTGCAGACTTTGAGTGCCGAGGAATAATAAGTACCGGTATAAGTCTTCTTTCCGACAGTCTTGTATGCCTTTACAACAAATACATACTCAACGCCCTTTGAAAGCTTCTTGACTGTTACGGTGTTCTTCGAGGTGGTTGCGACCTTGGTGTACTTCTTGGTCGCTGCATCGTAGGAATATACATAGTAGCCGGTTGCGCCCTTGACTGCGCTCCATTTGAGGGTGGCGCTGCTTGTGTTAAACGAAGAAATGGCGAGACCGCTGACTTTCGCCGGCGGGGTGAATACCTTCACCGATGAGGAGTAGGAGCTGCTTGCATAGGTTTTCTTTGAAACGGCCTTGTATGCCTTTACAACGAAAGTGTAATCTTTGCAGCCCGAAAGCTTCTTGACTGTCACAGTGTTCTTCGACGCAGTTGCAACCTTGGTGTACTTCTTGCTCTTTGCATTATATGTGTACACATAGTATCCGCCTGCGCCCTTGACTGCACTCCATTTGAGTGTAACGCTGTCGGAAGCAACGGAAGCAGCCTTGACGCCCGTTACCTTTCCGGGAACAATCTGGAAAGTGACGGTTTTCCTGCCGGTGTAGCCACCTTTGGAAATTCCGCTGACGGTGATTTTTGCAACACCGATGCTCTTGTTGTTTGAATACTTGACAGTATAGTTCTTGCCCTCTTTGAGAGTCTTGCCGCCATAGGTAACCTTTACGGCAGGTTTCAGGGTTTTTCCGGTATAGACAACGGAAGAAGCAACCTTGATTTTAGCTTTTGAAATGCTGACGGTTTTTGCTGCCGCTTCTGCAACGATTGCGGTTGAGGAATATTCGGGAGCAACGTATGCCGCCGAAAATACCATCATCGCAGCCATGAGGAAGGACAGGAGTCTGAGTGAAAGTTTTTTCTTTTTCATAAGAATTCTCCTTCTTTAAGAGTACGGCTTGCGCCGCCGAAAAATGTAATCTGATTGCAGCCTTTTGAAAGCGTTGTGCCGTTTTGTCAGCGCCGTTTTCCGGTTTTCCGTCATGCGCCGGCAAAAAGCGGACTCGTTTCAGACCGGCTGCTCAGTTCCGACAGAGCGAAGGAAGCGCATAAAGCCGTCCCTGCCCTCTTCGGTGCGTTTGAACACACCTGCGTGTTCGAGTACCTTTGAAAAAACAAGACCAACCTCTTTTCTGAGGATACTCTCTGTGTTTTCTTCGGTGAACTCGTATTTATCTTTGAAAGACGCCACCCATGCGGCGTGCTTTGAAAGAACGGAATCGTCCTCGAGCCTTGCGTTTTCAAGAATTGCCGTTCTGAGAAGCGAAAGCTCGGTTTTGAGTCTTGCCGGCAAAACGGCAAGTCCCATGACCTCAATGAGGCCGATGTTTTCTCTTTTAATGTTGTGAAGCTCCGGATGCGGATGGAAAACGCCGCACGGAAATTCCTCTGTTGTAATGTTGTTGCGCAAAACAAGGTCCATTTCAAAGTCCCCGTCCCTGCGCCTTGCAATGGGAGTGATCGTGTTGTGCTTTTCTCCGTCTGTTTCGGCAAAAATGAAGCATTTTTCATCGGTATAGCCGCGCCATGCAAGCAGAAGCTTGTCCGCAAGGCAGCAGACGCGCTCCTTGCTTTTTGCGCTGATTCTGATTACGGACATCGGCCATTTGACAATTCCGGCTCTGACGTCCTCAAAGCCGCTGAAAACAACCGGCGTTTCAACCTCAGCCTTTGCCATTGCGAATTCATAGCGTCCGCCCTGAAAATGCTCGTGGGAAAGGATTGAGCCGCCGACAATCGGCAAATCTGCGTTTGAGCCGATGAAGTAATGCGGAAAAAGCTCGGTGAAATCAAGCAGCTTTCTGAAAGCGTTCCTGTCAATCTTCATCGGGATATGCTTTTTGTTGAAAACAATGCAATGCTCGTTATAGTAAACATAGGGGGAATACTGAAAGCCCCAGTCGCTGTTGTCAATGGTAATGGGAATAATGCGGTGATTCTGACGCGCCGGGTGGTTCATTCTTCCGGCATAGCCTTCGTTCTCCGGGCAAAGCAGACACTTCGGATACCCGCCGGGAGCCGCCTTTTTCGCCGCCGCAATTTCTTCCGGCGTTTTTTCCGGCTTTGAAAGGTTGACCGTTATGTCAAGCATTCCGTATTCGCTTTCGCTCTTCCATTTGAGGTCGCGGCTGACGCGGTAGCGGCGTATATAGTCGCTGTCGCGGGAAAGCTTATAATAATAATCGGTTGCCATTTCGGGACTTTCGGCATAAAGCTCAAAAAATCTTTTTGCAACGCTTGACGGGCGGGGAACAAAAACACTCATCAGCTTTGTGTCAAAAAGGTCACGCGCGGTAACGTTGTTTTCAATCAGACCTTTTTCACAGGCGTAATCAAGAATAGCTTTCAGAATCGCTTCAAGCTCCGTGCTTTCGTCAGTAAGACACGGTTCTTCATATTCATCAAGCTCCAGAATTTCAAGCAAACGGTTGACGCAGAAAACCTCGTCTCCCTTTTCAATAAGACCGCAGTCAAGCGCATACCTGACAAGCAAGCCGATCTGCTTATAAATCATCGGCAAAAATCCTTTCTTCGGTCACAGCTGAACGCTATTATACACTTTGATAATACACTATGTTCTACTTAAAATCAAGACCAAATGTGAAATTTTCTTGAACAATGAGCTTGTTTGCGCTCTGCGAAAAAAGCTTTTTCAGAGCCGGTACGGCTGCGGCTGCGGCAGAACCTTTCAGTCTTTCGGGAATAGAATGAAAAGGAAAACAAATACTTTTTCTGCGGAGGTAGCAAAAATGAGCAACAAAAAGAAAGTCTTTCTTGCCGCCAACAGTCCGAGCGGCTTTGTTTCGTTTTTTGACGAGCTTTATAATCCGTACCGCAGCTGCCGGGCGTACATCATTAAAGGCGGCCCCGGAACAGGAAAGTCCTCTTTTATGAAAAAGCTTGCCTCGGCAGCGGAGGAAAAAGGACTTGACGTTATTTATGTCTATTGCAGCAGCGACCCGAAAAGCCTTGACGCTGTTGTAATTCCGGCTCTTTCCGTCAGCGTTGCGGACGGAACCTCGCCGCATGTTCTTGAACCGAAGTTTCCGGGCGCGTGCGAAAACATTCTGAACCTCGGCTCATTCTGGAACGAAAAGCAGCTTTTTGAAAATGCTGACAGAATACGCTCGCTTACGCTGGAAAACTCAATCTGCCACCGCCGTTCAACGCGCTTTCTCTCTGCCGCGGGCGCGCTGATTGAGGAAAACACAAGGCTGCTTTCTCCCCTTGTCATTGAAGAAAAGGTGAACGGTTTTGCGCGGCGTTTCTGCGCAAGGGAAGGGCTCAAAAAGCGCGGCGCGGCACCCGGAAAAAAGCAAAACTGCTTCCTTTCCGGAATAACGCCCGAGGGCACAGTCTTTTTTGACGAAACGGTGAAAGCCTGCGCTACGAGAGTTTTCGCAATTGAAGACGAATTCGGCGCTGTCAGTCACCTTCTGCTTGAAAGAATCGGAGAAACGGCGGCGCTGGGCGGCTTTGACGTTGTTTTCTGCCATTGTCCGCTCAGACCGAAGGAATGTGAGCATCTGCTGATTCCGGAGCTTTCGCTTGCGCTCGTTACGCTCAGAAGCGCACACCGGCTTGACCTGCCGGTTTCCAGAACAATCCGGGCAAAGCGTTTTCTTGAACCGGACGCCCTGCGTCTTCACCGCCGCCGTCTGCTTCTGAACCGCCGTCTTTCGCAGCAGTTGACCGAAAGCGCAATCGGAATGCTTTCCGAAGCAAAAAGACTGCACGATGAGCTTGAAGGCTGTTATGTTCGCAGTATGGATTTTGAGGCGCTCAATGAATTTTCAAAAAAATTCATTTTTTCGCTTCTCGGTGAATAAACCTTTACTGTTCGGAAATACTGTGTATATACGCACTAATCTATCCGAAAAATAAGTAAAGGAGTCATACACCAAAATGAAAAAGCTTTTCTTGATTCTTGCCGTTTGCGCCGTTCTGATCTGCTCGGTATTTCTTCTCACGGGCTGCGGCGGAGCAAACAACGAAATGACAACGATGCCTTCTTCCTCAATGCCGAACGCCCAGACAAGCGAGAATAACACACAAAGCACCGTTTCCGGCACTTCCGACAACGAGACCTTTTCAATGACGGGCAACGCCGAAAGCAGAACAGACGGCAATATCAGCAATTCCTCCGAAACCGGAACAACAGAATGAAAAACAAGACTGCCGGAGTAAAGTACACGGCAGCCTCGTTTTTCTGGGGGAGAAAGTATTGTTATTATGATTTGTCTATATCATTGCCTTCGCAGGCAGAGCACAGCGTTCCTCGCAGTCGGCAGCGCGGCTGTGCTTCGGAATAACTATTCTGTATACCACGCTTTCATCAGTGTCCTCGCGGCTGACGTCAGCTTCCACTCCGGCCTGCTGCATGGTCTTGATTGCTCCCTCAACAGTATTGAGAAAGATTTTTACATCGCTGAATGCGCGCTTTGTGGTACGCTTCGGCGAGTTTTTCTTGTCGAGAAAATCGTCAATATATTTTTCCGTTTGAGCAACATTCAGCTTCCGTTCGATTATCCGTTTGAGTACAGGAAGAACGTCCTCCTCGTCAAGTTTCAGCAATGCGCGCGCGTGGCGCTCCGAAAGCGAGTTGGAAACAAGCAGCCGCTGCGCCTGCTCCGGCAAAGAAAGGAGCCGCAGCTTGTTTGAAACGGTTGACGGCGCTTTTCCAAGCCGCCTTGCCGCCTCCTCCTGCGAGAGTGAAAACTGCTCCATAAGCTTTTCAACGGCAAGCGCTTCTTCAAAATAGCCGAGATTCTGCCGTTGCAGATTTTCAATGAGTGAGAATATGGCAGATTTCAGCTCATTCACTTCAACAACAATGCACGGAACAACAACCATTCCTGCCAGCCTTGACGCGCGCAGTCTCCTTTCGCCCGAAACGAGTTCATACCCCTTTGAGGTTTCGCGGACAGTGATTGGTTGAAGAATTCCGTTCATTCTGATGCTGATTGCAAGGTTGACAAGCTCCCCTTGGTCAAAGACCTTGCGCGGCTGATTAGGGTTCGGATAGATCTTTTCATTCGGAATCAAAAGTACCTGACCGGCTGAGCGCAGTTTTTCGCTTATCAAAATAATTGCCTCCCTTTGTGCTTTCTGGCTTTAACAATAGCACAGCAAGGGAGGCTTGTCCATATTTTTCGTTTTCTTAAAAATGCCGCATTTCGCCGTAAATTCTCTTTATTCGAGCGGATTTTTTGCAATTTTTGCCGAGGGGCGCGGATATTTAGCCGGGGTTGACGAATTCTTTTTGATTGTTATTATGCATCTTTCGCCGGCATCTTCAAGCGTAAAGGTTTCGGCTGACTGAACCTTTCCGCCAAGGACTGCAATCGCTTTTTTTGCGCCGTCGAGCTCTTCGGCGGCGTTTGCGCCCTTCATTGAAACAAAGCATCCTCCCCTTTTGACAAACGGGAGGCAGTATTCGGCAAGCTCGCGCAGATTTGCAACGGCTCTCGCTGTTGCAAAGTCAAAGCTTTCGCGGTACGCGGCGTTCTGACCTGCTTCCTCGGCCCTTGCGTGGAGCAATTCGGCCGAAAGTCCGGTTTCAGCCAGAATGTTTTCAATCACACCCAGCTTCTTTTTTGTACTGTCAAGGAGAGTGAGCCGCAGATCGGGACGGGCAATGAGAAGAGCAAGTCCCGGAAAGCCTGCGCCTGTTCCGACATCAATAATCGAAGCGCCCGTCGGAAAGGAACAGAACCTGAAAACCGAAAGACTGTCTGCAAAATGCTTGACTGTTATTCCCATCGGGTCGGTTATTGCGGTCAGGTTGATTTTTTCGTTCCATTCTGCAAGCAGACGGGCATAGGTATCAAAGCGTTCAAGCGCAGTCTCGTCAAGCTGAACGCCGAATGAATCGGCAAAGGATCGGAGTTTTTCTTTGGGTATGTACATATACTTTCCTTTCAATGTTCCACGTGAAACATAGCTGCTTATGTTTCCGCGGCCTTGATTATATCTGTAAACAGCCGTTTCACAGCATTTTCGTCTTTAAATATATCAGCAGAACGGAGATGTCCGCCGGGCTGACGCCGGAAATCCGCGAAGCCTGTCCGAGATTTTTCGGTTTCACGCGGTCCAGCTTTTCCTGCGCTTCAAGGCGCAGACCGGTAATTTCGCTGTAAACAAGTGTTTCCGGAAGCTCCCTGCTTTCAAGTCTGCGCATTTCCTGCGCCTGAGCAAGCTGACGTTTTATATAGCCCTCATACTTTACTTCAATTTCCACCTGTTCAAAAACGCTGTCCGGGTAATCAGGTCGCGTTTTGTCAAAGGGTTTCAATGCCTCGTAATCAAGCTGAGGTCTGCGAATCAGGTCAATAAGGCGGCAGCCGGTTGTCATTGCCGCTGTTCCACGTGAAACAAGAACGCTGTTCAGCTCATCAGACGGAGCAAGACCGGTGCTTTCAAGGCGTTTCAGCTCTTTTTTTATAAGCTCCTTTTTTCTGAGGAGCCGCTCGTGCTTTTCTTCGCCGACAAGACCGACTTCATAGCCGATTTCGGTCAGGCGCAAGTCAGCATTATCCTGCCTGAGAATCAGCCGATATTCGGAACGCGAGGTCATCATTCTGTAAGGATCGCTGCATCCCTTTGTAACCAGGTCGTCAATCAATGTGCCGATATATGAGCTTGCGCGGTCAAGAACAAGCTGCTTTTTGTTCTGAACATACTTTGCTGCGTTTATTCCGGCAATAAGTCCCTGCGCTGCCGCTTCTTCATAGCCGCTTGAACCGTTGAACTGACCGGCGCCGAAAAGACCGGGAAAGTCTTTGAATTCAAGCGTTGCATAAAGCGAAAGCGGATCAAGACAGTCATATTCAATTGCGTACGCTGTGCGCATAACCTGAACATTTTCCAGTCCGGGAATAGTACGAAGAAAAGCAAGCTGAACGTCCTCGGGGAGCGAAGAGGACATTCCTTGAAGATACATCTCCTCAGTATATTCACCGCATGGCTCAATAAACAGCTGATGCCTCTCCTTTTCGGAAAAGCGGACAATCTTATCCTCAATGCTGGGACAATAGCGAGGACCGACGCCGTCAATTTTTCCGCTGTAAAGGGGTGAACGGTGAAGATTTTCAAGAATAATCCGCTTTGTTTCGGCGTTGGTATAGGTCATGTGGCAGGGTAGCTTGTTTTCAATTCTGAACTCAGTGTCAAAGGAAAACGGAATTGTTTTTTTGTCGCCCTCCTGCTTTTCAAGGCGCGAAAAATCAATGCTCCTGCGGTTGACTCTTGACGGAGTTCCCGTTTTAAAGCGGCGCAGACTCAGACCGAGCGCCCTGAGCGACTTTGAAAGCTCGGTCGCCGGAAACATTCCGTCAGGTCCGCCCTCATAGGAAACATCACCGACATATATTCTGCCGCCCAGAAAAGTACCCGTTGCAAGAATAACGGCTTTTGCGCGGTGTATTGCTTCAAGCCGCGTTGTCAGCTCCCATTCACCCGTTTCAAGGCGGCGGATTCCGGTAATCTCTGCCTGAACAAGTTCAAGTCCGCTCTGCGTTTCCAAAGTGTGCTTCATATATTCGCTGTATCTGCGCCGGTCAATCTGAGCGCGCAGAGAGTGAACGGCAGGACCTTTTCCGAGGTTGAGAATCCTGCTTTGAAGAGTGTTTGCGTCAGCGGCTTTACCCATCTCACCGCCGAGCGCGTCAATCTCACGTACAAGGTGTCCTTTGCTCGTTCCGCCGATTGACGGGTTACACGGCATATTGCCAACCCAGTCCATATTGATTGTGAACACGCCGACAGACACTCCGAGCCGGGCAGCGGCAAGAGCGGCTTCAATTCCGGCGTGCCCTGCGCCTATAACAATGACGTCATAATTTTTTGCAAAATATTGCATTTTGACCTCCGTTGCAGGCGCAAAATCGCTTTTCGTCTGCGTTTGATAATTTTTTTCTGAATGAACCTGAGATCGTTTTTAATATTTTTATTAAGGAAGCTCTGATTAAATCTGATGTACAGATTACGCCGTCAGATTTTTCG
>JAEDIL010000135.1 GCA_016292455.1 Clostridiaceae bacterium
TCCTCCATAAACCAATGAAAGAACGGTGAGCAACAAAATGACAGATAACGAAAAAATTTTGATTCTTCAAAGCATGGCAGACGAATCTGACTATCAGACGTTGCTCGCCTATCTTTCATTGGCGGCAGAAATTGTTATAAATCGCTGTTATCCGTTCGGAGGCGGAGAAGAGGTACCGGCCAGATATTGCCGCAAGCAGATAGAAATTGCTTGCTATCTTCTTAATAAGCGCGGCGCAGAAGGGCAGCTCTCTCACACAGAAAACGGAATCAGCCGAAGCTATGAAAGTGCAAGCGTTCCGGAATCTATGCTGAAAGATATTATTCCTTTTTGCGGGGTGATTAAGTGAGATGTCTGAAACGAAACAAAGTTAGTTTTTACTATGCAAATATCATCGGTTCCGAAGAAGCGACAGACGAGAACGGCTATAAAACAGGCGAAACAAGGCTTATTTATGATAAGCCAAAAGAGCTGACAGCAAACATTTCCGTTGCTCAGGGCGAAGTTGTTTTTCAGCTTTTCGGCGGTAATGAGTCGTATGACAAAATTATTGTTTCGGACGATGTGAATATTCCTATCAACGAATATTCAGTGCTTTGGATAGATACTGTACCGCTGTTTGACGAAATAAGCAAAGAGGTAATAACGCCAAATGATTATATCGTTAAAAAGATTGCCCGAAGCTTAAACAGTATTTCAATAGCAGTGAGCCGGGTGAACGCTTCATGAAAAAAATTGAAGTTAATCCGCTTTCCTATTCTTCAATTCAGAAAGCAATCAAAGACATTGAAGAATATAAAAAATGGGTAGTTCGCAAGGCAAATGAGCTGACCGAAAGACTTGCTATTCTCGGTGCAACCGTAGCTTCGCTGAATTTTTCAAGAGCCATTTATAACGGGATAAATGACGTTCAACTAAGCGTTGAACAGATTGAAAACGGATATAAGATTGTTGCAAGCGGACAGGCAGTTGCGTTTATTGAATTCGGTTCGGGCGCACGTTATGGCGGCAGCTATCCGGCAGAGGAAACGGAAGTTGACCCTGCAATAACCGTTCCGGGTTCATGGTCTGATGACGTTGGTAAAGGACATTGGAATTCGCCCAACGGTTGGTATCTTCCGAAAGACAAAGGCGGCGGTCACTCATATGGTAATCCGCCGGCAATGGCGATGTATTACGCGTCAAAAGAAATTGAAGATAAAATTAAAAACATTGCGCAGGAGGTGTTTTCCGGTGATTGACATTGAATCTATTGTTTTTGACACGGTTTATAAGGCGGTTAAATCAAAATTTCCGAAAGCCGAAGTTAAAAGCGTTTATGTTGAATCGGCGGCAGAATTCCCCTGCGTTTGCGTTGTTGAGGACGACAACAGAACATTTCAAAAAACATTGGACGGAAGTCTTAATGAGCACCACGCGGAGCTTCTTTATACCGTCACTGTTTACAGCAACAAAAAGAACGGCAAGAAGGAAGAGGCAAGAGCCATTGCAAAGGTTGTTGACGAAGCAATGCAAGGCATGAAATTCACACGCATAATGCTCAATCAAATTCCGAACATAGACCAGCGTATCTACCGTATTGTTGGAAGATACAGGGCAATTGTTTCCGAAGGACTCAAGCAGTCTGACGGAAAAACTATATATCAAATTTACAGATAAAGGAGACAGAATAATGGCAGGCAGCAATAACACAAATCCTTTTTCCACAGCAGGAATCAAACTCAAATACACTATTGAAGCAACAAGCGGAACAAGACCCAGTTCGGGCTACACTGAACTTACAAGCGTTGTTTCGCTTCCCTCGCTCAATGCAGAGCCGTCAACGCTTGACGTAACCGACCTTTCCGAACTCGAATATAAGCAGTCTATCCCCGGCCTCAAAGACGCAGGAAACTTTGCTCTTAAATGCAACCTTACTCAGGCAGTTATTGAAGCATGGAATACGCTTGTTTCAAGCACTACCGAAGCTTCGGCAGGCAGAAAAAGAGCATGGTTCGAGATTGTTATGCCGGCTGCAAGCGGCTATACAAAATCGTTCTTCTTTTCGGGATATCCCGTCAAAGCCGGTTTCCCCGGAGCTGACGTTGACCAGCCGTTCCAGGGTGAAGTATCAATCACTGTTTCAAAGGTCGACGGTTGGCAGACAGCAAGCACAGCATCTTAAACTTTAATTTAATAAAGGAGAAAAAATCATGGCAATTTCAAGCGATATGAAGCCGATTAAAATCACTGATTCGGAAACGGGAAAGCAGTATATTCTTGAATTCAACCGAGCAACGGTCAAAGCGACCGAACAAAGCGGATTTAACCCGGAACTTGTTGATTCTCAGACTGTTTCTCAGGTTTCAAAGCTCTTTTACGGTGCGTTCAAAAAGAATCACCCTCAAATTTCCTATGATAAGGTTGAAAAAATCATTGACGAACTCGGCGGTATTCCCAAAAAGATGATTTTCAGACTTCTTGAGCTTTACAGCTATGCTGCCGACACTCTCATTCGTGATGAAGATGAGGACGAAAACGAGGGCGAAGAGGCAAAAAACTCGAAACTGACTGTGGAAATGTAACTTCACAGTCAAAGAAAAAAACATATACAGAACAGTTTTATGAAGTCCTCCCATGGTACTTGGCAATCGGAATGACATACAAGCAATTCTGGGAGGACAACCCTTATCTTGCGGTTGTGTACCGAAAACGCCATAAGCTTATTTGCGAAGAAAAGAACCAGCAAATGTGGCTCCAGGGGTTATACAACTACAAGGCTTTTCGGTCTGTTCTTTCGGCGTTCTTTACCAAAGGTTCACCGGAGCAATACTGCGAAAGGCCGCTTCCGCTTTTCAAAACACCGGAAGAAAAGAGAAAATCGCAGGAAGAACAGATTGACGATATTGTTGCAAAGCTTAATCAGCTTAGTGCGATGTATTCGGAATCCGGCGAAAAGTGAGGTGAGAGATTACGGCACTCGAAATTGAAAATCTTGAACTTAATA
>JAEDIL010000136.1 GCA_016292455.1 Clostridiaceae bacterium
AACTCTACAAAAAATTTCGAGTGCTGCACCTTCGACCACTCGGACAACTCTCCGTATGTACGCAGACTTGCCTGCGTTTTTGTTACCGATAGATTTTAGCAGATATACATCAGTTTGTCAACACAATTTTGAATTTTCGCCATACAATACAATTTTAGTGAATTCCCAAAGTAAATTCCACAGTAAGGAGAGAGTGGAAATTGTATTGTAAAAACACGACAATACAAATTTGAGTTTTCGCCGGACAATAAAAATCTGGCCGGAACTACAACTGCGCCCGGTTTCATTCTTCGTCGCCGGATATTTCTGTCCGGACAATGCCTGCTTTTTCAATCATTTTGTTCAAAAGCGGATTTTCGGTTGCGAAAGTTGCAAAACGAAGAGAATCCCCTGTTTTCGGGTGTGTAAAGCCAACTGTGCAGGAAAACAGCGCTATCATTCTTTCGCCGTCACGGGCGCCGTACTTCCCGTCACCGAAAAGCGGCATTTTCCTTGAAGCAAACTGAACCCTGATCTGATGCGTTCTGCCCGTACGCAGCTTCACCTTGACAAGAGAGCAATCATTTCCGCCGACCTGACAGCTAAGAAGCGTTTCATAAGAGCAGACCGCTTTTCGGACTCCTTTGCGTTCACGGGTAACAACAAAAACTTTGTTTTTCCGGCTGTCCTTAAAAAGGAGGTCTTCAAAAATTCCGCTTTCTTTCTCCGGGATACCGTGAACAAGCGCAAGATATTCTTTCTCAAAGCTATGCTGCGCAACCTGCTTTGAAAGGGAGGCAGCAGCAAATCTTGATTTTGCGTAGACCATCACTCCGCCCACTTCTCTGTCAAGGCGGTGCACAGGATAAATATCGCCTTCGGTGTGCTCAGCCAGTTTTGAAATCAGACTGTTCTCCCCTTCTCCCTGCGAAAGCAGACCCGCAGGTTTGACACAGACTATTATGCTTTCATCTTCAAACAGAAGCTTCATTTGTTCCCCTCCACAGTTAAAAACGGGGAGGACTTGCGCCCTCCCCTCTGTGTTTTTATTTTGCGTAATCAACTACGCGGGTTTCACGAATCATGTTGATTTTGATCTGACCCGGATACTCAAGCTCGTCTTCAATCTTCTGAACAATTTCATGCGCAACAAGAGCCATCTGATCGTCGGTAATCTTGTCGGGCTTGACGATGATTCTGACCTCGCGGCCTGCCTGAATGGCGAACGCCTTTTCAATGCCCTTGAAGCCTTCGGCAATTTGTTCAAGCTGTTCAAGACGCCTGATGTAGTTCTGAAGATTTTCTCTTCTCGCTCCGGGACGCGCCGCCGAAATTGCGTCTGCCGCCTGAACAAGGCAGGAAATAATGCTCTTCGGCTCAACATCGCCGTGGTGCGACTGAATTGCATTGATAACAACGTCGTTTTCTTTATACTTCTTTGCGTACTCTACGCCAAGCTCAATATGTGAGCCTTCCTGCTCATGATCAACGGCCTTACCAATGTCATGAAGCAGTCCGGCACGCTTTGCAAGCTTGATGTCGGCGCCGAGCTCAGCCGCCATGAGTCCTGCGATATAGGAAACTTCAAGGGAATGGTTGAGCACGTTCTGACCGTAGCTGGTGCGGTATTTGAGGCGGCCGAGGAGCTTGATAAGCTCAATGTGAACGCCGTTTACGCCCGCATCAACAACTGCCCTTTCGCCTGCCTGGCGAATCGTCTGTTCTACCTCGCGCTTCGATTTTTCATAAATCTTTTCAATGAGCGCCGGATGGATTCTTCCGTCGGTAATAAGCTTTTCAAGCGTAACACGCGCAATTTCTCTCCTGACAGGGTCAAAGGAGGAAAGCGTAATCGCTTCCGGCGTGTCGTCAATGATGAGGTCAACGCCTGTAATAGTTTCAAGGGTTCTGATGTTACGTCCCTCGCGGCCAATGATTCTGCCCTTCATTTCATCGTTCGGAAGAGCAACAACGGAAACTGTAGCTTCCGAAGCGTGGTCTGCGGCACAGCGCTGAATCGCCGTTGTAATAATTTCACGGGCAAGAGCTTCAGATTCGTCATGAAGCTTCTGCTCGTATTCCATGATTTTGACCGCTTTTTCTCTTGTAAGAGTTTCTTCCAATGTTTGAAGTAAATATACCTTAGCCTGTTCTTTTGTATAGCCCGATATCTTTTCAAGCATTTCTAACTGACTTCTTTTGATGCTTTCTGCTTCGGCAAGTTGGCTTTCGGACTGCTTGATTTTATTATTCAGCAGTTCTTCTTTCTTATCAAGGGCATCAACCTTTTTGTCAAGGTTTTCTTCCTTCTGGATAATTCTTCTTTCCTGTCTCTGAACCTCATTTCTTCTGTCGCGAAGTTCCCGTTCGGTTTCAGTACGGAATTTATGAATTTCGTCTTTCGCTTCAAGAATGGCTTCTTTCTTTTTGGTTTCCGCCTCGGTAACAGCCTGATTTATAATACGCGTAGCTTCCTCATTAGCCGAGCCGAGAAGACCTTCGGCAGTCTTTTTTCTGTGAATACCGCCGGCAACAAAGCCGATAACTCCGAAAATGACCGAGCAGACAACTGCAACGATCAAAGTTACTGTCCAATCTCCCAAAGTAGCAGCACCTCCTTCTCTTCAAAATTTCCACTAAAAAATCATCAAAAGAATTACAGTAATGTTACTCGAACGACAACATAAAAAAGTAAAGCGAACAGCTTTACTTTTCATACAGCTATCCCTGATATTTTAAACCAAATGTTCAAATCTGTCAAGTATAATCGGGCAAACTTATGTATGTTTTACACAATCATTTTATTTTTGAAAGCATCAGAGAAAAATGCTGCTGTCACATTTAGGTGTAAAAAGCACTTTGCCTTACCCAAAGCTGTAAAAGGGCAGCGTGAGCACAAAAAGCGCTTTGGAAAGCAATCGAGTTTGCAAATAGTCAAAAAAGCTATAATCCGCTTCGCAAAGAGTGCTACTCTTTGGATTTGTGAATTATAGCTTTTTTCTTATT
>JAEDIL010000048.1 GCA_016292455.1 Clostridiaceae bacterium
GGTCGGCTTTCTCGTTGCAAATACATTCCTTGAAACTCTCTTCGGAAAAAGAAAATCAACAAACTTTCCGTAAAAAAGAAACTCAAAAAGGAACATGAGAATGCTGAAAAGCATCAGCACCGGCGGAATAACAGCGAGAACAAACTCAGCCTTGCCGCTGCCGGGATAAATGATTGACGGAAAAAGCCAATACATTGCAATTGAAGCAAGACACAGCGTCACCGCAATGATAATGAAGCCCATAAACGCGTGGGGATGAAGCTTGAAATCCTCCATAATGACCTCATCGGCGTATTTTTCAAGCTCAGTTTTAAAATACGCCTGCGCATTGCGCTCACTTTCCGAACCGGGTGAACGTTTTTTGAAATTTTCACATATGTAACGGATCCCGTCTTTCATAAAGGCTTTCGTTTCTTCTTTTGCCTTAAAAGTGAACATATAATTCTCCCCTTTTAATTATATCGATTCAGTTTATCATGAACAACTAAAAAATACAATAAAATTATATGATTTTTTGTCCTGATTTAATAAAATAACAACTTTTCATTTAATTTTCACCGGCTTTACATTAAATCGGAATAAAACTGAATGCCGCAGCAAAAATGATAGTAGGAAGCATATTCGCAACTCGTATTCTTTTGTCAAACATCAGATTGACGCCGACAACAAAAATCATCATTGAGCCGACAAAGCTGATATTCGAAATGGCAAGATCGGTCAGAAGAGGCTTGACAAATCTTGCCAGAAGCGTTATTGAGCCTTGCAGAACGGCAAGCGGAATTACGGAAAAAACCGTACCCTTTCCCATAGCGCTCGCCATTACCGCTATTATAACAAGGTCGAGAACCGCTTTGGTAAACAATGTTGAATAATCATGGTTGAGAGCGTCCTGAATCGGTCCGATTACAGCCATTGCGCCGACGCAGATTGTGAGCGACGCAGTAACAAAGCCGGAAATGAAGCTGTTGTCTCCTTCGCTGCCGGACTTTTTGCGAAGCCATGCGCCAAAACGCTCAGTGAGGTGCTGAATGTTTATCAGTTCACCCACAAACGAGCCGAGAGCGAAAGCAATGACCATAAAAACAATCTGTGCCGTTCCGTTTTCCTGCTTGTTAAGTTCGATTATCCGACCGATTCCGCCGGCACCGCCGATAAAAATGACGGTAAGTCCCATGCATTGGGTTATGAGCTCACAAAACCGTTCTTTCAGTACCTTTTTAAAAACCATTCCGACAACTGCTCCGACAATGACTGCCGCACAGTTGACAATTGTTCCGAGTCCTGTCATATTATGCACACGCCGAAATCAGCCGGACAAAAACTGTCCGGCTGAAAATACATTATTCAATAACAAGCTTGTTAAACACTTTTTTGCCCTTTTTGAGAATTACGTGACCTTTCTCAAAAGCAGCCTTTTCAATGACTGCGGCAAAATCGGTTACCTTTTCATCGTCAAGAGAAACGCCGCCCTGTTCAATAAGCCGTCTGCCCTCGCCTCTCGATTTGATTACGCCGGCTTTGAGCATAGCGTCAATGACGCTCACAGCGCCGTCTGCAAAATCTTCATCGGAAAGAACGGTTGTCGGCATATGATCAAGGTCGCCGCCTGCACCGAAAAGTGCCTTTGCCGAAGTCTGCGCTTTGAGGGCCTCCTCTTCACCGTGAACAAGCTTTGTCAGCTCAAACGCAAGAATCTCTTTTGCTGTGTTCAGCTGACTGCCCTGCCAGTCGTTCATCTTGTCAATTTCTTCAAGCGGAAGGAAAGTGAGCATACGAATGCATTTGAGAACGTCAGAGTCAGCAACATTGCGCCAATACTGATAAAACTCATAAGGACTCGTCTTTTCCGGGTCAAGCCAGACAGCGCCTTTCTGAGTTTTGCCCATTTTCTTTCCCTCAGAGTTGAGAAGAAGGGTAATTGTCATTGCATAAGCGTCTTTTCCGAGTTTCTTACGGATGAGCTCAGTTCCGCCGAGCATATTGCTCCACTGATCGTCTCCGCCAAACTGCATGTTGCAGCCGTAATCGCTATAAAGACGATAGAAGTCATAGCTTTGCATAATCATATAATTGAATTCCAGGAACGAGAGTCCCTTTTCCATTCTCTGCTTATAGCATTCGGCGCGAAGCATATTGTTAACCGAGAAGCAAGCGCCGACTTCGCGGAGAACTTCAACATAGTTGAGGTTGAGAAGCCAGTCGGCATTGTTGACCATGAGTGCCTTTCCGTCCGAAAAATCAATAAAGCGACTCATCTGCTTTTTGAAGCATTCACAGTTGTGCTGAATAGTCTCCGGTGTCATCATTGTTCTCATATCCGTTCTTCCGGAAGGATCTCCGACCATTCCGGTGCCGCCGCCGATGAGAGCAATCGGCTTATTGCCCGCCATCTGAAGCCGCTTCATCAGGCAAAGCGCCATAAAATGACCGACATGAAGAGAATCGGCTGTCGGGTCAAAACCGATGTAAAAGACCGCCTTTCCGTTGTTGACAAGGTCACGGATTTCCTTTTCATCGGTTACCTGAGCAATCAGTCCACGCGCAACAAGTTCGTCATATATCTGCATTGTTTTGTCCTCCTGTTTTATTTTAACGTTTTAAAGCGTAACACTATCGTTGGTTTTATATGATACAGTCTTTGTTCAGAGTTGTCAAGTCTCATTCAGAGAGCCGGAAGAAAAATTTATCAGCTCTCTTGCAGAAAGCAATGTGGCTTCGGTTATTATGTCACCGCCGATTATTCTTGCAATCTCCCTTTCTCTTTCGCCGTTTTCAAGCTTTTTTACCTTTGTAACCGTTCTGACTCCATCGGTCTCTTTTTCAATCAAAAGGTGATTATCTGCCGCTGCCGCAATCTGAGCAAGATGAGTGACGCAGATAACCTGCCGTCCGGAAGAAACCTGACGAAGCTTTGCCGCAATTTTCTGAGCCGCCCGTCCGCTGACTCCGGAATCAATTTCATCAAAAATCATTGCATCGTTTTTGTCCTTGTCGGAAAGAACACAGCGAATGGCAAGCATAACTCTTGAAAGCTCGCCGCCAGAAGCAATTTTTGCAAGCGGACGCGGTTCCTGTCCGGCGTTTGCGCTGAACAAAAATTCAACTTCATCAAGACCGTTTTCCTGAGGTTCGGTGTCTTTAAAAGAAACCGAAAAAACAGCATGCGGCATATTGAGAAAAGAAAGCTCGGAAGAAACCTGTTTTTCAAACCTCAGTGCAGCCGCCTTACGGCAATCGGAAATGAGACAGCCGAGATTAAACACCTCCCGCTCCTTTTCGCTCAGCAACATTTCAAGCTTTGCTTTTTTCTCATCGGAAAATGCAATTGAATCATACTCTGCCCTCGCTTCATCAAGAGAGGTCAGCATGTCTTCTTCGGTCTCGCCGTATTTTTTTGAAAGCCGATAGAGAACATCCAGACGTTCTTCAATTTCGTTTATATCAACCGGCTCATCTTCAAAAGAATCAAGTTCGTCCGAAATCTGAGAAAGGCAATCTTCAAGTTCATAGCGGAAACTGTCGATTGACGAAATGTAGCTGTCATAATCACCGTTGTAAGCACTCAGCTGTGAAAGAAATGAACTGAGTGTATGAAGCCCGTCAGTCAGACCGCTTGAATTCTCGTCACCGGAAAGCAGGCTCTTGCAGGCATAGAGAGAACCGACAATCTTTTCCCGGTTCTGTATTTTAACTTTTATGGCTTTCAGCCTTTCTCTCTCACCCGGAACAATGTTTGCACTTTCAAGTTCATTTATACGATAGGAAAGAAAATCAAGCCGGCTCTGTTTGTCCGCCTCGCTGACGGAAAGAGCGTTCAGCTCTTTTTTCAGCTTCCTCATCTCGCGGTAAAGTTCACGATACTGGCTGAGAAGTCCGCCGCATTCGGCAATACTGTCAATGTAACCGAGATGGCTCTCACTTTGAAGCAGAGTCTGACTGTCATGCTGACCGCAGATTGTAATAAGCTCTCCCGAAAGCCGCCGCAGCATTGTCGCCGTGACAGGCTGTCCGTTAATCTTGCAGGAACTTCTTCCGTCAAGCGAAACAACGCGGCTGACAAGAAGTGTACCGTCGCCTTCATCATCAACATCAAGTTCAGAAAGCACCTCGACAGCGCTTTTCGGAATATCCTCAAAATAGGCGGTAACCCGTGCGGTTGCCTCACCGGTTCTGACAATCTCCTTTGATGTTCTCTCACCGAGAACGGCGTTTATTGAGTCGATAACGATTGATTTTCCTGCGCCTGTTTCACCGGTCAGAATATTCAGTCCGTTTTCAAAAGAAATATTGGCCTTTTCGATGACGGCAACATTTTCAATTTTCAGATTTGTTAGCATAATTCAAAAGCTGATAGTCAGCCGTCCTTTCGTAAAACTCAACCGATATAGCCGGAAATTTTTTCGCAGAAAGCCTTTGCCGCCTCTTCATTCCTGCAAAGTGCAAACAGAGTGTTGTCACCGGCGAGGGTTCCGACAACAGACAGCTCAGCAAGGTTATCAATTGCTTCGCAGGCAGCGCCCGCCATTCCGGAAATGCACTTGACAACAACCATGTTGCCGGCATAATCAGTTCCGGTTACGGAATGAGAAAGAATTGAAAGATATTTCTGGGACATATCCTCCGTTTCACTTTTTGCTGCCGAATACTTATATCCGCCGTTATCAGCAGATGACTTTATCAGTTTCAGCGCCTTGATGTCGCGCGATACTGTTGCCTGAGTTACCGAATAGCCCAGTTCATTCAGGCGATTCATCAGTTCTTCCTGAGTTGAAATATCCTCTCTTTCAACGAGCGAGAGGATAGCTTCATGTCTGTTCTTCTTCATTTTCTCCGCCCCTAATCAGTTTATAGAGACTAGTATATCACCCGTTTTGTGAAAAATCAAGAAATTGTTGTGTCATAATGTATATTGATGAATGTTTATGCATTTTGATGTCCGGGATTTCCAAGGCTTGACAAAACTATGAATGCGTATATAATTAGTATGTTTATTACGCTTTGGTATCAGATTCAGAAAGGTTGTTATCTATATGTCAAGAGTCAAACGCTTTCTCAGGAAAACTTTTCTATATTCAATTTATCTTTTCCTTGTGAGGCAACGGAAAAGATTGCGCGCGTTTATCCGCAAGAAAACCAATCCCCTTTACAAATATTATGTTTTCAAGGTGCTTTATCCCCGTGTGTATAAAAAAGCCGCGAAAGCTCCTGTTGACGAAAACAAAGTGGTTTTCATTGAGCTAAGACTGCCCACACTGACGAACAGCTTCAAGCTTATGTATGACACCCTTTATACCTACTATGACTTTGATATTCACTGCCATTTTTTGCGTAATACCTACGTCAGCAGAAAAAAGTACAGAAACAATTGCAAGAGAATGCTTGCCGATATTGCTACGGCTAAGTATGTTTTCTTTGACGAAGCGACTAATGTCACATCCCATGTTCAGTTCAGACCGGAGACTGTCATAACTCAGCTCTGGCACGGCTGCGGTGCATTCAAAAAGTTCGGTTACAGCACTGCGGACGCAATTTTCGGAGCAACGAGGGAAGAAATGGACAAGTATCCGTTCAACCGCGGATATACCAACGTGACCGTAAGCAGTCCCGAGGTTATCTGGGCTTATGAAGAGGCGATGAATTACAGCCACGAAAGCGGCGTTGTCAAAGCGCTCGGAAGCAGCAGAACAGACATTTTTTATGACCGGGAGGTTATTGACAACGCATATAAAACACTGTATGAGCTGATGCCGGAAGCCAAGGGCAAAAAAGTTATTCTTTATGCTCCAACATTCCGCGGCAGAGTTGCAAAAGCAACAACACCGCGCGTTCTGAATCCGGAATTCATGAAATATGTTCTTGGCGACGAATATGTCCTTTTGATGAAGCACCACCCGCTTGTCAGAAAGCGTCCGAAAATTCGCGCAAGTCTTCGCGATTTTGCCCGTGATATGACAAATGCCATGACGATTGAGGATCTTCTCTGTGTCAGCGATATTTGCATATCTGACTATTCTTCACTCGTTTTTGAATATTCGCTCTTTGAAAAGCCGATGATTTTCCTTGCCAATGACCTTGATCAGTTCTTTGATTGGCGCGGCTTCTATTATGATTACTTTGAACTTGCTCCCGGCCCGATTGTTAAGAATACAACTGAGGTTATTGAGTACATCAAAAACATTGACGAGTTGTTTGACAAGGAACGTGTTCATGCTTTCAGAGAAAAGTTCATGTCTGCGTGTGACGGTCATGCTACCGAGCGTATTATGAAGGTAACTTTCGGTGATGCGCTCGAAGAACACAAACGCGAAGTTCCTCTTGAAAAAGCTCCGTATCATCTCGAACCTCATGCCAAAGGCTACAAAGTCAAGAAAAAAAGAGTTCCGGTTGTAAGTGATGAAAATGAAGATGAGACCGAGAGCGACGAAACAGCTGACGTGAGCGATGATGACGATGAAACCACCGAACAGACTTCTGCCGAAAACAACCTGACAGAAAGTGAAGAATAAATTGGTCTCAATTGACCGAAGGGAGAGCCTGACTTGAAAAAGATTAAAGCCTTGATTCAAAATACGTTTATTTACAAGGTTTATCTCTTTTTCGTGAAGCATTACAGGCTCTTCTTTCATTTTACCTATCTACCGTTTCTTTTCAGAATACGTTCAAAGAAGCCCATCACAAAAGGAAAAGCTGTTTTTGTTGAGGTTTCACAGCCGGCTCTTTCAAACAATCTGCAATTGATATACAGGTATTTTCAGAACAACGTATCACACGAACCTGAGGTTCATTGCCTGCTTGTAAATAAAACAACAAAGCGTGAGCAACGAAGACGCCTGAAAGCACTTGTGCTAAGCATGGCAACGGCACAATTTGTTTTTATTACAGAGGGTACCGATCGTCTCAGCGGTCTTAAAATCCGCCCCGAAACAGTTTTCAGCCAGGTATGGCACGGCTGCGGAGCTTTCAAAAAGTTCGGTCTTGCCTGCGCAGACGGTATTTTCGGCGCTTCTGAGGAATATATGAAAAAACACCCGTTCTATTCCGGATATACCAACGTCTTTGTCAGCAGCCGGAATGTTGTCAGTGCATACGAACAGGCAATGGGTTATCCTCACGATTCCGGCGTTGTAAAACCTCTGGGCGTCAGCAGAACCGATGTTTTCTTTGACAACAGCTTCGTTGAAAGCGCTGTCGGTCGTCTTTTGAGCGTTATTCCACAGGCAAAGGATAAAAAGATTATTCTTTATGCCCCGACTTTCAGAGGGCACACCGCAAGCGCAGTTGCACCGGATTTTCTTGATTTGAAAGCAGCAGCAGACGCGCTTTCGGAAAAATACATTCTCCTTATCAAGCATCATCCGCATGTGAGAAATGCACCTGCAATACCTGATGAGTGTTGCGCCTTTGCTTTCGACGTTACGCAAACTCTTGATATTGACACTCTTCTTTGTGTAAGTGACATCTGTGTTTCCGACTATTCGTCTTTGATTTTCGAGTTTGCCCTTTTTGAAAGACCTATGATTTTTCTTGCCCCGGACAAGGACGATTACATTGACTGGCGCGGCTTCTTTTATGATTACTCCGATTTCACACCCGGTGATGTTGTAAATACTACCGGGGAGCTTATTGACTGCGTAAAGCGGCTTGAAACAAGTTTTGACAAAACAAAAGTCATTGCTTTCAAGGAAAAATTCATGTCCGCTTGCGACGGTCATTCAACGGAAAGAATACTTGAATGTGTAATGTCTGAAACAAAGTGATAAATATATAAGCCGTCCGGCAAGGTTGCTTCCCTGCCGGACGGCATTTTTTCAATTCAAGTATATCAACCTTACCGAAAACTTTAACATCTTCTAATCCAGAACATAAAAGAGATATACTCATTCATTTTGTTAACCGGCTCACATTCAATCCAGTGAATCAATATACTTGCAGGCGTTGACCGCGGCGACGGCGCCGTCGGAGACTGCTGTTGCAATCTGGCGTACCTGCTTTGTCCGGCAGTCACCGGCAACAAAAACGCCTTCTGTTTTGCTTCGGCACTCCTCGCCGGAAATAATATATCCGTATTCATCAAGGCTTGCAACGCTCTTAAACGGCTCGTTTTCCGGTATCTGTCCTATTGCAACAAATATTCCGTCAACAGAAATGGTGGTTTCGTTATTATTATCGGTATTTTTTATACGGACCGCAGAAAGACTTTCATTTCCGTCAAGTCCGCTGACAACCGAATTTGTAATGAATTCAACATTTTTCTTCTTTTCGAGCAAAGCGAGCAGCTTTTTTTCGCCGGTGAAAAAGGGCAGGTTCTGAACCAGAGTGACTTTTTCACAAATTTCCGAAAGCATCACGGCTTCCTGTAATGCGGTGTTTCCACCGCCAATTACAGCTACTCTTTTTCCGCGATAAAAAGCACCGTCACAAACCGCACAGTATGAAACACCACGACCGACAAATTTCTCTTCGTTTTCCGCTCCGAGCATTCTGTGCTTGGAACCCGAAGCAATAATAACGCTTTTTGCCTCGTAAATGCCGGTCGTTCCGACTACCCTTTTACAGCCGTTTTCATTCTCAATGGCTGTCACTTCGTCAAGTTCAATTTCAGCACCAAGGTTCATCGCTTGCTCAATCAGCTTTTCGGCAAACTCGTTGCCGCTCATCTGAATTGTTCCGGGGTAGTTTTCAACCTTTGGAGAATGGGTAATCTGACCGCCGAAAGTTTCCTTTTCAACAACAAGAACGCTTTTTTCTGCGCGTCTGGCATAAACGGCGGCAGTAAGACCGGCAGGTCCTGCGCCGATTATCACTATATCATACATCTTCTTTTTCACCTTTCATAACAGCTCATAGGCAGCAGGCTATTAACCTACTGCCTATAATTTGAAAAATTACTGAACCATGACAGTTTCTTCAATATACTTGCGGATGTTTGAAACGTTTCCGATTTTCTGAACATTTCCGCCGCTTACAACAACAAGGGTCGGAGCCATCGTTACACCGAATTTCTTTATGATTTCGGGGTTCTCTTCTGCGTATACCTTTTCGAAGGCAATACCGGCCTTGTTAAGGAAGCTTTCTGCCATTTTGCAGTTGGGACAGGTTCTCGTTGCAAAGAGGAAGGTTGCGTCCTTTTCGCAGCAGAATTCTCCTTCGGCTTCAATTCCCTGCTGTTTCTTTTCGCAACCGGGAGCAGTTGATTTTTCCAGATCGTAAACTTTACGATCCTTGAATTCCTCTGCCTTTCCGTCGTTCCAGTTACGAACCGGGCGATAATATCCGGTTATGCGGCTGTATACCTCGGTTTCGCCGCCGCAATGCGGGCAGGTGTACTGCTCACCGACGAGATAACCGTGATCCTTACAAACCGAATATGTCGGTGAAAGGGTGTAATACGGAAGCTTATAGTTGTCAGCAATTTTCTTGACAAGTTTTGCCGCTGATTTCCAATCCGGAAGCTTTTCACCAAGGAAAGCATGGAATACAGTACCGGAAGTATAGCGGGTTTGAAGGTCATCCTGAATGTCAAGGGCAGCAAAAATATCATCGGTATAGCTGACGGGGAGATGTGAGGAGTTAGTGTAATACGGTGCTCCGCCCGGTTCTGCAGCTGTAATAATATCCGGATATTTTTCAACGTCATGCTTTGCAAAACGATAAGTTGTTGACTCAGCAGGTGTTGCTTCAAGGTTATAAAGGTCGCCATACTGCTCCTGATAATCGGAAAGGCGTTCTCTCATATGGTCAAGCACTTCTTTTGCAAAGTCCTGAGTTTCCTTGTGTGTAAGGTCAGCATGGAGCCATTTTGCATTGAGTCCGACTTCGTTCATGCCGATAAGGCCAATGGTTGAAAAGTGATTGCTGAAAGTGCCGAGGTAGCGCTTGGTGTAGGGATAAAGACCTTCATCAAGAAGCTTAGTAATAATTGTTCTCTTGACCTTGAGCGAGCGAGCCGAAATGTCCATAAGACGGTCGAGACGCTCATAAAAATCAGCCTTGTCTGAGGCAAGGTATGCAATTCTCGGAAGGTTGATAGTAACAACGCCGACCGAGCCGGTGCTTTCGCCGCTGCCGAAGAAGCCGCCGGATTTTTTACGCAGCTCACGAAGGTCAAGACGAAGACGGCAGCACATACTGCGAATGTCGCTCGGCTCCATGTCGCTGTTGACATAGTTTGAAAAGTACGGAGTTCCGTATTTTGAAGTCATTTCAAAGAGAAGCTGATTGTTTTCGGTGTCTGACCAATCGAAGTCTCTTGTGATTGAATAGGTCGGAATGGGATACTGGAAGCCGCGGCCGTTTGCGTCGCCTTCAATCATCGTTTCGATGAAAGCCTTATTGATCATATCCATTTCTTTTTTGCAGTCTTTATATTTGAACGGCATTTCCTTTCCGCCGACGATTGCATTGAGTTCTGCAAGGTCGTTGGGAACAGTCCAGTCAAGAGTAATATTTGAAAACGGTGCCTGGGTGCCCCAGCGTGACGGAGTGTTTACGCCGTAAATAAAGGATTCAATGCACTTTTTGACCTGGTCATAAGTAAGATTATCAGCCTTTACGAACGGTGCAAGATAGGTGTCAAATGATGAGAAAGCCTGTGCGCCGGCCCATTCATTCTGCATAATTCCGAGGAAGTTGACCATCTGATTGCAGAGAGTTGCAAGGTGTTTTGCCGGAGCGGAGGTGATCTTTCCCGTTACACCGCCGAGACCTTCTTTAATAAGCTGTTTAAGCGACCAGCCTGCGCAATAACCGGTGAGCATTGAGAGATCGTGAAGATGAATGTCTCCGCTTCTGTGAGCGTTTGCAATTTCTTCATCATAGATTTCGGAAAGCCAGTAATTTGCTGTAATTGCGCCGGAGTTGCTGAGAATAAGACCGCCTACGGAATAAGTTACGGTTGAGTTTTCTTTAACGCGCCAGTCGGTAACCTTAACATAGCTGTCAACAACAGCCTTATAATCAAGAATTGTTGACTTCATGTTGCGGAGTTTTTCGCGCTGCTTACGATAAAGGATATATGCCTTGGCAACCTGAGAATAGCCGGCTTTGACAAGAACAGTTTCAACGCTGTCCTGAATGTCTTCAACTGCGATGTGTCCGTCCTTGATTTTACTTTCAAAATCAGCGGCAACTTTGAGTGAAATGAAGTCAATAATGTCATCATTATAATTGACCTCCTGAGCCTCAAAGGCGGATTTAATAGCATCGGAGATTTTATTGATGTCGAAACCAACAAACTTTCCGTCTCTTTTCTTAACGTCAAACATAGAATTTACTCCCTTCAATATTATGAACAGCGTTTTCGGCAACCGAAACCTGCCGGGAACCGAACGCCTTGTTTTGCTGTGCGCGACCAGTATATTACATAAAAAACGAAATGTCAAGAGAAAAAACACAATATCTTGCGTTTTTTCTCTTGACTTTTTACTATATCTTGTTGTTAAACACTATATGGTGTGTTTCACGCATGTTACACACCGCGAATATCGACATTTGTAACATAACGCCTCATAATATCAGCAAAGGTGAGCAGCTCCTCTTTTTCATACGGAGTCAGTTCTTCTCCGATAAGCTCACCGTCTGCTCTGTACTGCTGAATAAAATAGCTCTTCTCGCCTTTCAGCCATTCGCCGATTCTTTCAAAATCATCGCTTTCCTGCAACTCTTTTGCCGTTGTTGTTCTGAATTCGTGCTCAACAGAGCTCTTTTTCAGAATCTCAACGCTTTCAATAACATTTTGCAAAAGCCTTTCATTCTTTATGCCACAGACTCTGAGATAGTTTTCCTTTGAAGTTTTAATGTCCATCGCAACATAGTCAAGAAGCTTTTTTTCAAGAAGCGACGAAAGCTTTTCCGGAAAGCTGCCGTTTGTGTCAAGCTTGACAAGAAAACCCATTGAACGCACTTCCTGAATAAACTCTTCAATTCCGTCCTGAAAACAAGGCTCACCTCCGGTGATGCAAACTCCTTCAAGAACGCCTTCACGTTTTTTCAGAAAGGAAATCACCTGTTCTGTTTCGATATGTTCGCCTTTTCCCGGGAGAACAAGCGAAGCATTATGACAAAACGGGCAGCGAAAATTGCAGCCTGTTGTAAATACAGTGCAGGCAAGTCTGCCCGGAAAATCAAGAAGCGTCAGCTTCTGTATGCCGCTTATATTCATTATTACCCACCTTTAAAACAAAATTCAACGCACACAAAAGCCGCCGGAACTGTCCGGCGGCAGTATGAAGTCAAGGAACAGCTCAGGTTCCGTAAAGAACCGGTGTGCTGATAAAGAAAATGCTGCTTGCAAGAAGAATCTGCGCCGCAAAGTATGTTGCGATATTGAATATTTTAAGCGGACGATTCTTTTTCTGACCGGCAAAAAGAATGATACCGAGACTTGCATCCGAAAGAACAAACAAAACCGCCCCAAGAGCCACCGTGATGAACATCATAAGCATCACCTTGTCATCCGTCATGCCCCAAAGCCATTCGCCAATGCAAAGTCTGAATGCTTTTGCAAGCATCGCGCTGATTGTAACAGCATAAAGCACAACCGGAATGACCATATAGAGCTTTCCGGAGGCGAGCTTGCCCTGCCTCTTTTTAACAAAGGCATATACAAGTATTATGCCCACCAAAACGGCAACGGCAAGAATCTCATACCATTCAAAAAAGCCTTTGTCCGGATACCTTCTGGCAATCATCTGCTGGAAGGCTATGATGTAAAAAACGTGCCCGCCGAGGAAAGCAAAAAGACCCAGACCGAAAACAATAATCTTATCGGTAATCAGGTGCAGGAACATATCTCCGAGCCAGCCGAGGAACAAACCGATGAGTATGTACTTGGAATATGTTGAGAACGAAGCGGTGTTGCCGCTGATTTTTGTTGCAAGAAGACCTGCGCCGAAGAACAGCGCCGAACATACCATCTTATATCCAAACGACTTCCAGCACTTATCCGGCCAGGAGTATTTCAGAAACAAGGGAACAAAAACAAACTCAAGCGCAACACAAAGCGCAAACAAAACTTTCAAAACCATAATAACCTCCCGAACAATCAGACTATTCTTCCGTGAAGAGCAAGGTCGACAACAGGAACAAGATATGGCAATGCTTCACTGACTACTGTCTGGACCAACGGCTGTTTAATAACAGATTTGACCGATTCTTTAAGCGGCACTGCCATCGACGAAGATTCCGGACGCATTGAGGGCTTCATCATAACCTTTCCGTCGGCAAAAGTAAAAACAAGAACTCTTTCTGCCGCCGTTTCAATCGCGCGTATATGGATTTCAAGCTCCCGCTCGCTGTTCCAGCAGCCGACTGAGCAGGTGGTATACGGAGTCTGACCGAGAGTGATGTTGTCCCAGCGGTATTCGCCGTCCATTCCTATGTGAATCCGGTTGACCTCGGGTCCCTCCGACCAACGCATCACAAGCTCGTTTTCAAGCGGTTCAAAGGAAACATTGGTAATATTTCCGGCCTTGTCCCTTGCCATGAAAGAAGCAGGCAGAGTGACAACGCTTGTCGGGAAGCCGGCAATATTGAGGAGCGGAGACTTCATAAACTTAATTGTTTTTCCCGCAATCTGCTTTTCAGTATATGAA
>JAEDIL010000049.1 GCA_016292455.1 Clostridiaceae bacterium
CAGCAACAACGTTCGGTGAGTGAACGGGGAAAACTCTTTCAACACCAACGCCGTAGGAAACGCGGCGAACGGTGAAGGTTGAAGAAATTCCGCTGCCCTTCTTGGCAATAACGGTTCCTTCAAACATCTGAATTCTCTCTCTTTCGCCTTCACGGATTTTTACGTGAACACGAACGGTTGAACCGATGTTGATTACGGGGACTTCAGCTTTGAGGCTTGAATCCGAGATAAGTTTGAGTGCGTCCATTGGTTTTTTCCTCCTAAATTCTGCCACGTTCGTGCCCCTCAGAGAGCAGAGGACCGCTTTAATATTACAGACTGAATTCAGCCGGCATCAAACCGCGCCGCAACGCGACACAATACAAATGCCTTGGTATTTTATCACATCATGCAAATTATTGCAAGCGTTTCGCAATAAATTTCTCACAAAAAATTGTTCATTTCGCTGTCAAAAAGGCGTTTTCTCCTGATAATGTAATAATCATCGCCGTCAAGACCTTCAAGAATCTTATCGGCAAGCAGCGCAGGATTGATATTTGTTGTGCTTCCCGCCGGAAGAACGATTGAAAGAGTGGGCACGCCGTCTTTTAAAATCAGCTCATACGCTTTGACGTGCGGCAGCAAATCAATGTCTTTATAAACCTTTTTGTGCCCCTTTTTTCCGAGCTTGCTGACAATGAGTTCCGGACCTGAAAGCATTTCGTTTATTCTTGCTTCAAGAAATACTGCACCTTCCGAAACATAATAACTGATTTCAAACCTTGCAAAGGAAATGAACTTCGGGTCAAGCCCCGGTTCTGAAACAGCCGTCACCGTAATTCCCTGCGGCATGGCTCCGGAAAGACGCTCTTTAACTTCTTCATCCGAAATTTCGCCCTCAATGCGAATATCCATTGCGTCGTTTTCGCTTTCCATTCCGAGTGAAAGCGGAAGAACAAAGGTCATATACGGATGAGGGTTAAAGCCCTCTGTATACCAGAGCGGAATCTGCGAACGTCTTATTGCCCTTGTCATTGTCCGCATGAGGTCAAGGTGCGAAATGAAGCGCACATCACCTTTTTTTTCAAACCATACCCGCACGCATCGCATCGCATTTTCCTCCGTTCAGTTTATTCGCTCCGCAGCCGGAACACTTGATTCGGCAATGGGGCGTAGTCCGGCTTCCATGAGCCTTTTTATTCTCTGCCATCAGAAACTCCCTGCGCACGCCGTAATCAAGGTGATCCCAAGGAAGAATTTCGTCAAAGCTGCGCTTTCGTGAAGTATAAAACAGCGGGTCAATGCCGCATTCTTCAAACGCTTCAAGCCATGTGTCAAACTTAAAGCTGTCGTCCCAGCCGTCAAATTTGCAGCCGTGCTCCCAGGCATAAAGAATAACCTTTGAAAGTTTTCTGTCGCCGCGTGCAAAAACGCCTTCAAGAAAGCTGATGTCAACCTTATGATAGCTGACATTGACCTTCTTTGTTTTTACGCAGGAAAGAAGGTGTCCCTGCTTTTCAAGCAGTGTTTCTCTTGTGTCCTGCGGCTCCCACTGAAACGGCGTGAACGGCTTCGGAACAAAGGAAGCCACACTGATTGAAACCTGAACCCCCTTGCCTTTGGGTTTGTCCGGGTTTTTATAGAACTCGTCAACAACCTTCTGGGCAAGGTCGGCAATTCCGGCAACATCGTCAAGCGTCTCTGTCGGCAGACCGAGCATGAAATACAGCTTGACCGCCGTCCAGCCGCCCTCAAACGCAAGGCGCGAAGTGCGCAGAACTTCTTCTTCGGTCACGTTTTTGTTGATTGCATCGCGCAGCCGCTGTGTTCCGGCCTCAGGAGCAAAGGTGAGACCGCTGCGCCTGACCTTGTTGAGCTTTTCCATTAGCTCGTCCGAAAAATTGTCAACGCGCAGCGACGGGAGCGCAATGTTGATTTTTCCGGGTATTGTCCATGAAAGCAGCTTATCCAGCAACGGTTCAAGCTGAGTATAGTCGCTCGTGCTAAGCGAAGAAAGCGAAATCTCATCGTAACCGGTAGCATCGCAAAGTCCCCTGCACTGACTGTCAATGGTATCAGGAGTCTTTTCACGTATAGGTCGGTAGATGAAGCCTGCCTGACAAAAACGGCAGCCACGGATACAGCCGCGGAGAATTTCATGAACCACTCTGTCATGAACGACCTCAACATAGGGAACAACGAACTTTTCGGGATACCTGACGTTATCAAGGTCGGAAACGACTACTTTTCTGACCTTTTCGGGCGCGCCGTTTCTTGGGGTAACGGCTCTGATCGTTTTGTCTTCGTTATAATCAACATCATAAAGAGAGGGCACATAAAAGCCGTCAATTTCCGAAACGCGGCGCAAAAACTCCTCCTTGCTGCTGCCTTTCTTTTTACATTCGATCAGAAGGTCAAAGAACGCTTCATACATTTCTTCACCCTCGCCGAGCGAAAAAACATCAAAAAACTCAGCCATCGGCTCGGGATTGCAGGCGCAGGGACCTCCGCCCACAACGATAGGAGTGAGCGAGTGTCTTTCTGCCGCTCTGACGGGAAGTCCGGCAAGGTCAAGCATATTGAGCACATTCGAGTAGGAAAGCTCATACATGAGAGTAAAACCGATAAGGTCAAAATCTTTGATTGCATCGCCGCTTTCGAGGGCGTAAAGAGGAACATTGTGCTCCCTCATCTGCGCTTCCATATCATGCCACGGAGCAAAAACACGCTCGCACCAGACATCTTCGCGGTCATTTGCAATTGAATAAAGAATTTTCATTCCCAGGTGCGACATTCCGATTTCATAGGTGTCCGGGAAGCAGAAAGCATAGCGAAGATCAACTGTTTCCTTGTCCTTAATAATGCTGTTAAGCTCTCCGCCGATATAACGGCCGGGCTTCTGAACGTGGGCAAGGAGTTTTTCAACTTCTTTTTTTACCATTACTATTCTCCGTTTCTTATTGAACTAAGTTTCAGATAAATAAGATATATACATACGGCAAGCAAGCTGACATTGAAGCCGATGAAAACAAAATACAAAGCGCTGAAAGTACAGAACAAAACAAGCGTTGCACCTGACAGCACCGAAAGAATTCTTACGGTTTTTTCCACGTCGTTCTTTTTCATCAGCAGGCAGAACAGAACGTTCCACATATCAAGCTTATCTGCCGGCATCAGATTCAGAAGAGCAAGAAAAATATTGACGAAAAACAGCACCGCCGCTTCATAGCTTTTGAAAAAGAAAAACAGCGCTGCGGCAATGGCGCAGAGAAAAAAATTGACCAGAACGCCTCCGAGAGCAATGAGCGCCTCTTTCCCGTAGGACAAAAGGTTCTCTCCTTCGCGGTCAATACGGACGCCGAAGGCCGAGAGCGTTACTGCGCTGACTTTCTGAGAAAAAAGGAACATGAAGAGAAGATGTCCGCCCTCATGCAGAGCCGAAGAAAAAAAGCAGATCAGCGCCGTTTTTCCGTCCGAGAGCAGCAGCATCAGCGAAAAGCAGACAAAAAACGAAAAGCAAAGTTTTATATCGGTACCTTTCAGGCGTATTGTCATTTCCGGTTAAGAAGCGGCAGCGGATCAAGCCGCTTTCCGTTTTTGTGGAATTCAAAGTGAAGGTGCGGTCCGGTTGACCAGCCGGTACTTCCGACAAGGGCAATTGTTTCTCCCTGGCGGATTGACGCGCCCTGCTCGGCAAGAACGGCGCTGCAATGGCAATACAGCGTTTCGGCACCGTCTTCATGAGTGAGATAGATGTATTTTCCGCTTCTTGAATCCTCGCCTACCTTGCGGACAACACCGGAACAGGCAGCTTTGATTTTTGTACCCTGCGCGGCGGCTATGTCAAGACCCGTATGAAGCGAGTCCTGACCGGTAATCGGGTTTGTTCTCATTCCGAAATATGATGTGTATATGCCGTTAACCGGCATTATTATCTGCTCAGAAGTTTCTTCAACAGAAGATGTCTGAGTCTTTCCGGAATTCAGCCCGACGGGAGTTTCGGCTTTGAGCGAAAGCCCGAGATTGGTTTTTGCGACAGCGGAGCTTTCCCCGGCTTTCTCCTCTTTTTCCTCTTTCTGCGGCGCAGAAGAGGTTTCGCCGGCTTCGCTCGTTTCAATCGGTTCGGTTTCCTTTTCCGTTTCGCTGACGGCAGTCTCAGTCTGTTCCGTCAGGCTCTCTTCGGTTTCAGAGGTTTCTTCCTTTTCTCCGTAAAAAGCTTTAAAAACAGAAAGATTCGGCGGTGAAGAAAAATAATTCTTCACGCTTTTCCATGTTTTCTCGACATCGTTTTTATCATAGGAAACGCTCATTAAAAGGGAAAAGTCGTCCCTCAGATTCTGAGCCGCCTGCCCGGAACTCTTTGAAACAATCAGCACAAAAAGAACGATTATTACAGCAAAAACAGCCTGACACAGTCCGACGGCAAAAAGTCCGTCGTCCTTTTTCTTTTCTTTGGAAAGCCTGCTTCGTCTTTCGGCTCTGCCGCTTTCTCCCATAGCTTCCACCAACCCTTCGGACAAAGTCTGTTGGTAATAGTTATGAAAGCCAACGGCAAAAAATGCCCGATTATCAGCCCACCATTATTCTGCCTTCCGGAATAATTACGGCTTCATCCTCGCCTTTTTTTGAGTTGAGCGCAATGACAAAGCACATAGGTCCGATTCTGCCGACATACATTGAAAAAATCAATGCCCAGAGTCCGGCATTTCCGACCTGAGCGGTAATTCCCGAGGTCAGACCGCAGGTTGAAAAGCCTGAAACAGCTTCAAAAAAGAGATCCGTTCCGTTGGCCGACGGAGTGTCCCACGAAAGAACACAGGTGACTGCAAAAACAATCAGGAGCGAAAGCACCGCAATTGCAAGCGACTTTGCAACAACAGCCTGATTCACGCGCTTTTTCAGAACAACGGTCTCCTTTCTGCTTTTGAGAACAGATACAACTGTCATCACAAGAACAGCAAAGGTTGTAATTTTGATTCCGCCGCCGGTTGAGCCGCTGCCTGCACCTATGAACATGAGAAACATCATAACCATTTTCGTCACATCATGGAGCGAAGCGATGTCAAGCGAAGCAAAGCCTGCCGTTCTCGTTGTTACGGACTGGAACAGGGAGGCGGTTATTTTTTCGCCGAAAGAGAGCGGACCGAGCGTAGCCGGATTGTTGTATTCAAAAACAAAGACGCAGGCAAAACCCAGAATAATAAGAATCGCCGCGGTGATGAGAACGGTTTTGGTGTGGAGACTGATTCTGCGACTCTTGCGGAAATTGAAAATATCATAAAAGACGAAAAATCCGATTCCGCCGAGAATGATCATAGCCATCACAACACCCATCACAAACGGGTCGGAGTTATAATTGCAGAATGAACCAAACTCCTTTTCAACGCCGAAAAGATCAAATCCCGCGTTGCAGTACGCCGAAACAGCCGTAAAAAGCGAAACCCAGATTCCCTTTGCACCCATACGCGGAACAAAGCGCAGACAAAGCAGAACCGTTCCGGAAAGCTGACAGATTACAGCGCAGCCGATTATCGTTTTCACAAGCGGCTTGACCTGGGAAAGCACGTCAAGGTTGGTATATTCCTGTGCAAGGCGGACACTTCGGAGAGCCGAACGTTTTTTGAAAGAAAAAATAAAAAACGAAGCAAAAGTAACCATACTGATTCCGCCGATTTCAATCAGAACAAGCAAAACAGCCTGTCCGTAGCGCGAAAGAGTAACCGCCGGGTCAATAAGAGTCAATCCGGTTACACAAACACTTGAAACAGCGGTAAAAATTGCCTTGACAGGCGGCAACCCCCTGCCGTCGCGCGTCATGCACGGAAGCATCAGCAGAACCGTACCAACCGCAATCGCCGCAAGAACGCTCAGAGCAATCGCCTGCGCCGGGTGAACATGCCGCTTCTTTTTCTTTTGTTTTTCCTCAGTCAAATCCGCTCGCCTCACTTTCCGGTATTCATCATAAAAACAAGTGGGAAGAAACACCGCCTGCTTATCCGGCGGATACTGAAACATTATACCACACTTAGCGTATAAGTCAAAGATTTTTTCAGCTTGCGTGTTGACTAAAACAGGCAAATAATGATATAATTTCCGCATTCAGGGGCGTCTGACGCAAAAAAGGTCAAACGTCCGGATTGAAAGGAGAAGCAAGATGTTTCAGGATTTCAAGTCCGACGGCTTCATGTTTCTGATTGCTGTCGGAATCGTTGTCTTTGTTATTGCTCAATCCCTGTTTTTCATGATCCGCGCAATCAGAAGAGGCAAGGAGCTCGGCATTACAAAGGAACAGATTAAAAACACAATTACTTCAAGCTCGGTTTTTTCCATTGCACCGGCAATAAGCATTGCAATCACTGTGATTGTGCTTTCGGTCGCATTGGGATATGTTCTTCCGTGGATCAGACTTTCGGTTATCGGTGCAATTCAGTATGAAGTTCCGGCAGCGGAAGCCGCAATTGAAGCGGCAGGTCTTTCCGGCGGAATCGGCCGCCCGATTCAGGATCCGAAAGTTTTCACCGCAATTGCGTGGGTTATGACCTTCGGCTGCCTTTTGCCGCTCTTCCTCATTCCTTTTGTTCTCAAAAAGGTTCAGAAGAGTGTTTCCGGCGCGGTCAGCAAAAACGCAAAATGGGCTGACCTCATGTCTGCCGCGGCTTTCATCGGTCTCATTGCCGCCTTCCTCTCCCGCGGTATTGCAGGAATCGGCGAAGTTACGGTCAACGATGCAGGCGAAAAGGTCAATGCAGTTATCGGTGACGGCGCGGGAGTGCTTTCAATAACCGCAATCGTTTCTTCAATCGTATTTATGCTCATTCTCAGCTTCATCAACAAAAAGCTTAATGCAAAGTGGCTTGAAGCGCTTGCAATGCCTTTGAGCATGATTCTTGCGCTCGGCGTTGTTGTTCTTGTTTCAACGTTTGCGCCGGACTTTGCGGCTATCGAATGGAGGTATTGACAATGAAAAAAAGAAGTTACATGGACTCCGTTCATTTTTACGGCAGAATCTGGTGCGTTGCCGCAATTCTGGTTCTCATTGCCGTACCCACCCTTATGTGCATCCATCTGAATGCGTGGCCTGATTGGGGCGTTGTCGGAAAAGGCTTTGCTTCCGTTGCCGTTTTGTTCTATCCCACCGGCATAATCGAGGTCATTGCCTATGCTCCCCTGCTCGGTTCCGGCGGAACTTACCTTTCCTTCCTCACGGGCAACATTGCAAACCTCAAGCTCCCCTGTGCACTCAGCTCAATGGAAAACGCAAATGTCCGCGCGAACTCTGAGGAGGGCGAAATTATTTCAACAATCTCAATTGCCGCCTCGGCAATTGTCACAACGCTGGTTGTTGCTTTGTTCGTTCTGATTTTTGCGGTCAACCCCGGCTTCACGAAAATGATGAGCGAGGGCGCGCTTGCTCCGGCGTTCAAGCAGGTTACATATACTATTTTCGGTGCGCTCGCCGCGACATATTTCATCAAGCATTGGAAGATTTCAATTTTCCCGATTGCTTTTCTTTCAATTCTTCTTGCCTTCTTCGGAACAATTCAGATAGGCGTTCTTATCTTTGCAGGCGTTGCGATTTCGATGCTCGGTGCACACGTTATGTACAAGCTCAAATGGGTCTGACTTCAATAACTCGCCGCCGGTCTTTCCGATCGGCGGTCATCTTTTGACGGAGGTAATATCAATGGTTGTTTTCTTTGCTGTTCTCATTGCGCTTGCAGCGTTTATTGCCGTATTGAACTTTAACGCTCTCAGGATAAAAACTCCTGAGCTTTCAAAAGAAAAGAAGCAGCTGAGTGTTGAAGTTGACACAGAGCTTGCCGCTGAGAATCTTTCGAAGATGATTCAATGCAAAACCGTTTCAAGCAAAAACGAAGAGGAAATTGAAAAAGAGGAGTTTGAAAAATTCCGCGCTCTTCTCCCTGAGCTTTACCCCAAGGTTTATGAAAAAAGCGAAAAGAAAGACATTGCCGGCGGTCTTTTGTTCCGCATAAAGGGAAAGAGCCAAGCGTCGCCTGCCGTTCTCATGGCACATTTTGATGTTGTTCCGGTTGACGCAGAAAAATGGGACGCCGACCCCTTTGGCGGAGAAATCAAAGACGGCTTTCTTTGGGGCAGAGGTACGCTTGACACAAAATGCAGCCTTTTCGGAATAATGGAAAGCGCCGAGGTTCTCCTTTCGGCGGGCTTTGTTCCGGAAAACGACATCTATCTTTCCTTCGGATGCAACGAAGAGGTTGCAGGAAACTGCACGCCGGAAATTGTTAAACATCTCAAAGAAAACGGCGTTTCTCCCGCGTTTGTTCTTGACGAGGGCGGAACTATTCTTTCAAGCAATTCAAAATATTTTCCGCATGATATTGCTGTCGTCGGCATAGCCGAAAAAGGTCCGATGGACGTTGAACTGACCGTCAGGGGCGAAAGCGGACATTCATCACAGCCGCCCGTTCACACAGCTGTCGGAAAGCTTGCAAAAGATATTTGCAGAATTGAAAACCGTCAGTTCCCGATGAGAATGAACTATGCGGTCACCCACATGCTTAAAGCGCTTGCACCGCACACACCGTATATCGGCAAACTCATCCTCGGCAACCTCTGGTGTTTTTCGCCGCTTATCAAAGCATTCTGCAAAACGAACAAGACGTCAGCCGCCATGTTCAGAACCTCAATGGCTTTCACCCAGCTCGAGGGAAGCAAAGGCGCAAATGTTCTTCCGGGGGAAGCAAAGGCAATTGTCAACATACGGCTCGCCGAGGGCGAAACACCGTCAAGTGCGATTGAACACATGAGAAAGGCTGCAAAAGACCCGGAGCTTTCTTTCAGGATAGTCAATTATTCAAACGCAACGCCGAGCTCTTCGGCGAAGGGAAAATACTGGGAAGCAATTTGCGACTGCGTTGAAAAGAATTTTTCAAACACGGTTGTTTCTCCGTATCTCATGATGGGCGGCACAGATTCCCGCTTTTTCAATGAAATTGCAAGTGAAATATACAAGTTTGCACCGACTCTGACCGGAAACGGACTTCTCAAAACAATACACAGTGACAATGAGAGAATCAGAACGGACAACATTGAGCCGCTGATCGGCTTCTACACCGACCTTATGAGAAAGCTGTGACATCTGCCGGAGGTTAATATGGAAGTCAGAAAATATGCTCGGGAAGACATTCCGGCAATGATAAAAATCTGGAACACTGTTGTTGAAGAAGGCAACGCCTTTCCGCAGGAGGAGTTTTTGAACGAAGAGACGGGAAAAATGTTTTTCGCTTCACAGACCTACTGCGCAGTCGCCGCCGAGGGTGACCGGATATTTGGTCTTTATATCCTGCATCCGAACAACATCGGCAGGTGCGGCCATATATGCAACGCAAGTTATGCGGTTGATTCAGCCTGCCGCGGAAAACATATTGGTGAAAAGCTTGTTTCCGACTGTCTCATTCAGGCAAAAAATGCAGGGTTCGGAATTTTGCAATTCAACGCTGTTGTTGAAAGCAACGTTCACGCCCGCCGCCTTTATGAGCGCCTCGGCTTCGTTTTACTGGGAGTTGTCCCTGACGGATTCAGAATGAAAGACGGTACATATCAGAATATCTGCCTTTATTATCACATGCTTTAATAAATCATCAGAAACAAAAACAGCCTCTCTGAATTCTTTTCAAAGAGGCTGCATTATTTTTGTGTATTCGTTCAGGAAACTATTCAGCTTCCGATTGCCGGAAGAAGACAAACCGAAAAAGCAATCATATACTGACCGACGTAATATGTAACATGGTTGAGAACAAAGTTTGCCGGGGTGTTTTTGCCCTCTCCGAAGTACATCGGAGAAAGAATCAAATCCGACAAAAGGAAGAATACTCCGCCGACAGCAAAAACAATGAATGACCTTTCGCACGTCAGAACGGCGCAGGTTGCAGCGGTAGCCGCCATGAAAGCGAGAATGAAACCGTAAATTGTGACGATTACCTTGTATTCACCGAAGCTCTGCTTCATCGGCTTTTCGAGAATGAGATTGCCCACAGCAACAACAACGCCTGCCGCGGCAGGAATAAGCAGCCATTTAAGCTCTATTCCGGAGGCGCGGATCATTGCCGGAATATAAAACAGATGACCGATTCCGAAGGATATAAAGCCGGCATAAAGATATTTTTTCATATCCTCGGGGTATACCCACTTCTGATCAAGATAAATATCGCCGAGCATTCCGAAAACAAGGCCGATGATAATCAGCACGCCGTATTCAATGCGGCTCTGATTTTGAAGCAGTCCGACGGCGGCAGTGAGAATGAAGAAAATGCTTGTTGCATTTTTGAGAAACACGCCGCCCACGCTGCGCTCATTTTTGCATTTCGCAAGGAAAAGAACAAGAAAAACAGCTCCGAAAGCAATTGGCAGATAAATCATTTTTTATACATCCTTTGTTTTTGTATTCTCAAAAGCACAGAGGCTTTTTGCAGAGCAAAGAGCGGAGAAATGGCTCTTTGCTCCGTATAGTCACGAGCCTGATTATTCGGTGATTTCTACACCGCGTTCTTTTCTCATGACGGCAAGCTCTTCGGTAATCTTCTTTTTCTTGTCGCCGACAATGTCATAGAAGAACAGCGGAATTGCACACAGAACAAGGCTGATTCCCGGAATGATTGAAACGAGGGCATACATTGCAAAATTCTGAGAGGTTGACATGGATCTTGCAATTTCGAGTGCGGATTCAGCCGAGCCGACATTGAGCTTCTGCGGGTCAATGTTAACAATGATGTACATACCGATGATTACAACGGTTGCAACGGCGTTTCCGAGCTTGTTGACAAAAGACTGACAGGCAGAGCCGAGAGCGTTGTCTCTGTATCCGGTTTTCCACTCCATAAAATCAATACAGTCGCAGACCATTGCACCGGAGACAACATTGATTACTCCGAGAGGAATGCTTGAAATAATCATGAACGGAATGCAGATGAAAAGATTCTTTGTGAACCAACCGACAAGAAGAGTAATCACACTGGCGCCGAAGCCTGCAAGGCAGGAAACAATCATAAGTGTTCTGTATTCATACTTTTTGAAAAGCTTCGGCATGAAAACCATCGCGCCGAACATTCCGACAGCGGCACAAATCTGAATAACAAGCTGAATTGAAGACATATTCTTGCTGAACTGGTCGGCTGTTGCGGTTGCAAGGTCGCCGCCGACATAAAAGCCGCCGTAACGGGCAACGTGGGGAGCGGCTGCCTGAAGCATATATCTTCCGAAAGAGAGAATTCCCGAAAGGACAACAAGCATCAGAGGCTTGCACTTGAAAATTCTTGAAATTGTTGAAGGCTCTCCGGGGGCACGCTTCGTTGCGTTCGGGTGCTTTACCCTCTCCTTGACTCCGAAGGTGGAAAGGCAGAACAGCGGCATTCCGATGAGAGACATTGAAATTGCCATAATTGCATATTTCTTTTCGCTGTCAGAGATAAAGAAACCAACGATGATCGGAAGTGCAACCGTGACGGCAGAACCGATTCCGCCGACAGTACGTCCATAGGAAATTATTCTTCCGCGTTCAGCCGGATTAGGCGTCATTACATTCGGAAGGCTCCAGAACGGAACGTCACTCGAAGTGTAAATCATTCCCCAAAGGGTATAAACAACGGCAACGTAGACATACATCAGCGTTGACTTTTCATTGAGGTCAAAGCCTATCGGACGCAGGAACATGAGGATTGTGAGAGCGGCGATGGGTATAGCCGTAATCAGCGGATAGTGTCTCATTCTGCCCCAGCGTGAGGTATGACGGTCAACAATCATGCCCATAAGCGGGTCGTTGATTGCATCCCATATTCTTGCAAGGAGCATTAGCATGATTACAAACCACGCGTTGAGAGCAAGAACGTTCATGTAAAAGTCCGTAATATAGCTTGACATACAGCTATACACAAGTCCCTGACCGAGCGCCGCAACGGCATAGGTCACTGATTCCCTTTTTGCAACATAGTTTCTTTCGTTCATATTTTTCTCCGTTCTTCCGCACAGGCGGATATTTTTGCGCCGAAGCTTGTCACGCGGCGCGGGTAAGCCTTCTCCTGACAGCGCCGAAGCCGTCTTTCCAGACAGTCGGACTGAACAGAATAAGGAGCGGGAAATATTCAAGCCTTCCGGCAATCATGTCAAAAATCATTACAATCTTTGACAAGTCCGAAAAAGCGGAATAATTTCCTGTCGGTCCGACAAGCGAAAGCCCGGGACCTATATTGTTCATTGTTGCGGCAACGGCTGAAAGCGACGTTGTCATGTCAAACCCGTCAAGGCTGACGATGAAAACCGAAACAACATAAACAATCATACTGAGTACAAAAAACGAGGCAGTGTTCTTGACAATTTCAGGATCAACCTTCTTCTTGTCAAGTTTGACGAACCTGACTGAGCGCGGGTGAATGATTTTTGAAACCTCTCTCGCGCTGCTTTTAACAAGCAGAATGAGTCTTGAAACCTTCATTCCGCCGCCCGTACTGCCGGCACTCGCGCCGATAAACATCAGAACAAACAGAATGTACTGTGAAAGCTGAGGCCATTTTGCAAAGTCTGAAATTCCGTATCCGGTAGTTGAAATAACGGAAGCAACGGAAAACGCGGAATGGTGGAACGCTTCGTAAAGATTTCCGCCGTAAAACTCATCCTTGATGTTCAGCGTTATGCAAATAATCGAAGCGGCAATTATGCACAAAAACCAGATAAGCTCTTCGTTTTTCAGCACCTGCCTGAACTTTTTTGCAAGCAGGAGATAATACACGGAAAAGTTCACGCCGAAGAGGATCATGAACACCGTGACTACGCCTTGAAGATAGTTGCTTTCATAAAAACCGATGCTTGCGTTCTTGATTCCGAATCCGCCGGTACCGGCGGTTCCGAATGCCGCGCAGATTGCGTCAAACCACGGCATTGAGCCTGCAAGAAGCAGAATGACTTCAAGCACAGTCAGAGCAGAATATATTGAGTACAGAATAAACGCCGTCTGTCGGACTTTCGGAACAAATTTTCCGACAGCCGGACCCGGACTTTCCGCGCGCATGAGCTGCATTGTGTGTCCGCCCGTCAGCGGAACAATAGCAAGAAGGAAAACAAGAACGCCCATTCCGCCTATCCAGTGCGAAAAGCTGCGCCAAAGCATTGTCGGGTGCGAAAGCGCTTCAACATCGGTCAGAATACTGGCCCCGGTTGTGGTAAAGCCGGAAGCGGACTCAAACACCGCGTCAATATAGCTCGGTATTTCTTTTGTCAGGAACATCGGGATTGCGCCGGTAAGACTGAGAACGATCCACGAAAGTGCAACGGTAACAAAGCCTTCCTTTGAATAAAAGACCGTTTTCTTGGGCTTTCTGAAAGAAATGAAAGCGCCGGCTATAAGCAAAACAGCGGCAACAACAGCATATTGCTTCCACTGTTCCTCGCCGTAAAACAATCCGACCATAACAGGAAGCAGCATGCAGCCGCCCTGAATTACACAGACAAGACCGAGCAGATATAAAACCATAAAAAAGTTCATGAAGTTTTACCTCACGATGTCTTTCAGGTCGTTGAGCGAGCGATTGGTGGTTACAACAACAACGCTGTCTCCGAGCCGGATTTCGTCCTGACCTG
>JAEDIL010000137.1 GCA_016292455.1 Clostridiaceae bacterium
TAACCGATTCGGTCAACACCATTATAAAGTCGTTGACCGATTTTGAGAAGACCCTATTTGAAAATTTATCCGGATACATAAAAGGAGCCGCAAAACTGCGGCTCCATAAATTTTCCATTTCCTTTGGAATAAGTCTGCCCTCATCAAAGCTGTATTACAAGGAAACTTACACTCCTACCGTAGCTTTTGCCGCCTGTGCGGTTTTCTTCGCAACATCAGTTGATGTTTTCACCGTATTCTTTGCCGTTTTAACCGATTTGTCGGCGGACTTAATCGCTTTGTCAGCCTTTTTAATCTTGCTTGCGGATTTCGCTGTGCTCTTTTCAAGCTGTTTCACCTTATGAGCATCAGCACCGAGAGTTCTGACACCTTGCTTGTCAGCATTGATTTTTTTGACGGTCGGCTTACCCTTTGTCTTGGGAGCCGGCTGTTTTTTCTGACGAGGCTTTTTAACTTCATCAATGTTGGTTTCTGCCTGTTGTTTAACCTTCGGCGGTGCTTGCGTCTTTTCTTTGACAGCAGGTATATCTTGTTTTTCCTTTACGGTTTTTGCCCTATCATTGTCTGCTTTTGACTTAGCCGTCTTTTTGTCAAGCTGACGCTTTGCAGATTCAGTTGTTTTTTCTGCTCTGTCAGAAGATTTAGGCTGTGTAGATTCTTCTTTTGGTGAAGAGGGCTTTTTATCTTCTGCTGTCAACTCTTTGTTATCTGCCTGTCCATCTTTTGTTGGGTCATCATAAGCCGGATTTGCAGAATTGGCTTTTTCCTTTTTCTCTGCCATCTTGTCTTTGATTTTATCTTTGGCTTTTCCGGCACCTTTTCGGACTGCTTTTTCTGTACCGACAGCAGCAGTCTCCGCACCTGATTTCACGGCTTCTGATACCTTGTCGGTTGCATACTGTTCAGGAGAAACATTGTCCGTTTGATCGGTGTTTTCATTAACGGTTTCTTTTGTCTTGACACCGATATTTTTCATTCGGTCACCAAGATTTACAGTAGTATCGTGAGCCTTGATATCTTTAACGACTTCTTTTGTTTTTATTGTTTTACTCAAAAATTCACCTTCCTTATTGATTTTATTTTCATTGGTGTGTACAATGAAATATGTAAACTAATTTAGAAATAAACTGAGGTTTATAAAGGAGAACCAATATGATCGAAAAACCGATAGTACCAATTAATTGTTTTTTTCAAGGGTGTTATAACCCCGCCTATGAAGAAGAAATTCGCAAAGGCAAGGAAAAATGTTTCAAGTATAACCAATTATGTCCAAACGACAGAGAAGCTCAACAAATAATACTTCAAGATTTGTTAGGCAAAATGGGAAAAGAAACTATTATTACACCCCCATTCTGGTGTGACTATGGTTATAACATAACTGTGGGGGATAATTTCTATTCTAATCACGGTATGATAATTACCGATGGAGCAAAAGTGACATTTGGTGATAATGTTTTCATTGCACCTAATTGTTGCTTTACAACAGCAGAACACGCCATTGACCCGGAAATGAGAAAAGCAGGAGTTGAAATTGCAAAGCCGATTACTGTTGGAAACAATGTGTGGATTGGGGCCGGTTCAATAATACTTGCAGGTGTCGAAATCGGTGATAACACAGTTATAGGTGCAGGAAGTGTTGTTACAAAATCAATACCGAGAAATGTTGTTGCAGTCGGTGTTCCGTGTAAAGTATTGCGAAAAATTACAGAGGAAGATAAAACAAGTTATCCAATGTATGTACCTGAATAACTATAAGACAAATACTAAATATATTAACTACTCCGAACCACCTGTGCGAACCGAGATTAACCCCCGGTTCGCACAGTTATTTTTATTCGATCATTTTGGTACTCATCAGTCTGTAAAGTTCCGTATTCTTCGGGAACTTTCTTTCAAACGGCACAAGAGCAGAACCGACCTTAACAAGACCATGTCCGACTTCGACATTTGTGATATGAGTCATGTGGGTTTCGCTGATCTGCAAAAGATTTGCAAGGTCTTCTCTGTCCGTACTGCCCTGGTTGAGCATAATGATAAACTCGGAGTTTGCGAGCATCGTTCTTGCCGTGTGGCTTTGCAAAAGGTCATCGACATTCTGCGTGATGCCGGTACAGTAGGCTCCGTACTTTCTGACACGCTTCCAGAGTGTAAATAAGAAGTTTGCAGAGTATTCGTGTTGGAAAAGCAGATATATCTCATCAATGAAGATATAGGTTTCCTTGCCCTCTGCCCGGTTTCTTGTGATACGGTTGAGAATACTGTCAAGGACAACCAGCATACCGATGGGCATCAGCTGACTGCCAAGCTCCAGAATGTCGTAGCAGATCAGTCGGTTTTCAATGTTGACATTCGTCTTTTGCGCAAAGGTACTGTGAGAACCGGAGGCGAACAGCTCCATTGCCGTTGCCAATTCCGTAGCTTCGGGTTCGGGCTGTTTTCTTAATTCATTGCATAATTCAACGAGTGTCGGCACCTTGCCCGTATAGTTTCGCTTGATATAGTTCTTGTAAACCGACGCAAGGCAGCGATCAATGATTGACTTTTCAATAGCGCCGATACCGTCTTTGCCCATGACCTGCTCAAACAGAGACAACACAAACTCAGCTTTCAAGGCAAGAGGACTTGCACCGTCTGCATACTCTTTGTTAATGTCCAGACAGTTGATATGGTTTTTGCTCTTTGCCGAAAGCTCAACAACCTGACCGCCCATCGCTTCAACCAATGCGGAATACTCTCGCTCGGGGTCAATAATCATAACATCGGCATTGGTGGAAAGCAGAAGATTTACCATTTCCTCTTTCGCCGTAAAGGACTTACCGGAACCCGACACACCGAGAATAAAGCAGTTGCCGTTAAGCAGGAACTTTCGGTTGACAATAATCATATTCTTTGAGATGACATTCACCCCTTGAAAGACACCGCCGTCGTGCTGAATTTCCTG
>JAEDIL010000050.1 GCA_016292455.1 Clostridiaceae bacterium
GTCTTTAAAAAACGGGCTGTCGCTCTTCGTTTTACCGATTTGCGACAGCCCCTTTCTTATTGTTTTGTTCAGTTTCCTAAGCGCACAATCAAAAACCGAAAATACCCGGGATTCCGTATGAAATAATGGACATTATTATTCCGGCGCAAAGGACACCGACGGCAATTGTCGGAAACGAATGGCGCACACGGATGTCGAGCAGGTCTGAAATCAGGGCTCCCGTCCACGCACCCGTTCCCGGAAGAGGGATTGCAACAAAAAGGAAAAGTCCCAAAAGGCGGTACTTTCTGACCTTGCCGGCTTTGCGGATTGACCTTGCTTCAAGCTTATCAATCATAGTATTGACCTTGTCAAACCGTTTCAGCCAGTTGAAAATTTTTCGGATAAACAGCAGGATAAACGGAATCGGCAGCAGGTTCCCGACGAAGCAGATTGCAAACGCTTTCATAAAGCCGAGCCCGAGAAGCTTTGCTGCAATCAGTCCACCGCGAAGTTCAAGAATCGGAAGCAGCGAAACAATGAATACAATAAGCTCGGCAGAAATCTTTTCGCCGAAATTGTCAATAAAAAAACGGGCAATCGTTTCAGACATGGTTATCCTCCGATGCGATTTGCTTCAAGATACTGACCGGCCTGTTCAAGAATACGCTTGTCATTGTCATAGTTGAGCGTTTTCATTGCGTCATCAAAAGAGAACCAGCCGCACTCCTCAATTTCTTCGGCCTGAACCGTATATTCAACATCATCTGTCCGGGCAAGAAAAATTGCAACGGACTTTTCAATTCTGCCCTGAATGGTATACTCCGAGCATTTTTTGAAGTCCGGCAGAATCCGGATATTGATTCCCGTTTCCTCAAGAACCTCACGGATTGCAGTTTGTTCATTGCTTTCTCCCGGTTCAATGTGACCCTTCGGAAAACCCCAATGAGCGCTCCTTCTGTTACGGATCAGAAGAAACTTTTTCTTTTCGCCTTCACAGCGAAAAACAACTGCGCCGCAGGAGCTTTCATAAAGACATTCAAGCGAATAACCGTTCTTCCCTTCGGCAAAATCAATTGCACGGCGGACATCGTTAACAATGAAGCGTGTGCTTTTCGGTGCAACAACAAGGACAGCACCCTTGCCGCCGTTGCGGCGGACAATGGCAATTACCCGACCGTCAAAATTTCTGACCGGGTGGTTGATTCCCATGATATAAGCGCTGATGACAGAATTCTTCTGAGTTTTGCCACCCTCAACGATACCGTAATTCAGCTTATACTTAAAGCCGAAACGCTTATTATAAGAGTGCATCGGGGAAGTTACACGTACTCTGACGAATTTACCTAACATATTTGTCCCCTTTTTTTCAAAAATGCAGCCGAAAACCAACGCAAAAAAACGCCGACTGCACGAGATAATAATGAATACATTATACTATGTTTTCAGGATATTTCAATAGTTTCTTTGTATTTTATAATTTATACATAAATTTTTCGGAGACCAAAAGTATAAATTTGTCGCAAATTCAATTCGTAGACAGTTGTCTTTTTGCATGAAAAATGCTATAATTAACCGAGTATAGTTTACGGTTATAGGGAAGCTTTTTATGAAAACTCTTTATCTGACAGACCTCGACGGAACATTTCTGAACTCCAACGCCGAAGTTACTGAAACTTCGGCAGAAATCATCAACCGACTTATCAGTGACGGGCTTTTGTTTTCAATTGCAACGGCGCGGACTTATGCAACGGTTATTCCGCTGTTTGAAAAGGTTAATCTCAACCGCCCTCTGGCTCTTATGAACGGTGTCTGTATCTATGACCCGGTTGAAAAGAAAACTCTCCGAATTCATGAAATTTCCCGCGAAACAGGGAAAGAAGTTCAGGAGCTTTTTTCAAAGTTCAATAAGCACCCTCTGTTCTATTTTGAGCATAACAGCAAAATGTCCGTTCGCTATATTTGCCTTGACAACAAGCATATTGAATCCTATGTCAATGAACGCGAGGCATTTTTCAACAAGGAATTTATCGAAGTACCCGTAATAGATTTTGATACTCCTGAAAGCTTTGTGTATATTGTTACACTTGATAAAAAAGAAAACCTTGAAGAAATACACAAGGGTATGTGCAGAATCAAGGGTATCAGCTGCAACTTTTACAGCGACAACTATACAAACTGCCATTTTCTTGAAGCAATGAGGAGCGACGTAAGCAAGGCAAGCGGCGCTCTTGAACTGAAAGATATGCTCAGAGCCGATCGCATCGTTGCTTTCGGCGATAACATCAACGACATTCCCCTCTTTCACCTGGCAGATGAATGCTACGCAGTTGAGAACGCCTGCAATGAACTGAAAGCAATTGCAACCGGCATCATCGGCAGCAACGATTCAGACGCTGTTGCCCGTTTTATCAGCAGGCATTTTTATGAAGAAAGGCAAAAAAACAATGGGTAAGCTATATAACGAATACTGCAAAACATATAAACTCACCGAAAACAACAGCAACGGTTTTTTTGACATTGTCGGCGACCTTTATTTCAGCGATGAAGTTCAGTCTCTTTCAGAATACGAACAGCATCTCGACATTGACCGGCTTCAGCACATTACCGCCGTGGCGTACCTTTCATACATGATCTGCCGCAAGCTCGGCTGGGACTATGTCGGCGCGGCGAGAGGCGCAACGATGCACGACCTTTTTTACTATGACTGGCGCGACGGAAAAAGCGAAAACGGAAAGTGGCACAAGCTTCACGGCTATAAGCACCCGAAATATGCCGCCCTGAACGCAAAGGAGCTCGCTCCCGATTCAGATGATTTGGTAATCAACTGTGTCCGGTGCCACATGTGGCCGCTCACCGTTGTTCCGCCCAGGTATCGTGAGGGTTATGTTGTCAGCTTTGCCGACAAATACTGCGCAACGCGTGAGCTTTTTTACTCACTTTCAAAGAAGTATAAGCAACGTTTTTTAGACGATGTTGAGAGGGTACAACCATGAGCAAGATACCTATATATATATTGCTGTTCTTTTTTTACAGCGCCGCAGGTTGGTTTGTTGAGAGCCTTTACCGCTCAATAGGTGAAAAACGGATAATCAACAGCGGTTTTCTTACCGGTCCCATGTGCCCCATTTACGGCACCGGTGCTCTGGTAATGATTGTTTTTCTTTATAACCCGTTCAAGGACAATCTCCTTGCCGTTTTTCTTCTCGGAATGGTTCTGTGCGACGTTGTTGAGTATATAACCAGTGTTCTCATGGAGGTTCTTTTCCACGCGAGATGGTGGGACTACACCCATGAATTCATGAATCTAAACGGTCGTATCTGCTTGAAGCACACCCTTTACTGGGGCATCGCTTCGATTGCATTCGTCAGACTTATTCACCCGCGGATTGATCGCATTGTGCAGAACTTTGACCCGAAAACCGTTCTGATTATTCTTATTGCCGTTCTTGTTGTGTTCTTCATTGACATTGCAAACTCGGTCAGGAAAGCGCTTGACATCAGAAAGCTCCAGGATAAACTCGGCAGAATTCTTGATTCCGTCAGCACAGCTTTCAGCAACGTGAAAACAACACTTGAAGGCAAAAAAACATCGCTTCAGCTTTCTCTTGAAAACAAAAGCGACAGATTTTACGACACAAGAATCGAAGCCTTTGAACAGCTACAGAACGTTATTCAGGAATTTGAACTGCGGTTCTCCGGAGGGAAAACCGACAAAAAGGACAAAAACAAATATTCAAACCGCCTTCTGCAAAACAGCTTGGCAATTGAAATCAACCTGAAAAAGCAGCTTGAACGAATTCAAAAGCTCAGAGACGACATCAAGTCCAATCTGTTTGAAGACGGCGAAAAACAATAAGGTGGTGTTTTTTTGAAGAAAACCGACGTCCGCGTGAAAAGAACATACGATCAGCTTATTGAAGCTCTTATCCGGCTTCTTTCTCAAAAAAGCTTTGATGACCTTACGGTGCTCGAAATCTGCAACGAAGCAAATGTCCACAGAGCAACCTTTTATAAACACTTCATCGACAAACACGACTTCCTGAACTGCTGTTTGAAAATGAAGCTCGGCGAGCTGAACTTTGAAAGTCCGAATAAAGAGTTTTCAATTGAAGAAATGAGAGAAAACTGCATGAGAATGGTGAAGATGGTAATCTCATTCATTGAAGCAAACAAGCAATTCGTTGAAAACGTCAGCTCAGAGTATTATTCGGCTTCCTTTACAAACGCCCTTTCAGACGCCATCGCCGCTTTTATAATTGAGCAAATTGAGTCAAAGAGCGAGCTGAGCAAAAAATTAGGCTACCGTCTTCCGCTCATTGCAAACTATTATGCAGGAGCAATCGTCAGCCTTGCAAGATGGTGGGCAACAAGCGAAAAGGTTTGTTCAAGACGTGAGTTTCTTGACTTCGCAAAGCGGAAAATTGACGACCTTTGCAATTATTTCAGCATATTTGTGGAAGCATCAGCCGAAAAAGCGGCAGCTTTGTCATAATCATCGAGGAAGTTATACTTAATGCTTCCTTTCCGATAACCGATGACTGTTTCAAGATTTACATTATGAACGCTTCGGAAAATATTCATTTCTATGTTGGAGTTGGTTCGCCTGAAACGGGCAATCAGCTCCTTCATTTCTTTTCTCTTGGAAAGTGTTTCGTTATCCTCTTTTTCGCAGGCTTCCGTGAAGCGGCAGGCACATTGAAGAAATTCCAGACCGTTATACCTAACCCATGCTTTTATGTCAGCCTCGCGAACCATATACAGAGGACGGATCAGCTCCATTCCCGAAAAATTCGTGCTGTGCAGCTTCGGCATCATGGTTTTGATTTCGGCGGAATAGAGCATGCTCATAAGTGTTGTTTCAATCACATCGTCAAAGTGATGGCCAAGTGCAATTTTGTTGCAGCCTAGCTCCTGAGCATTTTTATAAAGGTGTCCCCTTCTCATTCTTGCGCAAAGATAGCAGGGCGAATCATTCACATCAACAACATAATCAAAAATCCGCGCGTCAAAAATACGGATGGGAATATCAAGAAGGGCAGCGTTGTCAATAATCTTCTGCCTGTTCTGAGGAGCATAGCCCGGGTCAAGCACCATATATTCAGCCTCAAAAGGAAAATCACTGTGCCTTTGAAGGTGCTGAATACACTTTGCAAGAAGCATGGAGTCCTTACCGCCGGATATACAGACAGCTATTCTGTCGCCGGGCATTATCATTTTATACTCGTTTATCCCGGCAATGAAACGCTTCCAAATTTCCTTGCGGTACTTTTTAATTATACTGCGTTCAACCTCAATGTGCTTTTCCAGAATCAATCACCAACTGTTATTCTTTACGTCTGCATCTGTCCCAGCCATGCAAAACACCGTCAGATTTTTACCGGCATACGAAGCGCCGGTTTCCACTGAATTTTACACCATTAAACACAAAAAAACAACCCCAAAAGCACTTAGTCTGGCTTTTCCTTATCTTTTTCAATGGTTTTCCCGGGAATTGTCCGGAACGTACCCGGATGCGTTCTGCAATATTCGCTGAGTGACCGACCAAGGCGGTCGCTCATTTGCTTTTTCAGCCTTTGAAGCTCAGCTTTCGTCAGGCTTTCAACCGGTGCTGTTGTCCCGTTTTCCGAAAAAGTATGACAGGACACCGTATATGTATTCTTTTTGCCCACACAGACCACCCCGGTAATAACTATGTGATTAGCAGGTTGTACTATTTCATAGATATATACAAAATCAAACCAAGGAGTCAGCCGATGAAAAAGAAAGCAGCATGTTATATCCGGGTTTCAACAGACGAACAGACAGAGCTTTCCCCTTCTTCTCAGCTTGAAGCTCTTAAAGAATATGCCGACGCCCATGGTTACATTATACCGAAAGAATATGTTTTCAAAGACGAGGGCATATCCGGAAGAACAACTCAAAAGCGTCCCGGCTTCAACCGTATGATTGCGGCGGCAAAAACTGTTCCCAAACCGTTTGAGGCTGTACTGCTCTGGAAGTTCAGCCGATTTGCGCGCAACAGAACAGACGCAATCGTTTACAAAAATCTTCTTCGCAATGAACTTGGAATTGATGTGATTTCAATTTCCGAAAATCTGGGCGAAGACCGCGGAACGGCATTGATTCTTGAAAGTATGTTCGAAGCCATGGATGAATACTATTCAATCAACCTTTCAACCGAGGTAAGACGTTCAATGAAGCTGAAAGCCGAAAAAGGACAGCCGCTTTCCGCAGCTCCGTTCGGTTACAGAACGGTGGATAAGCAGCTTGTTATTGACAGCAAAAAAGCAGAAACTGTAAAGTATATTTTCAACGCCTTTGAAAACGGCGAAGGAACAAGAAAAATTGCAGCTTTTTTGGGAGACTGCGGCGTCAGAACAAACCGCGGCTGTGTTCCCGACAATCGTTTTGTCAGCTACATTCTGAAAAACCCGGTTTACTGCGGCTATACACGCTGGTGTGAAAACGGACGCGTCGACTATGCCCAAAAATTCCCTGACAACATGACGGGAATCATTATTGCAAAGGGCACGCACGAGCCGATTATTTCAGAAGAGCAGTTTAAACGCGTACAGACCGCAATGAAAGAGGCACAGAAGCATCATAGAAAACATCAGAGTCCAAAAGGAGTAAACGACTGGCTGTTCAAAGGAATGATAACCTGCGACAGCTGCGGTTCAACTCTGGTTAAGCTCAGTTCAAAAGAGCAAACACTTCAATGCAATTCCTACAACCGCGGAACATGCGGCGTTTCTCACTACCTTTCAGTTCAAAAAGCAAGCAAAGCAATTATTGAACAGCTTGAAAGAGTATTCAAAGAGCTTGATTTTATTGTTATCTGCAACACCGTTGACCAAGCCGAAAAAGAAAACTCCGCTGTTCTCCAACGCGCAATTGACTCAGAGAAAGCAAAGCTCAAACGGGTCCGCGAGGCTTTTGAAGCCGGTATTGACAGCCTTGAAGAATTCCGCGAAAACAAAAAACGGATACTTTCAAATATTGACAAATTTGAAAACGAACTGCAAAAATGCGAAACAGCGGTACTGACCGAAAACGGCAAAGCGGACAGCGGTACCAAAACGGTGGATTTATTCACGCTCTTATGCGACGAACGCACTGAAAACGGCGCAAAAAACCTTGCCCTGCGCTCAATTATACGTCAGGTAATCTTTTACAAACCTCAAAATGAGCTGAGAGTTTTACTATATCTTTAAGCAGTAAGCAGGCCCTGACGGGGAATTAGGCGCTTCGCTGCGCTATCTCAGCCAGCGTTATTCAATGCCGCATCCCGAATTGCGGGGACTACTGACGGATATAGGTACAGAGGAGCTTGCTCACCTTGAAATGGTGGGCGCAATAGTATACCAGCTTACACGCAACCTCTCTCCTGCCGAAATCAAAAAGAGCGGCTTTGACAGCTACTTTATCAACCACACCACCGCCGTTTATCCGGCAAATACAAACGGAACTCCGTTCACGGCGGCGTATATCCAATCTACCGGCGACGTTTTGACCGATCTTCACGAAGATATGGCGGCGGAGCAAAAGGCCCGCACGACATATGACAACATTCTTCGCCTTGTTGATGACCCGGATGTCTGCGACGCAATCAAGTTCCTGCGCGCAAGAGAAATTGTTCACTATCAACGCTTCGGCGAAGGACTCCGCCTTGCAACCGACAGACTCAACGAAAAGAATTTCTATGCTTTCACGCCGGGTCTTGACCGAGTTATTCAAAAATAATTCGAGCCGAATAAAATGTGAATTGAAAGACCCGTCTTCAACAACAGTGGAAGATCTTTCAGAATACCTTTCAGCCCGGGAGTGCATCAATTAACATATCCCGGGCTGAAAACAGTTCAAAGAAGCGATAGATTTTTTTAATTGTTCACTAATCATTTTTATGATATGTTAATAAAAAAAACGCAGCGGTTGCATTGACATATTGATAATTTCGTTATATAATGTTAAAAATATTAACAAAGGACTTATTGAAATGACAATAATTAAAGAAAAGGAAGTTATGCATCCGCTATATACCGCGAAACTCGAAAACGGTGTCTGCATAACAGTATTTGGCGATTATGGCAAAGGTGATGACGAAAAAATATACTATCACGTCGGAAAAGATGTTGACGGTGTGCTTCAAACAGTCGGTTGGAGCTGTGACATTTCAAAAGCTGTAATTCTCTGAGTGCTTTCACTGTGAAAATATATAACATTTTTATGAAACTGTCTGTCGTTTATCGACGGCAGTTTTGCGTTTTATTATGAACAATACGCCAAAATTTTTGAAAGAATCTCAGCTGTGATGCAGCTACTTACAGGCGGTGCGCTTGACTGCTGTCAAACGGTATGATAAAATCAGCTCAGAATTCAATAAGATGGAGGAAAAACATGATTTTACATTTTTCTGGAACAGGCAACAGTGAGTATGTTGCAAAAAGGCTCGCAAAAGAAATCGGCGACGAGGAAATAAACGTTTTTTCAAAAATCCGCAGCAGCGACTACACAACGCTGAACTCTTCGCTTCCGTTTGTTGTTGTCTGCCCGACATACTCATGGAGAATTCCCAGAATTCTTGAAAAGTGGCTTGAAGCAACTGAGCTTTCCGGAAACAGCAATATCTATTTTGTGATGACCTGCGGCGGCAACATCGGCAACGCCGGCGCATACTGCGAAAAGCTCTGTCGAAAAAAAGGACTAACCTATATGGGCTGCAAAAATATTGTCATGCCGGAAAACTATATAGCCATGTTCAGAACTCCGTCAACGCAGGAAGCAAGCAGTATTATTCTTGAAGCCGAACAGCCTGTTATTGAAACGGCAAAGTGCATTGTTGGCGGAAAGCCTTTTTCAAAGGCAAGAATTACCCTTATCGACAAGCTGAGCAGCGGTATTATCAACGATGCATTCTATCTGCTTTTCATTTCTGCAAAAAAGTTCCGCTCAACCGACAAATGCATTTCCTGCGGAAAGTGTGTGAGCGTCTGCCCTCTAAGCAATATTTCGCTGACAGACGGAAAACCGGTCTGGGGTCAGAACTGCACCCATTGCATGGCCTGCATCAACCGCTGCCCGAAAGAAGCAATTGAATACGGCAGACACAGCAAAGGACTGCCAAGATATGTCTGCCCGAAATAAAATGTGAAAAAAGGTAGGCCAATCATTAAAATTCAGAAGCGTTTTCTTTATCCCGAAGCTGCAAAAGATACCGCGGGCAAGTGAACGCTTCTACGAGCAAAAAAAATTCCGAAAGAAAAGACTATACTTCACATGACCCGATTTGGTGACCGATGTGAAATATAGTCTTTTTTGTTAATGCTTTTGCTCTTTGGTCTGCGTTCAAAGCGACAGCCGATGTCCGTTTTTACTTCAACAATTCTGCGAGGATTCATACGCCGCAAGAACGTCCCGGACCGCTTTTGCGCCCTGCTCAAAATCGACGGGAAAATCCTCCCCCGTTTCAACACAGCGGTAAAAATCTTCTATGAGCGCGGCGTGTCCGTTACCCCAATAGCTGTTGCCGTGACAACAGCCGCCGTTTTCAAGACGGAGCTTTTCAAAAGAGCCTGTGCCTTCGGTAAGGTACAAATCAAGTCCGTCAAGAAGAAGACGCGCACCCGATTCAAAAAACAGCTCAATCGAAACATTTGCATTGAGAGAAAAGCCGTTGGTTGCGCTGAGAACGGCAACAACGCCGTTCTGATAGGTGTAGCGAACCAGTGCCGAGTCTTCAACATCAATAACACCTTTCAGCGTATCATTGAAAACATGAGCGTCAACCGTCTGAGTTTCGCTCTTTGCAAAAACTCTCAGCAAATCCGAAGTGTGAATCGCCTGGTTCATCAGCACCCCGCCGCCCTCCGATATTTTTTTGCCGTGCCAGGAGTCAGAGTAATATGCTTCATCGCGGAACCAGTCAACATCGGCTCTTTCCGCCGTGACAGCACCAAATCTGCCGCTTTCAATGATCCGCAGGGTCTCCCGCACCGCGGCGTTATATCTGTTCTGAAAACAGACGCCAAACATTGCGCTGCTGCCTGAGACCGCATGTCCGAGCTCGTCAAGGCTCTGCCGACTGATTGCGCAGGGCTTTTCGCAAAGGACGTTTATTCCCTTTTCGAGCGCCCCGACAGCCATCGGAACATGGAGGTAATGCGGAGTGCAGAGGTGAACACAATCAAGATTTTCATCTGAAATGAGAGCTTCAAAATCATAATATGCCTTGCAGCCGTACTTTTCGGCGCAATGCAGCGCCTTTTCGGGCTCTGTGTCACAGACGGCAACAAGCTCAATGTTCTGCATTGCTTTGAGAACCGGAAGATGTGTTCTTGAAATATTTCCGCAGCCGACAACAGCAGCCTTAAACCTTTTCATTGCCTTACTCATCTTTTTGAAGCCACCTGTGCAATCAGATGCATTGCGTCAGCCGCAGCCTTGAAAGACTGTTCGTGAGAAGGATATGTGTTTTCCGGAATTGTTCTTTCGCCCTCAATAACCTTGCTTTCAAGATTGCCGAGACCTTCAAAAACCTGAAGATGCGGTTCAAGCGACAAAAGGAGCTCTTCGCGGCCCTCAGACGCTTTTGCAATAATTTCGGGAACATGGCCTTCTCCCTTTCCTGCGGGAACGACGCTTCCGTCCTTATACATTGCATCCTTGACGTGGAAGTATTCAATATAATCTTTCAGAAGATCATAGGCTTTGAGCGTGTCAACGCCGCACTGAATGAAATTCGCCGGGTCAAAAACCGCACGAAGATTTTCTCCGCAGTTTTCAAGCAGATCCAGACAGCGCTCTGCTGTATCTCCGTAGATTGCCTTTTCGTTTTCATGGCAGCAAAGCAGTCCGTTCTGAGCTGCATAATCCGCCATAATTTTCACGCGGCGGATTACCTCTTCGCGATACACTCCGTAATCTTCACCCTCAGTAAAGTAGAAGCTGAAAATTCTGATATATTTCGCACCGAGTATTTTTGCGACCTCAACGGTATTTCTGAATTTTTCAAAATGCGGTTCAAAATCGTCGGTTATCTCAATTTTTCCGTAGCCGGAGCCAATTGAAGCAACGCACATTCCGGCTTCGTCAATACTCTTTTTCATCTCCCTTGCCTGACTGACAGAGAGATTATTGATATTCAGTTCATCTCCGAAGCCGCGAAGCTCCATGTGAGTTATGCCGTTTTTTTTGCAGGCATTCATCTGTCCCTCAATGGTTGTTTCTCCGGACTCATCGCAAAAAGCGGAAAAAATGTATTTTGTCATTCTATATCACCTTTCTCAATAGGTTGAGCTCATGTCCTCTTCAACGCTCTCACACACAGTTTTTTTGAACCTTGAATTCCTGATTTTTTCGTTCAGAAGTTCAAGATACAGCTCTTCGTCAAACGGAATTTCAACCGTTTTGTCAAGCCATGATGAGAGGAACGCGGCGTTTGAAATAATCAATCCGTTGATTCCCTCGGCGCCCTCGGCAATCAGCGGCTCTCCCCTGAGAATATGAGCGGCAAAAGCATTGAGAACACCGGGATGCTGCTCATTGAGACCATCGGTTTCAACTTCGCTCCATTTTCCGGGCAGCTTTGCAAAGCCTTTATCCGACGTTCTGATAAATTCTTCGGTGCTGCCGTTAAGCTCATACGCCGAAAGCGTAAACTTATCGGTTCTTGGGTCATTCTCGCAAATGAGCTTTGCTCTGTCGAGAGTTATTTCAAGACGGTTTGTGCCCGGACAGTCACCGGTTGTTGTAATAAATGTTCCGGTTGCACCATTCGGATATTCAACATATATTGTCACGTCATCCTCAACCTCAATGTCATGCCACTTTCCCTCATGGCAAAACGCTCTGACCTTTTGAGGCATTCCGCAAATCCACTGCCAAAGGTCGAGCTGATGGGGACATTGATTGAGAATTACTCCTCCGCCCTCGCCTGACCATGTTGCGCGCCAGCCGCCGGAGTTATAATACTGCTGGGTTCTGAACCAATCGGTTATTATCCACGAAACACGCCTGATTTCGCCGTAAGCACCGCCGGAAACAAGCTCTTTCAGCTTGCGGTAAACGCAGTTGGTGCGCTGGTTTAGCATGAGCGCATAGGTCTTGTCTGATTTTTCGGCAACAGCAATGAGTTCCCTGACCTGCTTTGTGTATACACCGGCAGGTTTTTCACTCATAACGTGAAGTCCGGCATTGAGCGCTTCAACAGCAAGCGGCGGATGAGAATAATGCGGTGTTGCAATAAGCACCGCTTCGCAAAGTCCGCTTTTTATGAGAGCTGAAGCGTCTGAAAAAGCGGCAGCCTGCGGCAGTTTTTTTTCAGCCGCGGCAAGGCGCTTTCCGTCAACGTCAGCAATACAGGTGATTTCTATTTCGGGCATCTTGTCTTCAAGATAGTTTTCAATATGCGCACCGCCCATATTGCCGACACCGATTATTCCGAGCTTTAATTTCCGAGCCATAACGTCCTCCTAATCCGGAAAGAGCGAACACAAATACCGCCCGCTCACAATTTCTTTGAGTATAACACTTAAAGAAATGAATATCAAGAAATGAACGGCTAAAAAATATTTATATATTTGAATCTTTTTTTCAAAACACTGTTGTTTTATTTCAACAAATGATGTATAATATTTAATCAACGGACGGAAGCCGTCCGCAACATAAGTACACATTGAACGGAGGGTCAGGAATGAAAGACAGCACAATACAATTCAACCTTAACCAAAACTCACCCGACGAAATGGAAGAGGTTCTGAAAACCGTCTATTCCGCTCTGGTCGAAAAGGGCTACAACCCAATCAATCAGATTGTCGGCTATATTCTTTCAGAAGACCCGACATATATCACTACCCACAACAACGCTCGCAGTCTTATCAGAAGAATTGACCGCGACGAGCTTTTGCAGGAGCTTGTAAGAAGCTACCTTCGGGGTAAATAATTTTTAGGAGACAACGACATGGCAGCAAAAAAGAAAAGTGAGTTCCTGATGTACAAGGATAAACCCCTCGTAAGAAAAGGTAATACCATTTATTACGGCAGTCTCGGCGATGATTTTGTTCTCATGCTTCAGATTCTCAGCACAAAAGACGTTGACGGCGTTGAAATGCCCGACCGCGTTTCTGTTCAGCTCATTAACACAGATCCGAACGTCAGACCGCACGACAGAATTGCACACAAGACTGAGAAGAAAGGTCTTTATGCAGCTCTTGACATCGGCAGAATCTGGCTTGAAAGAGCACTCGCCTGATTTTTTAATCACAGCGGCAGTTAAAGCTGTCGCTTTGTATTTCCGCCCGTGGCGCAGTTGGATAACGCAGCAGATTCCGATTCTGAAGAACGGGGGTTCGAATCCCT
>JAEDIL010000138.1 GCA_016292455.1 Clostridiaceae bacterium
TGTGGTTAACATTATGTTCTTTCGTAAGAATTCATCTTCACTCATAAAACCTCAACGCATCCACCCTTACCCCATTCTGAATCACTTCAAAATGAAGATGTGGACCGGTCGAATATCCTGTTGACCCGACTTTAGCAATCACCTGTCCCTGTTTTACATTCTGTCCTGCCGAAACGAGTAAAGCCGAACAATGTCCGTAAAGCGTTGAGCAGGTTCCGTTGTGCATGATTTTCACATAAAAGCCATAACCGCCTGCATTGTAGGTTGCGGCAACAACCGTTCCGTCAGCCACCGCAAGAATCGGCGTTCCCTCGGGTGCCGCAATGTCCGTTCCGCCGTGTGTTTTGACAACACCGGAAATCGGATCAACTCTTGTTCCGAAGCGAGAGGTTATTGTGCCGTTGATGGAAAGCGGCCACGAGAATATGTCAGTTCCCACAAAGTCACTGTCACCTTGGATAATTTCGCCGCTGTCACCAATCAGATCGTCCCATAAAGCGTCGTATTCCTCGCTTGTCAGCTCTTGCAGCTGTGCTTTCTGCTCATCGTTGAAGATGTACAGCTGAGCGATTTGCTCTTTACTGAGCTGAACAACAGAAACCGTCAGCACCTGTTTGGTCACATATTCCGTTGTCTTGATTAGTCTGCCGTCTTCATCGGTGGTAACAACAGTCTCGGCAACGGTTTTCGAGGTAACAACACCTGTCATTTTGTTCATGTCTTTCATGCTACTCCGGAGCAAATCCATTTTTTCATCATCAAGAGTTACAACCTCAAGCGGATTTTCGCCTGAGGTTGATTTTATCGCATAAACCGCCAAAACATCCTTCCAGTTAATGGAAGTGTCTCCTCGGATTTCAATCAAGTCATAGGTGTATGATGCTTTCATCGCCGTCAGATTTGCATAATGTTCGGAAGTCAGTTCGGAGATTGCCTGTGACATTGTCTTTTGGGTTCCGGTGGTTTCATCGTTGGCTAGAAAAATACCAAAGCAAGTACCGCCGATTGCACCGATCAAACAGATAACAACTACAATAACGATTGCCGGCACGCCTCCTGCCACGATTAACGCACCAAGCTCTTTCACGGCGGCAGCGACCGCCTTTCCCGCTTCAACAACAGCTTTAGCCGTTGATTTTACCGCTTTGACGGTTACCTTTACTGTAGCTTTGGCTGCCTGCGCAGTTTTCTTCGCAACATCAGTCGATGTTTTCACCGTATTCTTTGCCGTTTTAACCGATTTGTCGGCGGCCTTTACCGCTTTGTCCGCCTTTTTAATCCTGCTTGCGGATTTTGCTGTGCTCTTTTCAAGCTGTTTTACCTTGTGAGCATCAGCACCGAGTGTCCGGACACCTTGCTTGTCAGCATTGATTTTCTTGACGGTCGGCTTACCCTTTGTCTTGGGAGCCGACTGTTTTCTCTGACGAGGCTTTTTAACTTCATCAATGTTGGTTTCTGTTTGTTTTTTGACCTTGGGCGGTGCTTGCGTCTTTTCTTTGGCAGCAGGTATGTCTTGTTTCTCTTTTACAGCTTTTGCATTACCCTTGTCTTCCGTTGTCCGAGCCGTCTTTTTGTTAAGCTGACGCTTTGCAGATTCAGATGCTTTTTCTGTGCCGGAGGAAGTTTTTGGCTTTGTAGCTTCTTCTTTTTGTGAAGATGGCTTTTTATCATCTGCTGTCAACTCTTTGTTATCTGCCTGGACATCTTTTTCTAGAACATCATCAGCCGGATTTGCAGAATTGGCTTTTCCCTTTTTCTCCGCAATCTTGTCTTTGATTTTCTCTTTGGCTTTTCGGACACCTTTACGGACTGCTTTTTCTGTACCGACAGCAGCACTTTCCGTACCTGACTTCATGGCTTCTGACACCTTGTCGGCTGCATACTGTTCAGGAGATACATTGTCCGCTTGATTGGTGTTTTCATTAACGGTTTCTTTCGTCTTGACGCCAATGTTCTTCATTCGGTCACCAAGATTTACAGTAGCATCATGAGCCTTGATATCTTTAACGACTTCTTTTGTTTTGATTGTTTTACTCAAAAATTCACCTTCCTTATTGATTTTATTTTCATTGGTGTGTACAATGAGATATGTAAAGTAATTGAGAGATAAATCGGGATTTTAAGGAGAAAACAGCTAATGCAAAAAGTAATAATAATTGGTTGTCCCGGTAGTGGTAAAACCACCCTTGCGGAAAAACTAAATAAAATAACAGGGTTTCCATTATACTACTTAGATGCAATATGGCATAAGCCTGATAAAACTCATATTACGAGAGAGGATTTTGACCAATATATATCGAGGATATTTGATATGCCCGAATGGATAATTGACGGTAATTACAATAGAACATTGGAAATTAGACTTAGGCAATGCGATACTGTATTCTTATTTGACTTGCCAACTGAACTTTGTATTCAAGGCGCAACCGATAGACTTGGAAAAGGTCGTTATGATTTACCTTGGATAGAAAAAGAGTTGGATCCAGCTCTAAAGCAAGCAATCGAGGAATTCCCACTCAACAGTTTGCCGAGAATATATGCGTTGCTTGAAAAATATAGTGAAGATAAGAAAGTAATAGTGTTTAAGTCAAGAGAAGCAGCGGATGATTATTTGCAAACCATAAGTTAAACAAATTCCAATTTATCGACTAATCCGCACTTCACCTGTGCGAACCGAGATTAACCCCCGGTTCGCACAGTTATTTTTATTCAATCATCTTGGTACTCATCAATCGGTAAAGTTCTGTATTCTTCGGGAACTTTCTTTCAAACGGTACAAGAGCCGAACCGACCTTGACAAGACCGTGACCGACTTCGACATTTGTGATATGCGTCATCTGGGTTTCGCTGATCTGCAAAAGATTGGCAAGGTCTTCTCTGTCCGTACTGCCCTGGTT
>JAEDIL010000139.1 GCA_016292455.1 Clostridiaceae bacterium
TAAAATAGCATTTAATTACCTTATTTTTTGACTATTACTTTCCAGCTGTTTTTTGATTTATAATATATTGTACAAAACAAAGTGCAACAAAAGTGTTGTCGCCGCCAGTTTTGCAATTGTCAAAATAACATATTTCACAATTTACAAAACATCGCCTGTTCAAAAAATCAAAAACAAAGTTCAAAGAATCAAATTTATTTCAGTCCGAAGCATCTTGGAAGAAATGCGATCAAAAAATGCAACACAAAGCTTGACCATACATTCTTCTGTCTGTGATATAACACGCCGGAAGCCAATGCAAGCCCAATTGCCCCGAGAATGTAGTAGATAGAATGATAGATATGAAGCATTCCGAACACAAGTGCCGTTATCGGCAATGCGATATACCATTTGTCGTCGGGCAGGTTTTTTTCAACTCCGTGCTGCAAAACGCCTTTTGCCAAAATCTCCTGCAATAAAACAGAAATCAAATAATACCTGCGATGTTTGATATTCAGATACGCCCGAAAGAAGGGACGTTCGGCGACTTCTTCCGAAAAATGCTGAAGCACAAGTCTTGCGGCGATAAAAAGAACAATAATTCCCACCGCAATCAAAATACAGGTCAAAACCGTTCTTCTGACATTCGATTTTTCGATTTTTAACCCAAACCACGGCTGAACAAAGGTTGTTCGCAGAGCAAACATCACTGCAAAAATCAGCATGATTCCCTCTGTAATGCGAGATAAGACCTGGCTTTGCGCATCCGGCACGAGCGTTGTGAACACCTTCAAAACGATCTGCACCACCGCTACCGCGGCAATCAACCCAATGTAGAAAATCCGTGCGTCGCTGATCTTTTCCTTCCTCACTTTATCTGACATACTTTTCTTTCATCTCCTCTGTCATCGGAACGGGCAGCAGCTCACTTATTTTTTCGCAACACTCTTTCGGAATATAAGAAAAATGAACCGTATGATATTTTAATATGATCAAATCGGATTTTTCTTTCTCATCAAGTACTCTGTCGCAAAAATAGATCCGTTGCTTGCTTCCAAACGGCGTAGGAATGTTTCCTGTGCCGACTTCCTTGATTTCGCTCCATTTTATAAAAACCTTTGTTTTTCCGAATCGTCTGACGCCGATTCCTTCAGCATTTGTATATATCCTTGCACCCATTGCTCTGCATTCAAAGAAGTCAACGGAAATGATCAGCAAAGCAAAGAAAACGGTAAAGCCGAGTGCAATCTTATCTTCTTTACAGCTGATATGCAATGCGCCAAACACCGCACTGTATACCGCCAGAATGCCGGAGACCGTCAGAATGGCAATATAGACGGCATGAAAGAACACACCCTTTTTCGTATAAGTTCGGAATGTCATTGCTCTGCCTCCCGGAAGATTATGTTTATCACGGTGACATCGCTTTGCGACGGCCACTTGGTACGGTATCCCCACTCGGCAACGCCGGCAGAAACAATCGCGTGGGTTTCGCCGTACATCCGATGTCCGAATGAAATATCCCGCTGATACGGCATTAAAAGCCCCATAAAAGGAAATGCATAACCGTGAGTGTGCCCGCATATTGCAAGATCCGCAACGCCCTCCAGCCGGCTGAGCCCTTTTGTACGATGTTGGAGGACAATCGTCGGAGCCTCCGTGTCAAGTCCGCAATCCTTCATAATCTGTTTAACGCCGACCTTAAGCGCATTGCGGCGCCCGACGATATTAACGCCGTTTTCAAGCATCACGCCGCAGTCCTTGAGAATCGTCACGTCTGCCCGCCGCAAATACGGCTCCGGATCAAACCTGCACTCTTTCTCGTGATTTCCTTCTGCATAAAATATACCGTATCGGCAATCCAGTTTTTTCAGAGCTTTTTCCATATACTCCATGTCGGATACGGAGGATGAAGAATCACAGATATCACCGTCAATTAAAATGACATCCGGCTTTGCTGCCTGCACCAATTGCACCATCTGATCCATTTCGCTGTGCCGCGCACCCGCACCGACATGGAAATCCGAAATAACGGCAATGGAGAGGCTGTCATCTGCACAGCTTTTTTCAAGTTGGATATCGTATGTAACGGTTCTCAAGGTTGTGGCATTATACACAGATGGTATCATGTATACAGCGGAAATCAGAATCGCGGCAAGAAAAAATGCGGTTTGACTGCTCAGAATTTTCAGTATTTTTCTGTGTTTAAAATGACGCGCAAGTTCAAAACCGAAATACCGTACCACAGACAGAAGCAAGGCAAATGCCGACACGGTAAAATAGAAGGTCTCCGTCCATATGATGATTTCCCGCAGAACACCGTCTTTCATGCGGTAAACGGCAAACAGAATCAGTAAGATGCTTGCAATTCCGATCGTATGAAAAACAATTACCAAAACGCGTGTTAGCCTATTTCCGAACCATTCTCTCGGTGTCTGCAGAATGGTTAACACGGATATTGCCGCAAGTGCTGCTATCATTAAAATCCACATCATGTTTTTATCGTCTTACCTCCGCCCCCGCTTATCGAAAAAACTACCGCCGCTGCAAAAATGACGGCTTTCGCCAAAAGGACTGTTCACAGACTTTTTATCCGTCCTGCAGCTGATATATGTCCTTTCACAGTCCGTTTTTCCGTAATGTATCTCGAATTGTTTTCTTAATGAAGGGATAGGTCAAAATCCCGGTCACATCTTCCGAAATGACCCCCAAAAACCCCGATAAATCCTCTTCCGTACCGATCAAAAAGCTTTTCACATCCGAATGCTTATGCCTTACAAACTGAATCAGCTGAAGCCCGTTCATGCGTTTCATATCAGCTTCGGCGAATACGATGTCTACTTCATGGTTAAA
>JAEDIL010000140.1 GCA_016292455.1 Clostridiaceae bacterium
AGTCAGACGGATGAATTTTCGGACGCGGTTTCGATTACCGCCATCTCCACCAAAAAAGGCTATAACTTACAAAAGCATTTTTGCTCTGTGTAAATCATAGCCTTTATTTTTTGCATTTTCAAAACAAAAAGCAAAGTTTTTAATAGCCTTATTGCTGTGGTCGCTCCTGCCGCATCATTTTCGCCTTTTATAAGTGAATGCAAATATAATGCCGAGAACAAGAACCGCAATGCTGATTGCGAGCGTAATCAGGGACGTAGGTGATACAGAGGTCTGCGGCTGGGGATTTGATTGCCCGACGTTTTTTTGCCGGGATTTCCCGTCAGGGGTCTGCAAAATTGAATTGTCGCCGTTTTCATTGCTCTGTGCGTCAGCAGAATCACCCGTAGACGGCTGTGCCTGAGAGCCGGAGTTATCCGCATTGTTTTCTGTGGGTGGGGTCTGCCCGGAGGTATTGCCGTTGCTTTGTAAGTTTTGCATGTTGTTGTCCGGTCGGGTCATACCGCCACCCATAGAATTCCTCATAGAGCCCATAGCGCTGATTTGAATGTTACCGGCGTCAATAAGTGTGTCGCTTTTTTGCGTCTCGGTGGTGGAGCCGATTGTTCCGTCAAGCTGTCCGCTGATACTTTTTGCTCGAAGCAGACAGAATTCTTTAAGAGTTGCCGCGCCGGCTTCAAATTCTTCATAGGTGCAGAATTTGGTCGGATCCTTTTCCACATAGGGCGCAATCAGTGAGGTTACTTTATCAATCATTTCTTCAAAATATCCGCTGTCAAAATACTCGGAAATGAACTCAGAAAAATATTTGTGATAAAGCTCGGTATATTCCTCATTGTTGAAAATCCAGGCAATCATCGGTCTGTCTTCAACATTGCCGCCGGAAACAGGCGAATCAATGGGATAGTTGACGAGATTGGCGGCTTCGCCGGCAGAACCGAATCCTCCAAAGGCCAGATTGTAATCCCAGGGAATCATCTGCATTTGTCCATTGCTTTCATAGAGATAGTAGTTGTGAATCAGCGAGCCGGTATAGCTGTCAAAATTCAGAACAAAGTTATGCACTACAAAGTACCGGATAACGGCGTCAACATCTAAAGTGCCGGTTAAATCTTCACCGTTGCTGAGATTTTTCAACGCATTGATAAGGCGACTTTTATCAGCGTCGGAAACGGCAGTCTTGGCGTTGTCAAAGATGTTTGAATAACTTTCAAATTCATCGTCAATGTATTTTAAAAGAACGTCGTCGCTGCCGTTCATCATACCGCCGCCTTTGTCGCCGCGGGGAACAGCTTCAGGTGCGTTGCCGTTTGTCGTACCGTTTTGTTCTTTGCCGTTGCCGTTGCTGTCCGAGCCGTCGGTATTGCCGCTGCTTTCCGGAGGAGTCATTCCCTCCGGCATCTGACCACCGAAAGGAACATTCCCGTTGTCCGTGGGAGGCGTCATTCCGTCCGGCATTCGACCGCCCGGTGCATTTGGGTTAGGCATCTGACCGTTCGGTGCATTTGGGTTCGGCGTATTGCCGCCGGGCATATTACTATCGGGCGTTTGACTGCCGGCAGTGGCTTTTTCGGTTGCGCTTTGTTCCTGAGCGGTTGATTGAGTTTCGTTGACTGCGGTTGAATTTTGTGTGCTGCTTGTATTGTCGGAGTCGGAACTTTCAGTTTCGGAAGCGTTTGCAAATTTTTCTGTGTCGAAATCTTTTCCGTTTCCGCGACCGCCGCCCAGACTCGTACTGTCGGGCTTGTAAAGCTCACCGTAGTTTTTGCCGTAATTTCTCTGTAAGAAGGATTCTTCCACACCTTCCACTGCAAGATAAAGTCCCCAGTCCTCACCGTTTACGGTAATGTATACAAAGCTGCAAAGGGGAGCGGCAACACCCGTTTCCCTCATCATCTGATAGCAGAGGTAATCTTTCATATAGGTGTTGTCCTGAATAATGTTATTCAGACACAGCTTATCAAGTCCGTAGTAAGTATTGGTGCTGTTATAACGGTCAAACTCTATTTTAAAACTGTAGCGGTTGTTTCCGTAGGACGCAACCTGCGTCAGCGAGGTGTTTCCCTTGCCGCGTATAGCTACATTTTTATATGCGTCATTATCAATAACAACGGTGCAGGCGGAGTATTCCTCGTTTTGGCAGTTTGCAGTAAATTCATCCCAATCGTCCATAATGATGTTGATGGAATGTACCCTGGAGGTGTCAAAAAGCCTATTTTCATAACCCATTGTAACGGAGGTTTTTTGGAGCTTAAAACTATCGGCGTTCATAAAAAGTATTGTCAGAACCAGCGTAACAGCAAGAACAACACAGCAAATTTTATCAATACGCTTATGTGTTGACATACCGCGCCTCCTTATCCCATGTACTCGCCGTTATAGCTGACAAGCACAGCGCTGCATATTCCGTCCATTTCGGACAGAGCATTGATAAAATCTGTATTATCATTTTTCATGCGGATTTCAAGATTAAGCTCAATTTGTCCTTTTGAGGCGGTCTTGCTTTTAACAACACACTTTTGAACCTGATTTTCAAGGAAGGCTTTTGCGTTCTTTTCTGCCACGGAATCTGTGCAGGAAAGAACCACAATGTAAGGATTGCAGTGCGACTTCTTGTTGACAAACACAAGCAGAATTATACCGATGACAATGCTGCCGATTACCGCAAGGGGAATCATGCCTGCCGCAAGAACAATTCCGACCGCTATTGACCAAAACAGGAACGCGATGTCCAAAGGT
>JAEDIL010000051.1 GCA_016292455.1 Clostridiaceae bacterium
CGAAAAATCTGACGGCGTAATCTGTACATCAGATTTAATCAGAGCTTCCCTAGTTTTGCGCTTCGGTCTGCGATGTATGCGATAGTTCCCTGCTTTGCAGCGTTGCTTTCATCCGCGGTTGAGGACATAGATTCCGGCGTTGAGGTAACCTGCAAATGTGACCCACAGCAGATACGGAATGAGAAGATAGCCGGCAGTCTTGTCTGTCCGATAAAAGTTGACTGTCATTGCAAAAATTATCAGCCACAGCAGAACGAGCCACACGAACGAAAACAAAAACGCACGGCAGTTGAAAAAGAATATGCTCCACATAAAATTGAAAAACAGGTTGAGCACATATATCAGAACGGCATTGCGCTTCATTCGCGGAGAATACTTTCTTTCAAGCAGAACTCTTGTGAAGCTCACCGACATGAGGACATAAAGAATGGTCCATACCACCGGAAAAAGCCACGAGGGCGGCGAAAGCGGAGGCAGTATTACCGTTTCATAAATATCCATGTTGTCTTTTGTCAAAAAAGCCGAAAGACCGCCTACGGCGAGAGTTGCCGTCGCAGAGATCAGATAGGGTTTAAGTTTCTGCCACATAGTCATGCTCCGTTTCTCTTGATTACTATTATGATATGCAGCCCGAGAGTCTGTCATTCTTTTTCGGTTGACTAAACGGAGCGGATATGATAAATTTATCGCATAAATTGATTTCCGGAGGGATTCTGCATGACATACAATGTAAAAATCAAAAAGCTTCTGCCCGGCGCCGTTACTCCGTCCTATGGTTCGGCTTTTGCCGCGGGAGCAGACCTTTACGCCTGCCTTGAAAACGAAATTGAAATTGCGCCGGGAGAAACTGAATTCATACACACCGGAATTTCGGCGGAAATCCCCGCGGGCTTTGCCGGTCTTGTTTTTGCCCGCAGCGGACTTGCCTGCAAAAAGGACCTTGCGCCGGCGAACAAGGTTGGCGTAATTGACAGCGACTATCGCGGAGAAATAATGGTTGCAATTCACAACCACGGAAAGCAGGCGCGCACAATCGCAAACGGAGAAAGAATAGCTCAGCTGCTCATCATGCCGTATGTTACGGCAAACTTCATTGAAAGCGAAGCTCTTTCGGAAACAAAACGGGGCGAGGGCGGCTTTGGCTCAACGGGGGCGTAAAACACGCTTTCAAATCGGCCAAAAGAGACTGCGGCGACCGACACAGAACGGAAAGCAAAGAAAAAAGCTATAATCACGAATCCGGAGAGGAATGCTCTTTGCGGGACGGATTATAGCTTTGTTTTTATGTATTCAAAAATATGTTTGTTTTTACCCGTTTGTGCCTTTATACGGTTTAGGGCGAATAAACTGTTCTCTGCGTCCGAATTCGTCAGAACCTTTGTTTCAGCTTTTGTTTTCTATGCTTTTCAGTTTTTCGGCAAACACACTCATGTCCTCCGGCATTTCTGCCCGGCAGACGATTCTTTCGCCGGTTATGGGCTGAATGAATGTAACCTCGCCGCAATGCAGCGCCTGGTGCGCGATGTCCTCACGCTCTTCGCCATACATTCTGTCACCCAGGAGCGGTGCGCCGAGAAAAGCAAAATGAACCCTTATCTGATGCGTTCTGCCGGTTTCAAGGCGGATTTTCAAAAGCGTCAGCTTTTCGTCAGCTGCGAGTGCTTCCCAATGGGTCACTGCCCGGTCGCCGCGGTCATCGGCTGTGCGCAGTGTTTTCATCGGGTCGGGACGGAAAATCGGCTTGTCAATTGTTCCGCTCCCTTCAAAGTGACCGGTTGCAAGGGCGTAATAGGTTTTTTCAATGTTTCCGGAAAGTCTTGCCGCCGCGTGACTGTTGAGCGCGCAGACAACCAGACCTGAGGTGCCCTTGTCAAGCCTGCCCACAGCGCGGAAAGAACAGCTCATGCCTTTCTTTGAAAGATAGCCGCAAACGCAGTTGGCGAGCGTGTCACCCTGATGATTGTGAGATTCGTGAATCGGCATGAACGGCGGTTTGTTGACAACAAGAATGTCGCTGTCCTCATAAATGACCTCAGGCATCGTCTCTCCGGGTTCGGCGGTTTTTTCGTCGTCGGGCATATTGAGCGTAACGACGTCGCCGGTTTTCAGAATATCCAGCGTTTTTGCGTGCGAACCGTTTATCATCAGTCCGTTTTCGGTGCGTTTCAGCGAACGGATAAGCTTTGTTGAAAGATGAACACTGCCTTTGAGAAATGAATAAAGCTTTTTGCCCTCGGATTCATTGCCGACAACATATTCGAGCGTTCTCATCAGCTTTGCCTGACCGAGTATTCGTCAAGCATTCTCTTTTTTTCGTTCCAGAGCTTTTCGGAAAGGTCAACATAATATTTGTGCGGATTCTCAAAACGCTTGACCTCGTCCCAGAGGGTATCTACCTGTTCCTTGCAGTATTCTCTGATGTCCTTGATGTCCGGGCTGTTATAGACGCGTTTTCCGCTTTCAAAAACCCTGACGAGAAGCTCTTTTGCGGTGAAGTTTTCAAGCGTTTTACGCTTCCATGTGTAGACCGGGTCAAAAATTTCATACGGCTTTGAGGAATCAATTGTTTCGTCAAAAAGGGTAACAACATCGGCAAGAGCTTTGCCGCTTTCATTGTCATAGAGCCTGAAAAGTTTTTTTGCGCAGGGGGTGGTGATTTTTACAACGTTTTCGCTCAGCTTGATTCTCGGCCGGGGTACTCCGTTTTCTTCAACGGCAACAATTTTGTAAACGCCGCCGAAAACCGGCGCCGATGCCGCTGTGATGAGTCTTTCACCGACGCCGAACGAGTCAAGCTGTGCGCCCTGAATGAGCATGTCGCGGATAATGTTTTCGTCAAGCGAGTTGCTTGCAACAATTTTGCAATCCGGGAAGCCGGCTTCGTCAAGCATCTTACGCGCTTTTTTTGAAAGATAGGTTATGTCGCCGCTGTCAATGCGGACTCCCTGCGGTCTGAATCCGCGCGGAAGAACTTCACGGCGGAAAGCCTCAATGGCGTTGGGAATTCCGGATTTGAGAACATTGTATGTGTCAACAAGGAGAGTGCACTGGCTCGGGTACTGACGCGCATAGGCGCAGAAGGCTTCAAGCTCGCTGTCAAAAAGCTGAACCCAGCTGTGCGCCATTGTGCCGACGGCGGGAACGCCGTAATCGCGTTCGTCAATAGTGCAGGCTGTTGCGTCGCAGCCGCCGATGTATGCGGCTCTTGCGCCGTAGATTGCACCGTCATAGCCTTGTGCGCGGCGTGAACCGAATTCCATTATTGTGCGGTCGCCGGCGGCTCTTTTCAGTCGGTTCGCCTTTGTTGCAATGAGAGACTGGTGGTTGATGGTAAGTAATATCATTGTTTCAACGAGCTGAGCCTCAATAACGGGACCGCGAACTGTTACGATGGGTTCACCGGGGAAAATTACGGTTCCCTCCGGAATTGCCCAGACGTCGCAGCTGAATTTGAAATTAAGAAGATATTCAAGAAAATCTTCATTGAAACCCTTTTTGCGCAGCATTTCAATGTCTTTCTGAGTGAAAGAAAGGTTTTCAAGGTAGTCTATCAGTTGACGAAGTCCTGCCATGATTGCAAAGCCGCCGTCATCGGGAACCTGACGGAAAAACATGTCAAACCATGTAATCTTATCTTTCATTCCGCAGCAAAAATAGCCGTTTGCCATTGAAAGCTCATAAAAATCGGTCAGCATTGTGAGATTGCGTTCCCTTAGTGTGTTGCCCATTAAAAAGCCCCCATTCAGTAATTTCGTCCATTATACTACAAGTTGCGGCCAAATAAAAGGCTTTTGACGCAACTCGGAGGAGAAAAAACGCTTTCTTTTGTTCCGGCGGCAATGCTTGTCTGTCAGGCGGAAATTCGTCAAAAAAACCGATATTTTTACAGTATTGTAATTGACAATATGTAAATAGTGTGTTAGTATACAGAAGTGGCAATTATTACGGTATTGAATTTTTTGCCGCTTATTTTTTTTTAGGGGTGTGATTTTATATGAGAATCAGAAAGCAGCCGTTGGGCGACCGTAACATGGTCGGCGCAAAAATTGAAGCAAAGAGAAAAGAACTCGGCATGAAGCAGATTGACCTTCTCACTCAGCTTCAGATCAAGGGCGTTGAGCTCACTGCTTCCGGTCTTTCAAAGCTTGAAGGCCAGATCAGAAGCGTCAACGACTATGAGCTTGTTGCAATCGCTGATGTTCTCGGCGTTTCAATCAACTGGCTTGTCGGAAAAGAATAATCCTGAATTATTCAGCTGAAATCAGAAAATTTGCGTCCGGTTTTCCGGGCGCATTTTTTTAGTTTTTTTTGAAAAACGCTTGACTTTTATTAGCAATCGTTGTATATTTATGACAGTGTTTAGCACTCGAATATCAAGAGTGCTAAACAACAAGCAAAGGAGGCGAAGATATGGAGCTTGGAAAACGGAAAGAAATGATTCTTTCTGCAATTGTTGAGCATTATGTTCAGACCGGCGAACCGGTCGGTTCAAAGTTTCTGATGAGTACGTTGCCCATCTCCGTTTCTTCTGCAACAATCCGGAATGAAATGAGCGAGCTTGCGGAACTCGGGCTGCTTGACCAGCCGCATACCTCCGCCGGAAGAATTCCTTCTCAGAAAGGGTATCGGTATTATATTGATAACCTGATGAGCAGGAGCGAGCTTTCCGAAGATGAGCGCGAGGAAATCAGAACTCAGCTTGAACGCTTCGCCGGCAGTCCGGAAAAGCTTCTGGGAAAGGCGAGCGAAATTCTTGCAAAGCTCACCGACTGCGCGTCAATAGCAACAACACCCACGGACGAAGGCGCAATAGTCAGAAGAATTGAACTTGTGCCGGTCGGAACGCGCCTTGCGATGATGGTTCTCATCACTTCTTCGGGAATTATCAAGAACGGAATCTGCCGGACTGACACTCAGCTGACGCCTGAAATTGTTGAGAATTTCTATCAGATTGTTGAAAAGACGTTTATCGGACGGCCTGTCAGTGACATCGGAACGGTTATGATTCAGACTCTTGTTGCCTCGCTCGGTGTCGGTGCGCTTTCAATGAGTCCTCTGTTCACCTATCTTGCAGACCTTGCCTCAAAGGCGGTTCAGGCGGAAATTCACCTTGAAGGCGAGCAGAATCTTCTGCACCACAGGGAATTCAGCGACAGCGTTTTCGAAATGATGCAGTTCTTTGACGAGGGTGACAAGCTTGAACGTGCCGTTTCGGCAAACAAAGGTCCTCTTTCCGTAACAATCGGAAAGGAAAACATGTTCCGTCAGCTTGAAAACACCAGCATGATTATTTCGCGGTATAACATCCGCGGACATGAAACCGGGGCAATCGGAATTATCGGTCCGACAAGGCTGAATTATGCGAGACTGATTCCCGGAATTGAATATTTGACCGAGCTTGTGAGCAAAATGCTCACGGATACTTTTGACGATGGCTCATCGGTCGTGAAGGAGGATGACAATGGCTAAGACCCAAAAAGACGAAGCCCCCGAAAAGGAAGCAAAGGAACAGACGGCGGAAGAAAAAACCGACAAAGCCGGACAGGATTCCGACGGAAAGGGCGGTTCCGCAGAAAAAAAGCAGAACGGAAAAAAGAGCGGTAAAAAGACCTCTGCCAGGGAAGAAGAGCTTGAAAAAGAGCTTGCCGCCGCAAAAGAGGCTCATATCCGCACCCTTGCCGAATACGATAATTACAGAAAGCGTTCCGTCCGCGAAAAGGAAGCCGCCTACGGCGATTCCAAAGCGGACTGCCTGAAAGAGCTTCTCGGTGTTCTGGATAACTTTGAACGTGCAATCTCAACGGGCGAAACGGACATTGAAAGCTATAAAAAGGGCGTTGAAATGATATATACGTCCCTTTGCGAAACACTGAAAAAGCTCGGCGTTGAAGCCTTCGGCGAAAGGGGCGAAAGCTTTGACCCGAACATACACAACGGCGTTATGCACGTTGAAGACGAGGAGCTCGGCGAAAATGTGATTGCACAGGTTTTTTCAAAGGGCTATCGCCTTGGAAGCAGAATATTGCGGCCGGCAATGGTTCAGGTTGCAAACTGACAATGGGAGCGAGGGGAAACCCGGAGATCCTTAATTATAGATAAATCAATAAATGTATTGAATGTATTGGAGGAATAAATTATGGCAAAGATTATTGGTATCGACCTCGGAACAACAAACTCCTGCGTAGCAGTTATTGAAGGCGGCGAACCCGTTGTTATCGCTAACGCAGAGGGCGCAAGAACAACTCCGTCGGTTGTTGCGTTTTCAAAAACGGGTGAAAGACTTGTCGGTCAGGTTGCAAAGAGGCAGGCTATCACCAATCCCGAAAGAACAATTTCATCAATCAAGCGTCAGATGGGCAGAAACTATCATGTTACGATTGATGACAAGAACTACACCCCGCAGGAAATTTCCGCAATGATTCTTCAGAAGCTTAAAGCAGATGCAGAAGCATATCTCGGAGACAAGGTAACAGAAGCAGTTATCACTGTTCCCGCTTACTTCACCGACGCACAGCGTCAGGCAACCAAGGACGCAGGAAAAATTGCCGGTCTTGAAGTCAAGAGAATCATCAACGAGCCGACGGCTGCGGCTCTTGCATACGGCATTGACAAGGAAGATGACCAGAAGGTTATGGTTTATGACCTCGGCGGCGGAACCTTCGATGTTTCAATCATCGAAATGGGCGACGGAGTTCAGGAAGTTCTTGCAACCGCAGGTAACAACCACCTCGGCGGCGACGACTTTGACCAGAGAATTATGGACTGGCTTGTCAACAACTTCAAATCGGAGCAGGGTATTGACCTTCGTTCAGATAAAATGGCAATGCAGAGAATCAAGGAAGCTGCCGAAAAAGCAAAGATTGAGCTTTCCGGTGTTACCACCTCGGCAATCAGCCTTCCGTTCATTACCGCAGACGCAACAGGACCGAAGCACTTGGAAGCAACGCTCACCAGAGCAAAGTTCAACGAGCTGACCGCAGACCTTGTTGAAGCAACAATGGGTCCCGTCCGTCAGGCTATGGCAGACTCGGGTCTCAGCACCGGCGAAATTGACAAGGTACTCATGGTCGGCGGTTCTTCAAGAATTCCGGCAGTAAACGAAGCAATAAAGAATTTCATAGGTAAAGAGCCGTTCAAGGGCATCAACCCGGACGAGTGCGTTGCAATCGGAGCCTGCCTGCAAGGCGGCGTTCTCGGCGGCGATGTCAAAGGTCTTCTTCTTCTCGACGTCACTCCGCTTTCACTCGGAATTGAAACCATGGGCGGCGTAAACACCAAGATTATTGAAAGAAACACCACCATTCCGACAAAGAAGAGCCAGATTTTCTCAACTGCTGCCGACAATCAGCCCTCTGTTGAAATTCATGTCCTTCAGGGTGAACGTGAGTTCGCAAAGGACAACAAGACTCTCGGCATATTCAGCCTTGACGGGATTCTTCCGGCACGCCGCGGTGTTCCGCAGATTGAAGTAACCTTTGATATTGACGCGAACGGCATTGTTCACGTTTCCGCAAAGGATCTCGGAACCGGCAAGGAGCAGGCAATTTCAATCACATCTTCAAGCAACATGTCCAAGGACGACATTGAAAAGGCTGTCCGCGATGCTGAACAGTTTGCAGAAGAGGATAAAAAACGCCGCGAAGATATTGACCTGAGAAACGAAGCAGATCAGCTTGTTTATCAGTGTGAAAAGATTATCTCTGAAAACGGCGACAAGTTCGATGCAAACGACAAAGCCGACCTTCAAAGCAAGGTTGACTCCCTCAAAAACGCCCTGAGCGGTCAGGATTCAGAGCTTATCAAGAGTCAGAAGGAAGCATTGCAGCAGGAATTCTATAAGATTTCCGAAAAGCTTTATCAGCAGGCTCAGGCACAGGCCGGCGCACAGCCCGGAGCAGGTCAGCAGGGCGCACCGTTCGGCGGCGCAGATTTCGGCTCTCAGCAGCCCGGCGCAGACGGCGGTTACACCGACGCAGGCTACACCGACGCAAACTTCACAGACGCAAACTGAGTAAAGGTTCCGGATAGATTTCAGGCATCAGATTCTGCCCAAAGCAGCGTCTGGTGTCTGATTTGGAGTTGTATTATATATGGCAGAAAACAAACGCGATTATTATGAAGTGCTCGGAGTGAGCAAGAGCGCAAGCGACGATGAGATAAAAAAAGCCTACCGTAAGCTTGCAAAAAAGTATCACCCTGACCTTAATCCCGGCGACAAGACCGCCGAGGAAAAGTTCAAGGAGGCAAACGAGGCGTACGAGGTTCTTTCCGACAGTCAGAAAAAGGCGCGTTATGACCAATACGGTCACGCAGGCGTTGACCCGAACTTCGGCGCAGGCGGTGCGGGCGGCTTCGGCGGCTTCGGCGGAGACTTTGACCTCGGTGATATACTCGGCAGTATGTTCGGCGGCTTCGGCGGTTTCGGCTCAACGCGTCAGCAGAACCCGAATGCTCCGCAGAAGGGCACTACCGTTCAGGCGAGCGTCACAATATCCTTTGAAGAGGCGGCAAAGGGCTGCAAGAAAAAGGTCAACATAAAGAGAATTGACTCCTGCCCCGAATGCGGCGGCACGGGAGCGGCAAAGGGAACAAAGCCGGAAACCTGCAAAACCTGCGGCGGCAGGGGACAAATCAATGTTCAGCAGCGTACTCCGTTCGGCGCGTTCAGTTCATCAAGACCTTGTTCGGACTGCGGCGGAAAGGGTAAGATTGTCAAGAATCCCTGCCAGCATTGCCGCGGAACGGGCTTCATAACCAAAAACGAAACGGTTGAAGTTGATATTCCGGCAGGAATTGACGACCGTCAGGCGCTCAATGTCCGCGGCGGCGGAAACAAGGGCATGAACGGCGGACCCAACGGAGACCTCAGGGTGAACATAAACGTTCGTCCGCACCCGTTCTTTGAGCGTGACGGCTTTGATGTCTGGTGCGATTTCACCGTAACGTTTGCTCAGGCGGCTCTCGGAGATACGCTCTTTGTTCCGACTCTTGACGGCAAAGTCAAGTATGAGCTTCCGGCGGGCACACAGCCCGGCGAGGTTTTCCGTTTCAGGAACAGAGGTATTCAACAGCTCGGTTCAAGAGGTCGCGGCGACCAGTTCGTCAGGATAATCGTTGACGTTCCGAAAGGGCTCAACTCAAAGCAGAAAGAGATGCTCCGCCAGTTCAACGATTCGCTTTCGAACAAGCCGAAAAACAATATTGACGACGGAAAAACTGTCGGCGAAGAAAAGAAGAGCTTTTTTGACAAGTTCAAATAAGAGCATGCTGAAAGAAAAAGGTACTGTCAGATCCTTTGCTGAGGTGCCTTGAAAGAGTAAAAGTTATTTATAACATCTAAGAAGAAAAGACTATACTTCACGTTAAATCCGGACCCGCGCCGGGTGTGAAGTATAGTCTTTTGTGCTTTGGTCTGCGCTGAACGCGTCAGTCCCTTTGTTGTTGCGTAGTTCTTTCAGTCCTCATCCTGAAGGCGGGTAATCATTTTCCACATTGCCTTTGCGGAGTTGAAGTTATCCGGAATAATTTCAACAGCGGGAATGGTGATGTCGAATTCGTCTTCAAGCTCTGCAACGAGCGAGAGGATTGAAAGCGAAGGGAGAACGTGGTTGTCAATAAGGCTTTCGTTGTTCTCATAGTCAACGCCGGGCTGAATGTCTTCAAGAATTTCAATAAGTTTGTCCATTTTGGAATACTTCCTTTCAATATTTTGGTGTATTTAAAACACTTGTTTCAAAGCTTTTGCGAACGCAGAGAAAGTCTCCGTTCTCTTTTTTCAGGTAAACTGCCGGAATATCGCGGCTGAGGAAAAGGGAGATTCCCTCGGTCATGCAGTAAGCGCCGGTGTTTTCAAAGCAGATTGCGTCTCCGATTGAAACGCGCGGAAGCAGAACCTGTTTTGCAACAATGTCATTCATTGAACACAGCGAGCCGCAGATGTTCCATGCTTCGCAGATTTCCTCGTTCTCCTTTCCGAGTACGGAAAGAACGGGATGCTTCATTGCCATGTGCTGTCCGAAGTAGACGAGATGGTGCATGCCGCCGTCAATGAGAAGATAATTCTGACCCTTGTTGCGCTTGATGTCAACAATGTGGGTGCAGTAACTGCCGCAGCAGGCGGCAATGCTCCTTCCGAGTTCAAGCGAAATCTTCGCTTTGAACTGCATTGAGCACAGGGCGTCCGAAAACTGAGAAATCAGCTCTTCTTCTCCGATGTCCTCGTCTTCAAAGTAAGCAACGGGAAAACCGGGGCCGTATTCAAGCTCGCGTGCTTCAAAGCCGTATTCGTCACGGAGCTTTATCAGCAGCTCGTCAAGGTGCGAAATTTCGCGGCGCAGCTTTTTGAAGGAGGTTTTCTGTGTTCCGGAAAAAAACTGAATTCCGAGAATATCAAGACAGGGATAGTCATTCCGGTTTCTGACGATTTCTTCAATCTCGCTTTTGTTGATTCCGAACTGACTGTCGTTCGTCAGTCGGAGCAGAGTTTTCAGCGTTTTGCCGTATTTTCCTGAGAGCGAGCGAAGCAGCTCAAACTGAGTCATTGACTCAACGGTGTAAATCCTCCTGTCCGAGGAAGCAACCATGGTTTCAATAACATCGGGTGTTTTGTTGACGCCGGAGATTACAGTTTCCTCTTCGGGAACGCCGAGCCCGGCGCAGATTTCTGCTTCACCCGGGGAGCAGACCTCAAAGCGCTCAACCGAGCCGATGAGCTCTTTGATTATGAAGGTATTGGCTTTTACCGCGTAGCAAAGCTCAACGTCTTGCGGAAGCGACCTTTTCAGATAGGCCACCCGTTCTTTGAGCTTTTTCACGTCAAAAACATAAAATGCGGTTTCGTTGGTTCTGGCAAGTTCATGCATTGCGTTTGCCGTGCCTTTCCGGCTGCAATAGTTTTGCTGTCCGCGCCGCAGCCTGACGCAGACAGCTGCTGTTTTATTCGGCAAGTTTTTTGCGGTCGATTTTTCCGTTCTTGGTCAGCGGCATTTCGTCAAGCTGGCGAATTATGCCCGGAACCATGAAAGAGGGAAGCTCCTTTGTCATAATTTCGTGGAGTCGCACCCTGTCTATTGAACCGACATAAAAGCCTTTGAGTCTGGACTTCTTTTCGTCAAAGATGCAGCAGCACCTTTCAACGCCTTCAATCGCTCCCATTTCGCGTTCAATTTCTTCAAGTTCAATTCTGTGACCCATATATTTAATCTGGAAATCCTTTCTTCCGCAGAAGAAGAGGTCGCCGTTTTCGTCAAAGCGACCGAGGTCACCGGTACGGTAGATTCTTTCCGGATAATATGGATTAAGAGGATTCTGAACAAAGTGCAGCTCGTTCTGCTGCGGCGCCGAGTAATAGCCGAGAGCGAGAGCTGAGCCGCGTACGCAGATTTCGCCCACCGCTTCCTTTTTTGTAACCTTTTTGTCGTTTTCGTCAAGGAGGAAAACATCTTCGTTCAAAAACGGTTTTCCAATCGGGATTCCTGCGGAGTAATCCCGCTCAGGTTCAAGAATGTGATAGGTGCAGTTGCAGGTGATTTCCGTCGGACCGTAAAGGTTGACGTATTTTGCTTTCGGCAAATGTGCGCGGAAGTTTTTGAGCGCTTTGTTCGGCATGACTTCGCCGCTGAAAAGAATCATTCTGACCGTTTCGGGCGTTTTATAGTCAAGTGCATGGAAGGTGCTGAGCAGACAAAGCGCTGAAACCGCCCAGATCATGACAGTTGCCTTGTGCTCACACAAAAAGTCAATAAGTCCCGTGGGAACGGAGAACAGCTTTCTCGGGACAACGGCAATTGCCGCGCCGGTTTTGAGAGCGCTGTAAATATCCTTGACCGAAACATCAAAGTCAAACGGCGCCTGATTTGCAATGACATCGGTTTCGTTGATTCCGAATGTTCCGGTAAAGCAGTCGATAAAATCTATTACGCTGCGGTGAGCAACAACAATGCCCTTGGGAACTCCGGTTGAGCCGGAGGTGAAGTTAATGTAAAGGGGATCTGTGTCAATCGAGCGTTCGCGCACACTGAGGAGAGCTTCTTCGCAGATTTCTTCGCTTTCAAGCTCTTCGAGCGTGACAAGCCCGAACTCCGGAAAAATCCGTGCCGCTTCATCTTTCAGAGCGGATGTTGTGATAATAAGCTTCGGCGAAAGCACAGCGGTGATCTGAGAAAGCCTTGAACCGGGAAGTTCAGGGTTCAGAAAACAATAGAATCCGCCGGCGTAAACAATGCCGAAGAAAGCAAAAAGCGAGGCACAGTCCTTTTCGCCGTAAACGCCGACCGGACAGGCAAAAACGTTCCTTTTGCAAAGAGCTGAACCTATCGCGCGGCTTTTTGAAAGCAGCTGCGTGTAGGAATAGCGGCGGTTTTCATCAAGCATTGCACAGTTTTCCGGAAAGCGGGAGGCGCTTTCTTCAAGATACTGCAAAACATTTCGGTTCATATATGATAATACCTCTTTCTTAAAATGAAAATCACAGTAATTCTGTTTCTGCAATTTTTCGTGTGAAAGCAAAAACACTCTCTGCTTTGCCGCAACCATTATACTACACCCGCTACAATTTTACATTAAAAAAATGTCATAAATATGAAAAAGTTTGGGAAAACGGAAATAAATTACTGAAGGGGCTGTCGCATTCAGCGCAGAACAAAAAGAAAAATGC
>JAEDIL010000052.1 GCA_016292455.1 Clostridiaceae bacterium
GAATAATAATCTTTCCGTTGCGGCTGATGCAGCAAAGGAGAATATTGTCTTTAAGACTGAGCCGGCTCAGAGGAACGCCCGTCGCCCTGCTTTCGGCTCTGACAGCAAATTCAAGCGCCTGAACCTTTCCGCCGACAATGTTATAAAGCGTCTGAACTCCGCTGCCGGTTGAGTTTTCAAGCGCACGGACATAGCTGAGAATCATTTCCGACGTAATATACTTCGGATATACAACAGAACCGATTGAAAGGCGGTCAAGCATATCTTCAAAATTCACACGGTTGACCTTTGTGACGGTTTTTGCCTTAAAGTTTGCGTTGACATAGAGCGAAAGCATGACGTTTTCCTCGTCCATGCCTGTCAGGGCGGCAAAGCCGTCCGCATCTTCAATCCCCTCTTCCAGGAGGAGACTGCGGTCGCTTCCGTCACCGTTAATAATCATAACATCATCGGGCAAAACCTTATCAAGCAATTCGCAATGCTCTTTGTCCTGCTCAATGATCTTGACCCGAAAGCCGCATTCATCAAGCTTTTTTGCAAGATAAAACGAAATTTTTCCGCCGCCGACGATAATTATTGTTTTAATATGATTTTTTGCAATTCCTGCTTTTTTGAAGAACGCTCCTGCGTCGCGGTGGGTAGTAATGAATGAAATTTTATCATCAGCAAGCAAAACTGTGTCACCGGTGGGAATAATAACATCTTTTCCGCGCTCAATGGCACAAATAAGTATTCTGCCGGAAAGTTTGCCAAGCGCCGATTTGATTGAAATCCCTGCAATCGGAGAAGAAGCGGGAAGTCTGGTTTCAAGCAGCTCAATGCGTCCTCTGACAAAAGTATCAACGGAGATTGCGGAAGGAATTGAAAAAAGCCGCGTAATTTCGTTGGCGGTTTCCATTTCGGGATTGATAATCATGGATATTCCGAGCTTTTCCTTAATGAAGCCGCGCTCGGTCAGATAGTCAGGATTGCGGACTCTTGCAATAGTCCGGCATGAAGAAGATTTTTTGGCAATCAGACAGGAAAGCAGATTCAGCTCATCCGAGCCGGTTACCGCAATGAACATATCGGCATATTCGATTCCGGCTTCTTTCTGAACGTAATAAACAACACCGTTGCCCTCAATTCCCATGACATCGGAAGTGTCGGTTACTTTTGAAATAGCCTCGCTGCTGATGTCTATGACGGTAATATCGTGTCCTTCGCCGGCAAGCTGTTCAGCAAGCGTTGAACCAACCTTTCCGCAGCCGACGATAATAATGTTCATTAGCTGTGCCCCCGTTCAAAATCAATATTATTAGTCATTTAAGTATTTTACCACAACGGCAAAGAAATTGCTATATGTTTTCCTTTGAATTCCGGAATGTCAACCCTACCGGAACGTAGAAAAAAAGGGGGAATTTTTGGTTGTTTTTGCCGAAAAAACTCTATTGCCTTGAAAACTTCTTTTCTTTATTGTATCATCTGCGTAGATTAAGGTTGAAAGGAAATATGTCGATGAATGAACTTTCCCCGTACTTTAAAGCAGCATTTTCTCACAACTACAAGACCGGAACCGCCGAGGGTTTTGTGATTCAAAGGGGCAGCTTCCGCTTTTCTGTTCTGTCCTCGCGGATTATCAGAGTTGAAAAGGACAAAAAGCGAATTTTTACCGATGAGGCAACCCAGACGGTCATCTGCCGCGACTTTGACCGCCCGGAGTTCAGCTTTTTTCAGGACAACAACAAAATTACGATTAAAACAAAGGACATCTGTTTCCACTTTGACCTTGCAAAAGGTCGCACCGAAAGTATTACGCTCAAAGATTCAAGATGCGTAACCGACTTCAAAAGCGGCAACCTCAAAGGCACCTACCGCACGCTCGACATGATCAACGGCTCGGTCAAGCTTGAAGAGGGTCTTATGAGCACAAGCGGCGTTTCGGTTGTTGACGATTCAAAAACCGTCATCATGTGCTCAGACGGAACAATGAAGGAACGCAGACCCGTTCAGACTGACGATTATTACTTCGCTTTCGGCAAGGATTTCCGCGGCTGCCTTCGTGAATTTTTCAAGCTTTGCGGTGCCGTTCCCCTTGTTCCGCGCTACTGCCTCGGCAACTGGTGGAGCAGATATAAAGATTACAGTCAGCAGGAATATGTTGACCTGATGAAAAAATTCCTCGAAAAAGATATTCCGATTACCGTTGCCACAATTGACATGGACTGGCACTGGGTAGACGTTCTCAAACGCTTCGGAAAAGAGAATGTGTCCGGAAACCGCGAGGACAAATATTCTTTCAAGTCAATTCCGGAGTTTTTCCAGTCCCACGGCTGGACGGGTTACAGCTGGAACACAGAGCTTTTCCCGGACTACAAGGCCATGCTTTCCTGGCTGCGGGAAAAAAACTTCAAGGTGACTGTCAATCTGCATCCCGCCCAGGGCGTGCGCGCCTTTGAGAACCAGTATGAAGATTTTGCGAAATTTATGGGCATTGACCCGAAAAGCAAAAAGCGGATTCCCTTTGATATTACCGACCCGAAATATATTGAGGGCTACTTCAGATTTCTCCACAGACCTTATGAAGAAGACGGCGTTGACTTCTGGTGGATTGACTGGCAGCAGGAAAGAAAAACAAAAATCAAAGGGCTTGATCCCCTCTGGGCGCTCAACCATTACCACACACTTGACCTTGCCTCAACCGGAAAGAGACCGCTTATCCTTTCCCGTTTTGCACAGGTCGGCTCTCACCGTTATCCGCTCGGCTTCTCCGGCGATACAATAATCAGTTGGAAGAGCCTTGATTTTCAGCCGTACTTCACGGTGAACGCCGCGAACGTCGGCTACACATGGTGGAGCCACGACATCGGCGGTCATCAGCTCGGTTCAAGGAACGACGAACTCTATGTCCGCTGGGTTCAGCTCGGTGAATTCAGTCCGATTATGCGCCTTCATTCAACCAAGGATGAATTCATGGGAAAAGAACCTTGGAAATACAGTTTTGCAGCCGAAACAGCAGCTGTGAACGCCCTCAGAGAACGCCATGCACTAATTCCGTATATATACTCAATCAACCGCCGAACTCACACAGACGGACTTGCACTTTGCGAGCCGATGTATTACTCTTATCCCGACGAAAAGAATGCCTACGAGGTTCCGAACCAGTTCTTCTTCGGCAGCGAGCTTATGGTATCTCCGGTAACCAGGCCCGCGGACAAGCGCACTTTCCTTGCTCCGACAAAGGTCTGGCTTCCGGGCGGAAGATGGACAGACTGGTACACAGGAAGAATTTATGAGGGCGGTCGCTTTGTCACAATGTACCGCGACCTGAACGCTCTGCCTGTTCTCGCAAAGGAGGGTGCAATCGTCCCCCTTTCGCAGAATGACAGAACGAATGATTACTCAAACCCCAAAAAGCTGACTGTCAGGATTTTCAGAGGCACAAACAGCTTCACACTCTATGAAGATGACGGCGAAACAATGAATTTTGAAAACGGAGCCTTTGCCGAAACGGTTCTTTCGGTCCGAGAAGCCGGAAGAGACCTTTTATTCAAAATCAGCGCAGCAAAAGGCGACCTCACCGTGATTCCCGAAAAGCGCGAATGGAAGCTTGTTTTTGACGACATCTCCTCGGCAAAGGAAATTGTTGTAAAGGTTTCCGGCAGAAAAAGGTCTGTTTCGCCCGAATATAAAAACGGAAAAACCACAATCACCCTCCTTTCAATTCCCGCCGAGGCAGACGTTGAAATTGAATTCAAGTCCTTTGAAGCGCGCAGAAACCCCGACAAAAAGGAAAGCGTTGTTGAGCTGCTTTCAAAATATCAGCTTCCGACAATGTTCAAGCAGATCACTCTCAATTCTTTCGTGAAGGACATTTCAAAGCCTTTCCCTCTCCACGACCCGGCACTCAGAGGTCCGGTTGAAGAGGTTCTTCTTTAATTTTCAGAGAGAATTAAATATATGCAAAGGAACCGGCGTTTTCCCGTCGGCTCCTTTGTTATATCATAATCGCAGCTTTTACGGAGGTACACATGAGCTCAATTACAATTGAAAACTTTGCTCCGGCAGCAATAAAAATTTCCGGCGAAAACATTCATGAGATAATTGAAAGCGGAAGCAAGGCTGTTATTGACGCGCCCTGCGAATCCGTTCTGACAGCATACGCTTTCCTTTTCCGTGCAAGCCTTGCACATTTTTCAATATCTTCTTTTGAATAGACCTTGCTTTCTTCAAGGTAATACCCGGGTCTGTATGTTCCCACGCTCAGCCCGGCAAAAAATGCACCGCCAATGAGAACAAGCGCAGCAATAACGGCAACGGCTTTTTTCATTTTGGATTCCCCTTTCAGTCAAACGCACAGAGCAAAAAGTCCTTGTTCCTCGCAAGCACCTCCCGAAGCGACCAATTGATCTGCTGCGGATAAAACGGCAGGTACGCCGTGACGCCCCACGCCTCAATGCCAAGGCTTTCGGCAATATACAGCGCACGGAACATGTGGTACGGCTGGGTGATTATGATTATTCTTTTTGCTCCGTATGTGTTTTTTGCGTTATACATACTTTCATAGGTTGAAAAGCCTATGTTGTCAATCAACATATCTCTTTCGGCAATGCCGTTTTCAAGGCTGACACTTTTCATTGCGGCAAGCTCGTTATAGCTTTCTCCGCTGTTATCTCCCGTCAGAAGAAGCTTTGCTCCGGAGTTTTCAAGGCTTTTGAAAACCTCGGCGCCGCTTTTGAGTCTTTCCGAGAGCATACGCGTCGGAAAACCGTCCTCACGGACACCGCAGCCAAGCACCAGAACATAGTCAATGTTCTGAATTTGCGCCGCCTCCTGCCGGGATACTATGTTCTTCTTCTGCGAGAGAATGACGTAAAAGTTGACACCGAGAATATACGTTCCGCACAAAAGAAAAGCAGCAAGAAAACAGGCAAGAACACGTTTTCCTTTTTTTGAAAGCTGTTTTTTCTTCATCTTTTTCAGTCCTTTTTCTTTCTTCGGTCACATTATACAAAAAGCCGTTTTCAAAAACAACCATTTGAAACAAATCGTAAGTTTCCCGTAAGAAAACCTTAATAAACAAAAACATCGGGAGTACCTCAAAGGCAGTCCCGATGTTTGAATTATTACAGCTTTTGAAATCAGAACCCGATTTTTCTCTTTGTTTTCTTTTCAACAAGGCTTTCAAAAGTACGTTCGGAGCTTGCAAGGAAAAAGTCTTCCCTGGTCAGCACAAGCTTTTCCGAACGGTCAAGCCGCTGACGGATTCCCGCCTTTGCGCAGGTGCGTTCAAAAAGATTGCGGACAAAGCGCGCGTTGCTGAACGTTTTGGACGAAAGCACATCTTCTGAAAGCGAACTGAAATAGTCTTTTGCAGCTTCGGAAAATTCTTTGGTATATTCAACCTTTCCGTCAACCATTTTCATCATAATTTTATACAGCTCTTCTCTGCTGTAATTCGGGAATTCAATGATATACGGCATTCTGCTTTCAAGTCCGGCGTTGCCCCGCATCAGCTTTTCCATGTCATCGGTATAGCCCGCCATGATGACAACAAGATCATTGCGATGATTTTCCATTTCGGCAATGAGGGTTTCAAGTGCTTCCTTGCCGAAATCGCGGCCGCTGTCGTCTCCGCGGTAAAGAGAATAAGCCTCGTCAATAAAAAGAACCGAGCCGTATGCGTCGCGGCAGATTGCGGCAGTTTTCGGAGCGGTTTCGCCGACGTATCTACCGCAAAGGTCACGTCCGGAGTATTCAAAAAAGCTCCCGTTGCGAAGTACGCCGCGCGCTTTCAGAATCCGTCCGACAAGTCTGGCAACGGTGGTTTTTCCCGTTCCGGGATTGCCGACAAAACGCATGTGCAAACACGGAGTCGCAATGCCTTCACTGCGTTTTGAAAGCTCAATCTGAGTCAGGATTTCTTCAATACTGTTTTTGACTTTATCCATTCCGACCATTTCACCGAGCTGAACAAAGGCGTCGCGTTCACCAAAACCGCCTTTGTGAACGAAATGGCTGATGTCGCCTTTTGAAATTACGGTTGTGTTGACATTTTTCCTTGCATCGTTGAGCTGTTTGCAGTAAATCATTTCATGAATAGTTTTGTTTACGGTGTTTATCCCGTAAAATCTGCCGTCGCTTTTTTCTTCCGTAATGCGTTCTCTGAATATTTCCCACACATCATCGTCGGCAGAGTAGCTGAACTTTTTCAGACACCTTTTTCCGCATTCAACCAGCTCATCGCTGTTCATCGGGGTAAAAGGAACCGTGCGGATAAAAACAATGTCGTTCAACTGGTCGCGAATAATATCAAGTACCTCCGCTTCCACAAACGGGACACGGAAAACAAAAATGTTCTCCTTTGAATGATCTTCAATCGTCATCAGGAATTCTTTGAATTTTTTGCTTGAAAGCGACGTCATCCACTCGCTGATGTCAACACAGATTACCCTTCCGCTGCGGCTCATTCCCTGAATGTGGGAAAGGACGCAGGCAAACGGGTCAACCTTTTCGTTCCCGGGAGGCAGAAGGCGTTCTTCAACAACCGGCTGCCTTTCATTTAGCTTGAAAAGACCGCAGGAAGAAAGAGTCTTTGCAAACAGGTTGAGGCAGGTTGAAAGACCACAGCCGTCATTTATTGCAAAAAGATAGCTTTGATATGTGAATGCTTCAAAGGTATTGTGTTCAATAACGTGACCGGAAATCATTCGGATCTCTTCAATGAGCTCCTTGAACTCTTCCGCTCCGATAAGAGCATGAACAGCTTTTTTGTTCAGTTCATCCTCCGTCATTTCCTCGTCCGGCTGAGATTCTTCTCCGTCTTCGCTTCCGGTCTGCTCCGCGTTTCCTGAAAACAGCTCAGAGCCGTCGATGTATACACTGACAGCCGACATATCTTCAATCATCATTTTTTCAAGAACCGAAGCAATACTTCTGATTATTTCTTCATCCGTTGTTTCGCTTTTGAAAACAAGCACAACCTCGGTTTGCGAGGCGATTCTGACAATCGCGCTCAGGCCGAGGTTTTCCTTGCTTGTTATTTTGAATTGCTCTGCCAAAGAAGCAGAGTCATCCCCCTGTCGCAGAGCCAATGAACTGTCAAAAGTTACAGTCGCCCTCTTTCTCATCTTCCACTTTTCCTTCCTTTTATGACGCAGTTCAGCCTTCAAGCATGATTTCCCTTTCAATTTCAGCCATTTCTCTCGCCGCAGTCATATTTTCCGGCACTATTGAATAGGCAAAGCTTTTAAAATCACCAACGGACTGAATCCGCAAAAACTCATCATACACATCCTGGAAAGAACGAACCTGCTGCAAGCAGTCGCTGCATTCTCTGATATGCTCGTTCACAAGGCAGCTCAGTTCAAGAGCAGGCGCGTCCAATTTGCAAAGAGAAACAAAGCTGATTATCTGATCAATTGTTAAGTGCTTCATCATTCATCACCCGTTTAATCAAATTATTCATTCGGTTCATCCAATCGCTTATTGTGCCCTTGCCGCCTTTTTTCATGAAAAATTCCTTATACCTGACTTTCCCGTAAGGAACATCGTCGTTCCACGGAGAATCGAGAGCATTTTCAATTTTCTTCTTCTGCGCTTCGCTGATAACCAGCCAGGGAATATCTTTTTCGGAAGAGAGCAGCATTGCGTACATTTCAGACAGGGTCTTTTCCTCAAACGCGGAAATAATCATGTTGTTTGACTCAATCTTGCTGACATCATGACCGATTACAAAAATGAACTGCGCAATCCATGTCAGAACCTTGTAAACCTGAACGTCTGATTCCACAACGATTGAAAACGCTCTTTTGAGCTTTTCGATGCGCTCTTCGCTGATTTCAGCTTCATCGGACGAAAGGGAAAGCACCCTTTCATCAATCGGCAAGCTTTTAAAATCAAGCCGTCTGACACGGTTAGCATAATCATTTTTGATGTTGATTGCAACGGTGACCATCCATTTTCTGAATCCTGTGGGATCATAATTCACCTGACCGTTGCAGCCGGGTTTCAGCAGAAAATGGCTGATTGTTGTTTTGATGAGCCTTATACTGATTTCCTGCATAATGTCATCTTCAAAGCCCCTGCCGCGAAGACACGGCTCACAATAGCACATCCTGCGCACCAAGGGTTTAAGTTCCCTTTCGGCAAGATAACAAAGCATATCGTAGGAGACATACTCCCTGCCGAGCAGCTCATCAACAAGCACTTTGAAGTCATCATTTGAAATCACGCTTCATCACTCTCCGTCAGCTGTAATAGACAAAACACTGACTTGGATTATACAAAAAAAGACAAACATTGTCAATGATTTATGCCCTCAACGAGCCCGAAGCGATTTCTATTATCTCTGAACCGTACACCATATTAACGCACCGCCCGGGAATTTTTCGCAGTTTTCAAAAAAATATATGAAAAAAGCGCTCTGACACGGAACTCAGTCCATTGCCGGCGCGCTGAATGATTTTTCAAAAACAATCCCGGTTTTATAATTCATCAAGATGTTCAACAGCCATTTCAAAAATCTCTTTTACATGCTCATCGGAAAGCGAGTAATAAACTATTTTGCCGTCCTTCCGGTTTTTGACAAGGTTTGCGCCCCTCAGATAGCTGAGCTGGTGAGAAACAGCCGACTTTGTCATATTGAGAACAACGGCAATGTCACAGACGCAAAGCTCATGTTCATGAAGCGCCCAGAGAATTTTCATCCTTGTTGAATCGGCAAAAACCTTGAAAAACTCTGCAAGGTCAAAAATCAGTTCATCGGCAGGCATAGCTTTTTTTGCTTTTTCAACAAGTTCTTCATCTATATGGGTGCAATCGCAGCCCATTTCGTTTTTACCCATTGTGATTCCTCTTTTCACGCGGACTCATTCCGCTTGCAGCTATTTTGATTATAGACCATTTTGATTTTTGTGTCAACTTTTCCTTTTTGCCTTTTTGTATTTTTCTCTTGTGGCGTTTCCTCCGCGGATATGCCTTTCCGCCTTATTTTCGTCAAGGACAAGGCGTACCTGCTCATAAAGACCGAAGTCAATTTCCTTCAGCCTGAGTGAAACATCTGTGTGCACGGTGGATTTGCTCACATCAAAGCGTTTTGCAGCCGCGCGCACGGTTGCCTTGGTTTCAATTATATATTCAGCAAGAGCCTCTGCCCTTTTTTCAACAAGCTCATTCAAAAATACCCCTCCAGTAAATATGTATGCTCACTAATACATATTTACGAAAGGGATATATTATTACTTACAGACTCTCAACATAGCTTTCCATGTCAAACAAATCCAGCGGACTGTCTTTTCTGAGATAAAGCGGATGGTGCGGATGACCCAATTTGCTGATTTTTCCCGAGGAATACCACACAGCTGAATGTTCTTTTCCTACCCGAACCATATCTGCAAGGCATTTTTTAAGGTACGGTCTCATTTCAACAATGTTGCCCCACGCCGCCCAGACAGCAGGATTTCCGCCCTCATAAAGCGAAAGCACATAGTCAAATGCTTTCATATTTTCGCGGTGAAGCGCTTCGTTCAGTTCCCTGTCCATATCCTGCGGCCTCGTTGCCCGCTGAGCATATACGTTGAACATAATAAAAGAATCAAAGCCGTTGCCCTTTGCAATGCGCTCAACAGATTTGAGAGTGTTGTCAAGATTGTTCGGAGCTGCCGTTGACGGGTTTATACCGATGCAGACAAGCGGCTTTTTACCCGTTGTTCCGAGTATGTACCTGTATTCGCCGTAACAATTCGGAACATAGAGCCAATCGCGGACATCATATTCAATTGTTGTCTGCTTTATTGATTTTTCGAGAGCCTCAAAAAACGGCTCAATGTCAACTTTTTGTGTCTCGGAAAGCGGAATATGCATTTTTTCTTCGTCCTTTATATCTCAGCGGCTCAGAGAAACGAACCGCTGATGAATTCATATTTTAACAACCGGAAACTTATTTCTTTTTATTTTCCTTTCGGACTTCCGTTGACTACTGCAATCTTCATTTTTTCCTCCTGAAACATAAATATTATTCCACCCGATGATAGCACATTTTTCACTCTGTGTCAAAGGATTATGACGAAAGAGCAGCCCGACAGAAACGCCCGACAAAAAAGATGCAGCCGCAAAGAAACTGACTTTGACGACTGCAACTGTTCACAGCATTGCTTTACTTTGTTTTCTTTACCGGTCTGATGTACTTCCAGAAACGCTCACAGTCGTGATAGAAATAGAACACTCTGCCCTGCGTTTTGTCAAGCTCATATCCGGTTGCCGGATAATCAAACTCTTCCATCGCCTTTTCAATTTCGGCTTCAACGGTCCGGTTCTCCGTTTCAAAATCAAACGGACCGTGTTCAAAAACAATGTACTCACCCTCGGGCACGTCCATAAGCTGCATCTGCGGCGGAACGGCACCGTCATAGTCCGCCGGAAGACGAACGCCGTATGCTTCCGCAAGAGGTATACCCCAGCTGCAAATTCTGCCGGCAGGTTCATTGATAAAAGCCATGACCTGTCCGCTTGAAGCGTCCTCGCCGCTTCCGCCGTTGTCGTCAAGCTTACCCTTTATGCTTTCGAGAAGTCCGCATATTGTTTCGCAGTCCTGACCCGGAATCAGGCTCTGCTTTTGCCAGAAGTCCCAATAGCCGATGCTTTCATAGTTCCGGATATGAAGAAATTTGTGTTCCGGAATCGTTACAAAGTAAGTTTTGATTCTGTCTGTTGTTTTTGCCATACCTGTTCCTCCTATACCTAATAAATAACAGTCAAAGGGACGGATAACAGTGCGCAGAACAACCGGAACCGGTTTTTTCCGGTATTCGCTCGGCGAAAGACCGTATGCCGTTCTGAACGCGTGAGTAAACGCCTCGTGAGATGAAAAGCCGTTGTCAAGCGCAATTTCAAGGATTCCTCTTTCTGTGTCACGAAGTTCTATGAGTGCGAAAGCAAGCCTTCGCTGACAAAGATACTCCCTCAGCGACATTCCGGAAACCTCTCTGAACTTCCTTGAAACATAAAAAGCAGAATAGCCGAGTTTTTTTGAGAGATGTTCAAGCGTGAGCGCTTCATCGCTATGCCTTTTTATGCAAAGGTCAATTTCATAAATAAGGTTCTGGATGTTTTTTTGCCATTCGTGCATCTGTTTCACTCCCTTTCGACTGTCTGACACAATAATAGCAGATAATATTCTGCTGCGCTTGATTTGGATTGCAAAAAATGCAGAGACTTATTTACCGTTTTCTTTTAATGATGCGGTATCCTTCCTGAACGGCAGCGGCTGTTGCAGCCGCGCACACAACTGCCGCACCGAATTCAATGTCAACAAAGGATATTGTCAGCGGCAAAAGGAACATCAGCAGACCGGTTGCTTTATTCAGAACCGTATGCTCGGCAACAAAGCTTTTATGTATGGCAAACCCAACGGCAAAATTCGACGCTTTGATTAAGGCAATTATCAGTATCCATATCCAGATCGAAGTCGGAAGCCGGACTTCGGAAAGAATTTTTATTGCGCAGACAGCAAAGAATACAAGGTCTGCAACAGTATCAAGCTTTGAGCCGAACTTACTTTCAGTTCCGGTCCTTCTTGCAACAAATCCGTCAAGCATATCCGTCAACCCTGCCGAAATATAGCAGAAATAAAACCGGAAAGAAAAAGCAGGAAAGAACAGCAGAAATATACTGAACATAATTCTGCAACCCGTTATTATATTCGCCATAATTATCCTCCCTGAAATAATCGGATTTTAAAAGCAGCAGTCGCAGCCTGCGCAAAAAAGACCGGAACAAAAAACAGAAAGACTATACTTCACGTTGAACACCAAACAAAGGTTTTTATGAAGTATAGTCTTTGTTTTTGAAATATTCCTTTGCTCTTTAAAGCGTTATATTACCCGCAAGCACAATTTTAATACAGCTTTGCGCCGGCAGGGATATGCGGATCGAGCATAAGCAGGTGAAGCCTTTCCTCACCGTTTTCCTGATGAACGGCGGAAATAAGCATTCCGCAGGAATCGATACCCATCATGGGTCTCGGCGGCAGGTTGGTGATTGCAACGCAGGTCTTGCCTATAAGCTCCTCTGGCTCATAATAAGCATGAATTCCGCTGAGAATTGTTCTGTCCGTACCGGTTCCGTCATCAAGTGTAAACTGCAAAAGCTTTTTGCTCTTTTTGACTGCAACACAGTCTTTGACCTTTACGGCGCGGAAGTCACTCTTTGAGAAAGTTTCAAAGTCAACAAAATCTTCAAAGAGAGGCTCAATCTGAACGTTTGAAAAGTCAATAGCTTCGTCGGTTGCTTCTTCAAACGAAATTGCCTCTGAGACGGTCTGCTGAGCTGCGGTTTTCTTTGCGGCGCCCTGAGTTTTCATTGTGGGAATTTCAAGGGAGAGTATCTTATACCCTGATTTAACCCCTCAAATCCTTACTTTGTTAATCCAAACCGTTTTCATTAAAGTACATAACCTCACATAAGA
>JAEDIL010000053.1 GCA_016292455.1 Clostridiaceae bacterium
AAATGCGCCAGTCCCTTTTATACTTATTATGTTTAAAGGGTTTCTTCGGACTTTTTAATCCAAAGAAACCCTCTGTTTTTCTTGGTTTATGCGGTCTGAACTTTTTTACAGCTCCTACGGCTTTATTCTCTCCAGAATTTTCTGTCAAGACTTCTGTACTGAACAGCTTCCGTAACATGCTCCGCTGTGATGTTCTCGCTTGCGTCAAGGTCAGCGATGGTTCGTGCAACGCGCAGAATTTTGTCATACGCCCTTGCCGAAAGGCCGAGCGCATCAAAGCTTTTTTCAAGCAGCTGCTTTGATTTTTCGTCAAGAACACAGTATTTTCGTGTGAGCGCTGCCGTCATTTTGCTGTTGCAGCTTATTCCTGTTCCCGCAAGACGCTGCTGTTGAATTTTTCTTGCGGCATTGACACGCTTTTTGATTTCCTTTGAGCTTTCTGCGAGCGTATCGTCAGAGAGCTTTTTGAAATCAACCTGCGGAACTTCAATATGTATGTCGAGTCTGTCAAGCAGAGGTCCGCTGACTTTTGAAAGGTACTTTGCCGGCGTACCCTTGGCGCAGGTGCATTTTTTTGTCGGATGTCCGAAATAGCCGCAGGGACACGGGTTCATTGCGCAAACAAGCATGACCTCGCACGGGTAGGTCAAAGTACCGGAAACACGGGAAATTGTGATTGTGCCGTCTTCCATCGGCTGACGGAGAACCTCCATTGAAACGCGCGGAAATTCCGGCAGCTCGTCGAGGAAAAGCACGCCGTGGTGGGCAAGGCTCAACTCTCCCGGGCGGGGAATTCTTCCGCCGCCGGAGAGTCCTGCTGCCGAAATGGTGTGGTGCGGAGCGCGGAACGGACGGGACTTTATGAGTGAAATGTTGTCTGAAAGTGCGCCGGCAATGGAGTAGATTTTTGTTGTTTCAAGGCTTTCTTCAAAAGTCATGTCCGGCAGAATTGACGGAATACGTTTTGCGAGCATGCTTTTTCCTGAACCGGGAGGGCCGATCATAAGAGTGTTGTGTCCGCCGGCGGCGGCAATTTCAAGCGCCCTTTTTACCTGATACTGACCTTTGACGTCGGCAAAGTCAAGAAGATATTCCTGCGGATATTCATATTCGCCGTAGAAGTTTTTGTCAACCTTTTTTATCCTGCTTTTTCCTTTGAGGTGTTCAACAAGCGACCTTATGTCTTTGACCGGGTAGATGTTTATTTTGTCAACAACAAAGCATTCGCTTGCATTTTCAAGCGGAACAAAAAGGTCTGTAAAGCCGCTGTCCCGTGCCTGAATCGCCATGGGAAGCGCACCGGTCACCTTCCGGACCTTTCCGTTCAATGAAAGTTCGCCGAAAAAAGCCGCCTTTGAAACGTCGGCAGAAAGCTGACCTGTTGCAAGCAGCAGTGCAATCAGAATCGGAACGTCATATATAGGACCTTCCTTTTTCTTGTCGGCAGGGGAAAGATTGACTGTAATTCTCCCGACAGGAAACTCCAGACTGCTGTTTTTCATTGCCGCCCTTACTCTGTCCCGCGATTCCGAAACAGAAACGTCAGGCAGACCGACAATGTCAAATTTCGGCAGTCCGAGGGACTCCACCGAAGCCTCAACTCCGACAGTGTAGGAGCGCAGTCCTAACAGACCGATACTGTTGACTTTTGAAAACATAACAAAACCTCTCTAAGCGTTTATGAAAGCATTATACACTTTTTCTTTTTCTTTGTGAATAAAATATTCAAAAAAAGTTGAAATAATGGTTTTGTTGCTTTTGGGAGGGGTTGACAAGGACTTCACAATGGTGTAGTATCGGATAGAAATGAGTATGCGCCTTTGCGGGGAAATACCGGGGAAGAAGCCGGAGCAACCGCCATTGCCGTAATCGGAGAAATCCGTCAGTCGGAATGCCCGCCACGGTGCTTTTTGTTGTTTCACTTTTGGGCAAGAGGAAAAGTGACAGACGTAGGATCGTTGCGCCTTTTTCACCCGAAAAGGGCGCTTTTTATATGCGCCAAACGAAGTTTAATGTCAGGAGGCTATCAAATGAATGTCGGAATGAAAGGACTTCACCCGGTTTCAGCATTTGCCTTTTTTGCCGTTGTTTTTTGCCTGACTCTTTTTACATGGCATCCCGTTTTTACGCTGCTTAGCTTTTTTTCGGCTGCCCTTATTGATGTTCGAAACAGAAAAAAGCGCGCTGTGAAAACGATTTTCGGCTTTCTCCTGCCGTTGGTTATGTTTGTTACGGTTTTCAACGTCCTTTTTGCGCACTATGGAGTAACAGTGCTGTTCACTCTGAAAAGCGGGAACAACATCACGCTTGAATCGCTTGTCTGCGGTATGGTTTACGGGCTCAGAACGGCTTGTCTGCTGCTTTGGCTGTTCTGCTTCAACGAAACAGTTGATGAAGATAAGTTTATATATTTTTTTTCGCGCTTTACTCCGCGCCTTGCTCTGGTTGTTTCAATGGTTCTCCGTTTTATTCCGCTTTTTTCAGGTCGGGCTGCGGAAATTGAAAAAGCGCGCCGTGCAATCGGCGTGGACACAAAGAGCGGCTCGCTTGTCAATCGCCTGCGTACAGCCGTGCACAATGCCTCAATTCTCATAAGCTGGTCACTTGAACGAGCTCTCGACACTGCAAACTCCATGACTGCACGCGGTTACGGACTGAAAAAGAGGAAGAGCTGTGTACAATACCCATTCCGCACCTTCGACATTGCTCTGCTTTTGCTCAGTGCTCTTTCACTTGTTCTGACTGTGGTTTTTCGTGAAAGTGTTTATGCCGAGTATAATCCGGTGATATACATAGAAACGATGTCCGCCCGCTCAATTGCGGTTTTTGCCGCTTTTCTGATTCTGGGCGTTCTGCCGCTCGTTTATGATTTGACGGAGGAAAAAAGATGGTCGATTTCAAACTGAATAACGTTTCCTTCGCTTTTCCCGGGGAAAGAACTGTACTCAAAAGCATTGACCTTGAAATCAACAGCGGCGAATTTGTTGTTCTCTGCGGAAAGAGCGGAAGCGGAAAAACCACGCTGCTCAGGCTCTTGAAGCCTCAGCTTTCTCCTGTTGGAAAGCTGACAGGCTCAATCGAGTTTTTCGGAAAGAAAAGCGATGATTTTTCCAAAATTGAAGCTGCCGGAAAAATCGGCTTTGTAATGCAGAATGTTGAAGCTCAGGCTGTAACATATAAAGTACGCAGCGAGCTTTTGTTCGGGCTCGAAAATCTTGCTGTCAGCCGAAGCGAAGCGCAGCTGCGCGTTGCGGAAACAGCGTCGCTTTTTTCACTTGAAGACGTTCTTGATTGCAGAATTTCCGAGCTTTCAGGAGGACAAAAGCAGCTTGTTAATCTTGCCTCGGTTGTTGCAATGCGTCCCGAAGTGCTGATTCTTGACGAGCCGACAGCCCAGCTTGACCCTGTTTCCGCCCGGAAAATGCTGGATGTTGTTCAGATGCTTTGCCGTGAGTACTCAATGACGGTAATTATCACTGAGCACAGACTTGAAAATCTTGTAGAAATTGCAGACAGGCTGCTTGTTCTTGAAAACGGAGAGCTTGTTTATAACGGAGCACCGTCAGAGCTCAGCAATGAGATTTTGCAAAACAATTCTTTCCTCAGGGCGTCAATGCCGGTTTATATGCGTATTCATGCCGCTTTGTCGCTCCCGGGAAAAATGCCGACATGCCTTTCGGAAGGGAGAAGAGAGATTTCCGCTCTCTTGGGTGAAAGGCTGCGGTATACGCAGACGGAAAAACACGAAAACGTGCGTTCAAAGGAGCTTGCGGTCAGGGTAAAGGATGTTTTCTTCTCCTATGACGCGAAAAGCTACGTTTTGCGCGGGCTTGACCTCAGTGTTCCGAAAGGTTCTTTTTTTGCCGTTCTCGGTGCGAACGGAGCGGGGAAGAGCACACTGCTTGAACTGCTCAGCGGCTTGTCGGAATGCAGAATGGGAAAAATAGAGGTTTTCTCAAAGAATATCAGAAAATATGCAAAAGGGGAGCTTTATCGCAATAATGTCGCCCTTTTGCCGCAGAAGTGTGAGGCACTGTTTGCGGGCCCGACTGTTTTTGAAGACCTTGAAAGCGTTCTGAAAGCTGAAAGCTGTCCGAAAAATGAACGGGAAAAACGAATCAGAGAAACAGCCGCATTCTGCGAAATTGAAGCTTTTCTTTCTTCCCATCCATACGACGTCAGCGGAGGAGAGCTTCAACGGTGCGCGCTTGCGGCGGTGCTGCTCAAAAAGCCGCGTCTGTTGCTTCTTGATGAGCCGACAAAAGGTATGGACGCCGAATTCAAAAAAAGCTTCGCCGAAAAAATGAGGGAGCTTTGCAGTCGTGGAGCAACGGTTGTAATGGTATCCCATGACACCGAGTTCTGTGCCGAATACTGTGACGAATGTGCCCTGATTTTTGACGGACGCACCGTACTTTGCAAAGAGTCAAAGAGCTTTTTTGACGGCAACTTTTATTACACAACGGCGGCAAGCAGACTGACGCGCGGCGTCCTTAAAAATGCTGTTACGGAAAGCGAGGTGTTGGAGCTTTGCCGAAAAAAGCTTTTGTGCTGAGAGTGCTGCCCTTCCTTTTCTTTTGTTTTTTTGCACCGCTGCTTGTTCTTCTTTGTTTCAGGCATCTTGACGCGAAGTATTATTATATTTCAGCGCTCGGATTGATTCTTCTTTCCGTTTCCCTGTTTTTCCTTAACTTTGAAAAAAAGAAGCTGAAAACAACGGAAATTGTCTGTGTTGCAGTGATGACCGCACTTTGTGCTGCAAGCCGTGCCGCATTTGCTTTTTTGCCTCAGATCAAACCGATGTGCGCGCTTGTGATAATCACTGCCATTGCCTTTGGCGGTAATGTTGGCTTTGTGACCGGAGCGCTTAGTGTTTTTGTTTCAAATTTTGCTTTCGGTCAAGGTATGTTCACACCTTTCCAGATGCTCGGAATGGGGCTCACCGGTTTTTTCTGTGCGCTGATTTATTGCGGCAGACCGGAGAGGGCAAGTCCTGTTTCGGTCAGTCTGACCGGCGGAATTATTACCTTTTTTGTTTACGGCTTAATTGTAGACACCTGCTCAGTATTTATGCTTTCAGGCGAATACACCGCAAAGAGTATTCTGGCTGTCTATCTTTCGGGCGTTCCCTTTAATCTGGTTCATGCGGCAGCAACGGCCGCTGTGTTGCTTCTGCTTTTCAAGCCTATGAACGATAAACTTTCGCGACTTCACACTAAATACGGGATTTTTTTGGAGGAATAAAACTATGAAAAAAAGATTATTACCGGTACTTGTTTTTGTTTTGATTGCTGCTGTGCTTTGCTCTTGCACAAACGCACAGACTACTCCGTCAGGTTCAATTGCAGATACTTCTGAAACGACCGTTGAGCAGACGGAAACAACGGCTGCCGACGCCGAAAGCTATAACACCTGCTTTGTCACAATTGACTGTCAGAAGGTTCTTCAAAAAATGGATGACCTGAAAAAGAGCAAAAGACAGTTTGTTCCCGAAGGCGGCTACATTCTGCAAGACGCTTCTGTCAAGTATAAAAAAGGTGAAACTGCTTTTGATGTGATAAAACGTGTCTGCAAGGAAAACGTATGCACAGACTCATGCAAATACTGTCAGGATAACGGAATTCAGCTTGAATACACCTATTCACAGGCGTACCAGTCTTATTATATTCAGGGAATTCATCAGCTTTATGAAAAAGACTGCGGCTCACTTTCGGGCTGGATGTTCAGCGTCAACGGAGAGTATCCCGAAACGGCAATGAATGCTTACGAGGTTAAGCAGGGCGATGTTATTGTGCTTGAATATTACGTCTGAGCCCCCCGGAAGTGAATCACGTTTAAAGCAGTCGTAGAGGGTTTGCTCGTTCGTAGCGCCTTTATGGCAATATTTTTATGGACTTCTTGCGAAAAACAGTGTATAATCATGTTATTCAGTATAAGCAACCGCTTTTCAGGCGGCTGCATAAAGGAGGACATATTTATGAAAGGCAAAAGAATTCTTATAGTTATTCTTGCAGTGCTTGTTGTTTTCGGAGGTCTCGTCGGCTTTGTTGCCGGAAGCTACAACTCGCTTGTTGAAAAGCAGACGGCTCTTGAAGCGAGGCAGGCTGATGTTCAGACGCAGCTGCAGCGCCGTGCAGACCTGATCCCGAACTTTGTTGCAACGGTCAAAGGTTACAGCGATTTTGAAAAAGCTACTCTTTCGGCAGTTACCGAGGCCCGTGCAGCTGTTGCCGGCGCCAAAAACGGCGAAAGCCTGTCTGCGGCAAACGAACAGCTTGACAAGGCAATTTCCGTCTGGGTCAACGCTGTCACAGAAGCCTATCCCGAGTTGAAAGCTGACAAAAACTACCTTGCTTTACAGGATGAGCTTTCAGGAACGGAAAACAGAATTGCTGTTGCAAGACGGGATTATAATGCGGCTGTTCAGGAATATAATCTTTCAATCCGCAGTTTTCCGAAAAACATTCTTGCCGGAATGTTCGGCTTTGAAAAGGCAGAGCTTTTTTCTGCTGACGAAAATGCCCAGACAGCTCCGAGCGTACAGTTCTGATTGATATGAAAAAGTTTTTATCGGCTTTTGCCGCTTTTTGCTTCATTGTCTGTCTGCTTGCTCCCTGCTCGTTGGCAACCGGTGTCCCCGAACACACAAATGAGTTTTTTGTCAACGACTTCGCCGGGGTGCTGTCTGACGAGGACAAGGCGATAATTCAGAGTCAGGGTGAATCGTTGTACTATAAAACTCAGGCGCAGCTTGTGGTTGCAACGGTTCAGTCGCTTGACGGAACGGACATTGAAACCTATGCAAACGATATGTTCCGCACATGGAAGCTCGGAGACGCCCAAAAGAACAACGGCGTTCTCCTCCTCCTTTCTGTCGGCGACCGCAAGGTCAGGATAGAAGTCGGATATGGTCTTGAAGGAGCTTTGAACGACAGCAAGTGCGGAAGAATTCTCAGAGAATACGGCAACCCGAGTTTTTCAAAGAACATGTTTTCCGAGGGAATTCTTTCCGTCTATGGCGTACTTATCAACGAAGTCTGCGATGAATACGGAATAGAACACATAGCTGATGTCTCCGATGCAGGAAAATCAGACGATGTATATGAGTATATCGGCAGCATAATGGCCGGTGACGATGATTCGTTTGACAAAGAGGATGTAAAAGCAATTCTGACCGTGATTTTTATTGTGGTCTGTCTTCTGTTTAACTTGTTCTCGAGAAGAAGACGTCGCAGAGGGTTTTTCTTCGGACCGGGCTTTTTCGGCGGCGGTTCTTCCGGAGGAGGATTCTTTGGCGGCTCAGGCGGATTCTCCGGCGGCGGAGGTTTTTCGGGCGGCGGAGGTTCTTCCGGAGGCGGCGGAGCTTCAAGCAGTTTTTAAAATTAGAATCACAGGCTGCAAAGCACGGATTGGTTCTGTGCTTTGCAGCCTGCTTTTTGCTTAGTGGTTTGTTATTCTATCGTGCAAACTGACTGTTATATAGTTCAGCGTAAAAGCCGTTCTTTTTCAGCAGTTCACCGTGTTTTCCCTGCTCAATAATTTTTCCGTTCTTCATAACAAGAATTACGTCTGCCTGACGGATTGTTGAAAGACGGTGTGCCACAATGAAGCTGGTTCTGCCTTTCATCATCATTGAAAAGGCGGACTGAACCTTCATTTCCGTTCGCGTGTCGATTGAAGAGGTTGCCTCGTCAAGAATCAGCATCGGCGGAAGAACAAGCATTGCTCTTGCAATGCACAAAAGCTGTCTTTGTCCGGCAGAAAGGTTGCTGCCCGAAGCAACAACCGGTGTGTCATAGCCCTGCGGAAGCCGTTTGATGAAGGAGTGTGCATGCGCTGCTTTTGCCGCCGCAACAATCTCTTCATCGGAAGCGTCCGGCTTGCCGTAAGCGATGTTTTCCCTGACTGTTCCGCCGGAAAGCCATGTATCCTGGAGAACCATGCCGTAGCGCGAACGCAAATCGTGCCGCGTCATGCTGCGAATATCGCATGAATCAACGTTGATTGAACCGGAATTTACATCATAGAACCTCATAATAAGGTTGATGAGAGTGGTCTTACCGCAGCCGGTCGGGCCGACAATTGCAACGCTTTGTCCGGCTTTGACGTTTAGGTTGAAGTTTTCAATGAGCGGTCTGTTTTTGCTGTAACTGAAACAGACGTTTTTAAAGGAAACGTTGCCCTCAACGGGTGGAGAAACGGGGTCTTCCTTTTCGGGCGTCTGATTTTCTTCTTCAAGAATATCAAAAATCCTTTTTGCGCAGGTGAGCGCATTCTGGAATTCCGTGACTACGGAGCTTATCTCGTTGAACGGTTTCGCATACTGACCGGCGTAGCTGAGAAAAACGCTGAGCGTTCCGATAGTGATGCCTGCCGAACCGCCTGAAATTGCAAAAGCAGCACCTATCAGCGTAACAATTGCATAGACGAAATTGTTGATCAATCTTGTGCTCGGATTGACAAGACTTGAAAAAAACGTTGCTTTTAGCGAGGCGGAGCGCAATTTTTCGTTGACTTCATCAAAGTCCCGAAGACTTTTTTCCTGTGCAGCGAAAGCTTTGAGCACCGGCTGACCTTCAATCAGCTCGTTGACAAGGGCTGTTTCGTCACCTCTGGTCTGTGCCTGTTCAATAAAATAGCGATGCGTCCTGAAAGCGATGAAGCGGGCAATCAGAATTGAAAACGGCGTCAGAACAAAAACTGCTAACGCTATTGTCCAGTTGATTGAAAACATTATGGCGAGAATGGAAACAATGGTGATTATCCCTGTAAACAGTTGGGTAAAGCCCATCAGAAGTCCGTCGGAGAAAGTGTCAATGTCCGCAGTCATTCTGCTGAGAATATCGCCGGAAGCGTGGCTGTCGAGAAAAGAAACCGGAAGCACATGAAGCTTTTCGCTCAGGCGGTTTCTGAGACTGCGGCAGATGCAGTAGGCAGTCTTGTTGTTGAGAATTGCCATAACATATTGGGACAAAGCCGCAATAGCTGCCGCAGCGGCAATCAGAATAACCTTTGTTGAAATAACGCCGAAATCAACCTTTCCTTCGCCGAGCATATAATCTATTGCATCACCGGTGAATACGGGAATAAGAAGAGCGCCGGCAACGCTGAACAGTGCGCAGATTATGCTGAAAGCAATGAATATTCCGTATGGCTTTGTCAGTTTCAGAACCTTTTTCATTGTGCTGTTCTTCATTCTGCTTCACCTCCCGAACATTGGCTTTCGTAGATTTCACGGTATTCCTCGCAGGTTTTCAAAAGCTCCTCGTGTTTTCCTTTGCCGGCAAGCTTTCCGTCATCAAGAACAAGAATGAGGTCTGCTTCCGAAAGTGAACCTGCCCGCTGGCTTATCATTAAAACGGTGACATCATCGGGCAAGGTCCTGAGCGCTTTCCGCAGTGCGGCGTCTGTTGCAAAATCGAGGGCTGAAAAGCTGTCGTCAAGAATCAGAATTTTTGCCTTTGAAACAAGGGCGCGCGCAATGGTCAGCCTTTGCTTCTGACCGCCGGAAAAGTTTGCACCGTTCTGTTCAACCGGTTCATCAAGCATGCCCGGTTTTTCACGCACAAAATCTGCTGCCTGAGCAAGTTCAAGCGCGTTCCACAGCTCTTCGTCCGTTGCCTGCTCATTCCCTAATTTCAGATTGCTTCTGACTGTACCTTTGAAAAGCCGTGCTTTCTGCTCAACGACGGAAATCATACTGCGAAGCTCGCTTTGTGCAATGCTTTCAATCGGAACTCCGCAAAGTCTGATTTGACCGCTTGTTGAATCATAAAACCGAAGAACCAGATTGATTAGCGTTGTTTTTCCGCTTCCGGTTGCACCGATAATTCCGACTGTTTTGCCCTTTTTGACCGAGAAAGAAATATCAGTCAGTGTATCTGCACCGCCGCCGTCATATCTGAAGCTGACATGCTCAAAACAAAGCGCTTCATCGCTTTTTGAGAGATCTGCGCCCGTTTCCCCGGAAAACTCCATCGAGCTTTCCATTTCAAGAATCTGACCGACACGGTTCATTCCCGCAGCGGAGCGGCCGAGCTGTGTGATGAGGTTTGCAAGCTTTACAAGCTCAACAAGAATCTGGGAAATGTAGTTTATCAAAGCTATAATGTTGCCGGTGAGGAGCAGACCGGAATCAATTTTTTTTGCTCCGAGCCATAAAACAAGAATGATTACGCCGTTGACAACAACATAGGTCAGCGGATTCATTATTGAAGCGATTCTGCCGACTTCAATCTGGGAAGAAAGAAGAATACTGTTTGCCGCTTCAAACTTTTCCTGTTGTTTCTTTTCGCGGGAAAAGGCACGGATGACACGGACTCCGTCAAGGTTTTCATTTGTTATTTCGGTCACGTTGTCTAAGTTTTGCTGAACACGTCTGTAATGGGAAGCTGTAACGGTCATTACGCCGAATACGATTAAAAACAACAGCGCTATTGCAACAACGAAGATCAGCGCAAGATTCGCGTTGATTGAAAAGGCGAGAACAGTTGCGCCTAAAACAATGAACGGACTCCTCAAAAAGAGACGCAGAAAGAGATTGACGCCGTTCTGAATCTGATTTATGTCGCTTGTCATTCTTGTGATGAGCGTTGAAGTTGTAACCTTGTCAAGCTCTTTGAGGCTGAGCGACTGAATTTTTGCAAGCAATCTGTGTCTCAAATCGGCGCCGGTATCGACGGCAACCTTGGCGGAGAAAAACTGAGCAACAACGCAGCAGGCAAAACCGAATACCGCCATAGCGACGAGCAGAAAAAAACGGCTAACAACGTAGTGTTTATCGTTTTTTGCAATACCGTTGTCAATGATGTCCGCAACAATCAGCGGCACGGCAAGGTCAAAACAGGCTTCAAGACATTTCAAAAGCGGAGCGAGTATGCTTTGAAGCCTGTTCTTTTTTAAACTCTCAATAAGATGCTTCATATTATTCCTCTCAGATTTTGATTTCAAAACATTATAATACAAATATTATCTCTTGTAAAATATATAATTTATGCTATAATTATACAAAGTTCATATAAGTCGGAGCAAGCAATGGATTTAAAACAGTTGAGATATTTTGTCACAGTCGTTGAGGAAAAAACCGTCACCGCTGCCGCCGAAAAGCTGAATATGACTCAACCGCCGCTGACGGCGCAGTTGCATGCGCTTGAAGAAGAACACGGATGCAGTCTTTTTCTGCGGGAAGGCAGACGGCTCAGACCGAATGAAGCCGGAATGTGCTTTTATGCCCGGGCACTTGAAATAATCGGAATGTGTGACAGCTTAAAAAGGGAAATGGGACAGTTCCGAAAGGGCGCGAGAGGAACGCTCAGTATCGGTGTTGTTTCTTCCGTTCAGGGAACAGTTTTCACAAAATGGGTGTGTGAGTATTCTTCAAGTCATCCGCAGGTCATGCTTTCGGTTATAAGTGCAAATACATACGAGCTTCTGGAAAAACTGCGCAATCATGAAATAGACATGGCTGTTGTCAGAACGCCGTTTGCTGCCGGCGATCTTGAAACCGAATATCTCTACGATGAAACTATGGTTGCTGTCGGAGAAGAACGCTTCTTTTCCGACGCAGGAAAAGACCGTATCAGTCTGCAAGAGCTTTCGCAAATACCGATAATTTTTTACCGCCGCTGGCAAAAGGTTATTGAAGCGTGTTTTGAGTCCGGGGGGCTTGCGCCTTTTGTATATTGCGTCAATGATGACGCGTCAATGACGCTCAGTCTTGCTCTCAGCGGTCTCGGAGTGGGAATCATGCCGCCGTCGGTTCTGCCGAAGGAATTGCCCGAGGGTATTCTTGCGTTTAAAATTGATGAGCCTACGCTGGTTTCCTGCATTGCACTTGTCTGCAACAGCAAAAAGCAGCTGCCTGAGTCTGCAAAGCTGTTCTGGCAGCTTGTTTCAAAAAAATAGGGTTGCTTGCGAAAAACATCCGGTTCGTCAGTTTATATAAGCAAAAGAAAGCAAAACAAAATTACAAAAAATTTTTGGAGGAAACGATTATGGTATGTACAACAACCCCGACTATTGAAAACGCTGAAATTGTGTCCTATCTCGGAATTGTTACCGGCGAGGTCGTCTCGGGGGTGGATTTTATTCGTGACTTCGGCGCCTCAATCCGCAACTTTATCGGCGGCAGGTCATCGGGCTATGAAGAAGAGCTCATCAGAGCCCGTGAGGACGCTCTGAGGGAAATGGAAGGAAGGGCGCAGCAACTCGGCGCCAACGCTGTTGTCGGCGTTGACATTGATTACGAGGTACTCGGACAAGGCAATATGCTGATGGTTTCAGTCAGCGGAACTGCCGTTGTTGTCAGAGGAAAGTAAAAAGCAGAAAAGAGGGACTGTCGCATTC
>JAEDIL010000054.1 GCA_016292455.1 Clostridiaceae bacterium
TTGTGCAATATGGCGGGAAATATGCAAGTAAGATGTGCATCAAAGCGTATGCTGTTATTTATTCAGAGGTTCCCTTAGTAATTATATCACACCGGGAACATTGTGTCAATTTTTTTACCCTTATTCTTTGCTCTCCGGTTGATTGCCGCTTTTTTCTGCCGATTCAAGAATTTTCAGAACCTCATCAAGCGTCTGAGCTGCCGTATAGTCAGCAAGTCTGACCGAAAGATACGGCTTTGTTTTTGCAGCGCTTATCATTACACGTCCGCGCATGAGCTTTGAAAGCATTGCGAGCGAAAGCGGCTCGAGCTTTTGAATGAAAATCAGCAGAACTGCGCCGCGCTGAGAAATCTCGTAAATTCCGAGGTTTATACATCTGTTCCGTATCATTGCAATGTCAATGAGTCCGAGAACGGATTCCGGCGGTTCACCGAAACGGTCAATCAGCTCGTCAACAACGTCCTGAGCGTCCTCCTTTGTTCTGACGCAGGCAATGCGTTTATACATGAACAGTCTGTTTTTGACTGAGTCAATATAGGTTTCGGGAATATGAGCATCAACGGCAATATCAATCAGACATTCGGCGTCCTCCTGAGGCGAAGCCTCCTCGCCGCCGTTTTTGCCCTGCTCAACCGCCTGTGAAAGCAATTTCAGATACATATCATATCCGACAGCTTCCATGTGTCCGTGCTGCTCTGCGCCGAGAACGTTGCCGGCGCCCCTGATTTCAAGGTCGCGCATTGCGATTCTGAAGCCGGAGCCGAACTCAGTGTATTCGCGGATTGCCGAAAGGCGGCGCTCCGCTTCGGGAGAAAGCTGTTTTCGCGGATCATAGGTGAGGTAAGCGAATGCGCGTCTTGCACTGCGGCCCACTCTTCCGCGGATCTGGTGAAGCTGGGCAAGCCCGAGGCGGTCGGCGTTTTCAATAATAAGCGTGTTTGCATTCGGAACGTCAACACCCGTTTCAATTATTGTTGTGCAGACAAGAATGTCAATTTCGCCTTCAAGAAGCTGACGCCAGACCTCACTGAGCTCTTCCTCACTCATTTTTCCATGACCGATGCCGATTCTTGCGTCCGGCAAACGTTCTTTGAGCTTTGCTGCCGTTCTTTCAATCGTTTCTGTTCTGTTGTGCAGATAATAAACCTGACCTCCGCGGCGAAGTTCCCTTTCAATCGCTTCGCAAAGCACATCAATGTCCTGCTCAACAACATAGGTCTGAACCGGGTGTCGGTCAAGCGGCGGCATTTCAAGCACCGACATATCACGGATACCGGTCATTGCCATGTTGAGTGTGCGCGGAATCGGCGTTGCCGAGAGAGTCAGCACATCAACATGCGGAAACTTTTCTTTGAGCTTTTCCTTTTGGGCAACGCCGAAGCGCTGCTCTTCGTCAACGATAAGAAGTCCGAGGTCTTTGAATTCAACTGTGCGGGCAATGATCGAATGAGTGCCCACAACAAGGTCGATTCCGCCGCTTTTGAGCCGCTTTTTGATTTTAGTACGCTCCGAGGTGCTTCTGAAACGCGAAAGCATCTCAATTTCAATCGGGAAGCCGTCAAAGCGTTTTTTAATCGTCTGAAAATGCTGAAAAGCGAGAATAGTGGTCGGAACGAGAACGGCGCATTGCTTTCCGTCCGCAACACACTTGAATGCGGCTCGCAGCGCCACCTCCGTCTTGCCGAAGCCTACGTCGCCGCAAAGCAAGCGATCCATCGGGAATGGCTTTTCCATGTCGCTCTTGATTTCATCAACAGCTATAAGCTGGTCGTCTGTTTCGTCAAACTCAAAGCGGCGCTCAAAGTCGCTTTGCATATCAATATCCTGAGAAAAAGCAAAGCCCTTTGCGGAGAGCCGCTTTGCATAAAGCTCGGTGAGCTTCTGCGCCATATCGCCGACTGCGGCACGGACTCTTGATTTTGTTTTTTTCCATTCGTCCGAGCCGAGGCGGTTAAGTCTTACCGCGCGGTCGGTATCCTTTGGTGAAATATATTTTGAAACAAGGTCAAGCTGTGTTACGGGAACATAAAGGACATCATTGCCGCGATAGTTAATTTTGATGAAATCCTTTGTTGCCTTTTCAACCTTCATGCTCTTGATTCCGTCAAAAATTCCGATTCCGTGAACAGCATGAACAACGTAATCTCCGCGTGAAAGCTCTTCAAGACTTGCAATCCCCTTTCCTCCTGAAAAGCGCTTTTTGATTCTGCGTTTTGAAACAGCAGCCTTTCTTGAAAGCGAAAAAAGCTCAAAGCCTGCTGTCGGATACCCGAAGCCCGAGCCGACAGAACCGGCAACGACGCTGACGGAGCCTGACGGAAACTCTGCCGGAATGACCGGATAGTAATGAGCCGTAACACCCTCGGTTTCAAGGTCAAAAGCAAGCTCCTTTGCGTTCTTCTCCGTTCCGGCGGCAACAACACAGGTAAATCTCCGTTTGAGATAGGGTTCAAGGTCTTCAAGAAGATAAGAAAGTGTTCCGTCCCAGCCGGAATTGACTGCGGCATTCACGCTGACAAGACTTTTTACCGGCACATCAAAGCCGCCGCGCGCAAGATTATCCGCAAAAACTGCCCCGCGCGTTTCATACAATCCGAACAGCTCGGAAACCGAGATGGCAAACCGGTCAAGCCCGCGGGTCAGATAACCGTCCTCAACCATTGCCTTTATATCCTCCTGCAAAAGCTTTTGCGAGGATTCTGCCTTTTGCTTTACGCCGGAGCTTTCGCAAACAAAGAGAAGATCATTTTTAGTGTAGTCAAAAACCGTTTCCGCTTTTTCATAGGCAAGCGGAAGATACCTGTCAAGACAGGAAAGGCGGATTTTGTTTTCCAGCCGCGAAATGTCCTGAGAAATTGTTTCTCGCACCTTCGTCGCGCCGCGTCCCTTGACGGCAGAGAGAAAGTCTCTGAGCTTTTCGCAGAGGATTTCATCGTTTTCAAAAAGCACTTCGCCTGCCGGTGTGATGAGCACTTCATCAAGGACGTCTGTGCGCCGCTGGGTTTCAACGTCAAAGGCGGTCAGGCTGTCAACAGTATCTCCCCAGAATTCGGTTCTGACAGGGTCGCTTCTGTCCGGCGGAAAAAAATCCACAATTCCGCCGCGAAGCGAAAACTGACCGACTCCGTCAACCTGCGGCGAGCGGACATAGCCGGCAAGAGTGAGTGCAGAAACAAGCTGAGCTTCTTCAATATCCTCCCCGGGAATAAGTCTTGCGCTGCGCCTTTTCAGTTCCTTTGACGGAACGGTGAGCTGCATTGCCGCCTGAACGCTGCAAACAATATATTTATAGTCTCCGGCAAGGATTTTTGAAAGCACGCCGATTCTCTGCTGTTCATATTCCTTTGAGGAGCTGTCGGACGAGCGGAAGTTGAAGTCCCTGACAGGATAATACAGCGCCGCCGAAGAGAAAACATTCAAATCCTCACAAAGCTTGATTGCGCCCGGCTCATCTGCACAGAGAATGAGTGCTTTTTTGCTCTCATTCTCGCAAAGGGCAGAGATATAGTGAGCCTTGCAGACTGCCGGCAAGCCGATTATTCCGAGCGGCAGTTCGCGGCGGTCAAGACTGCTTTTTGCGGCATTGTATTCATCACTTTTTTGAAGAATCTTCGTAAATCCGCTCATAAAAACTCCTTTTTTCCAAATGGCAGGTAACGCCCAAAAAGCGCAAAACTGCCCTTTCTGCCATTAACGGCAGGAAAGCGGCGTTTTTGCGCGGCTGTTACTCTGATATTGTTGAAAACTCCGGTGTACTTCAAGAAAAAAGCCCCGCGCCTTTCGGTACGGGGCACACTTGTGCAAAATCAAGAAGGATCAGTCAATCCATCCGTCCGCATCAATTATTCCCAATCTTTTGAAGATGCTCTCCAGAAAGCTGAAAAAAGCCTGAAAGATACCTCTGCAGGTTTCATATGCCTTCATTGCAATATCCATGATTCTGTTCTCCTTTCAAGATTTTCAAGCGTTTTCTTCTTTGTCGCCCCAAATCGTGTCGTAGAACTTAGTGTAGGCATACGGATCTTCCTCAGTGCCGACAACATAAGCAATCCAACCCATAACGCGGTCAAAGAACTTAACGACATCTTTGCATACGTCAGTAAAAGTATTCCAGTTCATGCAATAACTCCTTTCGATGATTGATGATAATTAGCATTACTATTAACCAAGGCGGAAATTCCCCACCTCTAAACTTAACAATATTCTAAACCAAGTTTGACTTTTTGTCAACGTGATTATTAAAAAATTATTAAATTTGTACATTCTGCATATTATGCAGTTAAAAAATTGAACATTTTTACCTTGCAAAAATACGCCGTACTCAATATATAGACAAAGCGGCAAAACCGACCACAAGAACGTCAGACCTTGAAAATGGTGAGACTTTTGAATTTTTCGCCTTTTTTGAAGGTGCACTGCGGAAATTCAGGTCTGTTCGGTGTGTCGGGGTAATACTGAGTTTCAAGGCAGAAACCGAAGTTTTTGTCAAGACCTATGCCGTCCTTTCCGGGTTCCCCATCCATGAAGTTTCCGGTATAAAGCTGAACTCCCGGAAGGTCTGAAAGAACTTCAAGTTTTCTTCCGCTCTTTTCGTCTCTCACCTTTGCAACAAGGCGCAAGGTTCCGGCTTCGCCGTTGACGCAGAAGTTGTGGTCATATCCCCGGCATTGTCTGAGCTGAACGTCGTCACCGTCAATGTCGCGGCCGATTTTTTTGAACTCTCTGAAATCAAAAGCAGTGCCCTCAACCGCCCTGATTTCTCCGGTCGGGATACTGTTTTCGTCGGTGGGAGTGAAATAATCGCAGTTGAGCATCAGCTCATGGTCAAGAATACTGCCGTTCTTTGTTGTACCGAGATTAAAGTACGCATGATTGGTCAGGTTAATGACTGTTTCACGGTCGGGGACAGCTTCATAGTGAATTTCAAGCTCGTTTCTGTCGGTCAGGACATAGGTTACCCTGACGTCAACATTGCCGGGAAAGCCCTGTTCGCCGTCCGGACTGTGATAGGAAAACTCAACCGCATCATCGTCAACAATGATTGCCTTCCAGAGCGCACTGCTGTACTCCGAGCCGCCGTGCAGACAGGTAATTCCTTTTTCGTTTGCGGTCACATTATACTTCTTACCGGAAAGTGTAAAGCCCGCGCCGCCTATTCTGTTTGCATACTGACCGATTATTTCGCCGGTATATGTTCCGGAGTTAATATGGCCGAGAATGTTGTCAAAGCCGACAATGATGTCCCCCATCACGCCGTTGCGGTCAGGACAGACAAAGGAATTGAGCGTTGCGCCGCGTGTAATTATTCCCGCCTGAACGCCGTTGCTGTTTTCAATGGTATAGAGAAAAACCTCTCTGCCGTCGGGCATATTGTCGTAATGTGTTTTAATAACGCTCATTGCAAAATCTCCTTGTTGTTTTCTTTCTACGCGCAAAGCTTTGCTTTCGGCTGCTTCTGCCACTTCATAACAGCATTTTTCAAACTCTTCCGGAGCAGCATCAGAAGCTTTTGAAAATCCGACGCTGCAACCGGTTCTCCGTGACCTACTCCGGCAACAATAATTCTCTATTTATGTCTACCCTCAGAAATCAGTCAGAACAACCGTTAAATCGTTGACGTTTGTCCCTGTGGGACCCGTGACTATCAGTGCGCCGCCTGCTTTGAGCGCGTGATAGGAATCGTTGTTTGCGAGTGCGGCAACGGGGTCAACCGATCCGCTTTGGATTTTTGAAAAGGTCTTCCCATCGGCAAAGCCGCCGGCAGCATCGGTCGGACCGTCGGTTCCGTCAGAACCGACAGAAGCAAAAACAATCCCCTTTTTTCCTTTGAGGAGCGTTGCGGCGCAAAGAGCCATTTCCTGATTTCTTCCGCCGAGTCCGGTTCCTCTCAGAGTCACAGTTGTTTCGCCGCCGTATATCCATGCGTTTTTGCCGCGTTGCTTCAAGGCTCTTTCAATGAGGACTTTTGCAGCGTCGCGTGCCTCTCCGCAAAGCGAACAAGACACCTCCCGAACCGTATAGCCAAGCTGAACCGCCTTTTTTTCGGCAGCCGAACAAAGAAGCTCAACGTTGCCGGCAAAGTAATAACCGCCGTCATTGATTTTCACGTCTGTGTCCCGGGCAAGAAAAGGTGCAAGCGTTTCCTCTTCCTCCGGAAGATATTTGCGGATAACCGCCCTCACCTGTTCTCCGGAAAGCGGCTCCGGAACTGTAACGCCCGAAGCAATTACGCTCTTGTCGTTTCCGAGAACATCGGAAAGTGCAACGGTAATGACCTTTGCAGGGTATGCCGCAGCGGCAAGCCGTCCGCCCTTGACGAGCGAAAGTCTGCGCCTTACGGCGTTCATTTCGTCAATATCCGCCCCGCGGGCAAGGAGCTTTCCGGTGATGCTCCGCTGCTTTTCCGGCGAAACAAAGCTCTTTTCAAAAAGCGCGCTTCCTCCGCCGGAGAGAAGAACAAGAAGAATGTCATCTTCCCCGAGCTCACCGGCAATTTCAAGTCCCCTTTCGGCGGCAAGAATACTGTTTTCATCGCTCACCGGGTGAGCAGCTTCAATAATTTCAAAAACCGACGAAGAATAGCTCTTTGCGTGCTCATATTTTGTGACAACAAGACCCATGTCGATTTTTGTACCGAGTACGCTTTGGGCGGCTCTTGCCATCGGCACGGCTGCCTTGCCGATGCTCATGACGGCAAGAGTACCCTTTACGCAAAGCCCGAGATCCGAAATAATTTTTGCGGTTGAATCAAACGGATCGGCGGCAGCAACAGCGGTTCCGATAATTTCAAGAATATCTTCCGTCATTCGTTTTCTCCGGTCATTTCATTGATAATGATTCCGCAGGTTCTTTCGCCCTCGTCAAAGAGGAAAATATGTCCCGAGCCCTCGAAAGTATAAAGATGCATATCCGGGAAAATTGAAGAAAGCTGCTTTGACTGGTAATACGGCATTGTTTTATCTGCCGTTCCCCAGATCGTGCAGACGGGTATATTCTTTTGGGCAACCTTTTTGTAGTTTGCAACGGTCACCTCCGGCTTCATCAGGGTGTTGCGCAGGCTCGAAAGCGTGGCGCGCAGAAATCCCTTGTATCTTGCGCCCTCAGCAAATTTTTCAAGGTAATATCCGGTCTGCTCCTTGCTATAAATCAGTTCGGCGCAGGAACGGGTGAGAAGCAGTCTTCCGCCAAGAGCCTTGAACATCAGCTCGCCGATAAGCGGCTTGTTCGCAAGCTTCATATAAAGCGGTGTTTCATATTCCATTCCGGCAGGCGCGAGCAAAAAGAGCTTTCTGACCCTTTCCGGTCTCTTTGCGGCAAAGGCAGTGACAACTGCGCCGCCCATTGACGTTCCGAAAAGGAAGAACTTTCCGTCCGGAATCAGCGCGTCGGTCAGCTGTTCAAGCTGCGAAGCAAAAAGGTCGGGTGTATAGTTACCGGGAACTCTTTCGGAAAAACCTCTTCCGAGAAGATCGTAGCGAATAACCTTATATCCCTTTTCAACAAGGAAATCGAAAATTCTGTCGTAAATATAGTAGGGCGTTGCATAGCCGTGAACAAGAACAACAGCCTCCCCTTCACCCTTCATTTCGTAGTGGGTTTCGCCTGCCGGCAGCTTTATGTATGAGCCTGAGTACTTTTTCTTTTCTTCATCGGTCAGCTCGAACTTTTCAATTTCAGAGATAAGCTGAGAGAGCCTCTCCTTGCTGACAACGATTTCATCATTCGAAGTAATCTGCTTGTTGTTTTCCATATTGTGTTTTCTCCCTTTCAAAAATTTCCTGCTGTTTTCAATAGTATCATGAAAACATTGTTTTTTCAAGTATCGGTATTGCGAAAAAATTGCCCGGAGAATCAGTCAAAGTTTTCCAGAAAATCCCTGGCGCCCTCCGGCGAAGAAAGCGAGCCCTGAACAATTCCGTCCCTGCCGCCGCCGCGTCCCGAGAAAGCCAAGTTGAGCTTTTTGCAAAGAGTACCAAGGTCAAACCCGGTTTTTGAAATTATAACATACCGCTCGCCGTTTTTTCCGAAAAGTACGGCGGAAAACTTTTCAGCCTTGTCGGAAAGTCTGTCTGCAAGCTGCCTTGCTTCGTTCATATCCTCTGTTTCGCAAAGAACAACAATTCTTTCTCCGCTCGTTACGCTCTCTGCCCGAAGGTCGGAGAGCTGCTTTTTAAGCGAAGCAACCTCACCGGAAAGCGCGGCTCTTTCTTCAAAAAGGCGGCTGACGGAGGAAAAGGTTTCCGTCTCCCTGGCAACAAGGAGATTGCTGACGAGGTAATTCTGCGCAAGCTTTTCGCGCGCGTCAAGCATAGCCCTTTCTCCGCAGAGAATGAAGAACCTCATTCCGCCGCGGTGACGTTCGCTTTTCACTATTCTGAAAAAGCCAACCTCGCCGGTTCTTCCGACGTGCGGCGCACAGCAGGCGCAAACATCCACGCCGGGAATTTCAACAATCCTCACAGCTGCGTCAATTTCCTTTTTGCTGCGATAGGAAAGGGACGAAAGCTCCTCGCGGGAAGGGTAGCTGACCTTGATTTCAAGGTTTTTCCATATCGCTTCGTTGACAAGGCTTTCAACTTTACAGATGTCATTTTCGGTCAGTTCACCGTTGAAATCAACGGTAACGTTATCCTTTGAAAGGTGAAATCCAACGTTGTCAAAGCCAAACAGCGAATGAACCACTCCGGAGAAAATGTGCTCGCCGGTATGCTGCTGCATATCGGAAAAACGCTTCTTTACGTCAATTTTTCCAAAAATCTCTGCCCCTACGGCTAATTTTTCAACACTCTCCGCATCGTTTTCCACGATATGAACAATTTTTCCGTCAACAATTTGAACGTTTTCCACATAAACACCGCCGAGGAAACCGCAATCGCTCGTCTGTCCTCCGCCCTCCGGAAAGAAGGCTGTTCTGTCCGTTTCGATATATGTATAGCGTTCATCTCTGTAAAGCGATATAACTTTACAGTTGAATTCCGTCACATAACTGTCGAGGTCATAAAGTTTTTCGGTCATGGCATTTTTTCTCCTTTGTGTTCAAAAATATGTGCAGCAAAAAAGCGGCTGAACGCCGCCTTTTAATCAAGAGTCGATTCAGGAAAGCTTGTGAATGAACAGTCCGCTCAGAAGCTTCGGCTCAAACCATGTGGACTTCGGCGGCATAACTCTGCCTGCGTCCGCAATATCCATAAGCTCATCAAGCGACGTCGGATACATTGCAAACGCAATTCTCATATCGCTGCTGCATCTTTTTTCAAGTTCGCCGAGTCCTCGGATTCCGCCCACAAAATCAATCCTCTTATCCGTTCTCGGGTCGGCAATGCCGAAAATCGGGTCAATGCAGTTGTTCTGGAGAATTGAAACGTCAAGTCTGAGAACCGGGTCATCTTCGTCAAAGCTTCCGTCCTTTGCTTCAAGCTTATACCACTTTCCGTCAAGATACATTCCGAAGCAGTGGCGCTTTTCGGGGCGGTATGCGCCCTCGCCCTCATAGGCGGAAACGGTGAATTTTTCGGAAAGCTTTTCAAAAAACTCATCGGTTTCAAAACCTGCAAGGTCCTTGATCACGCGGTTGTAATCCATAATTTCAAGCTCGTTTTTCGGGAAAGCAACGGCAAGGAAAAAGTTGAATTCTTCGCTGCCGTCAAAATCAGGGAACTGCTCGCGTCTTTTGAGTCCGACCTTAACGGCGGAAGCGCAGCGGTGGTGACCGTCTGCAATGTAGAGCGCGTCTATTCCTGCGAACTCCTCTGCGATTGCCCGGTTGATTTTTTCATCATCAATCACCCAGACAGTATTGCGGACATCTCCGTCGCTTGAAAAATCATAGACCGGCGCATGAGATTCCTGCCAGGAGGAAACCGTTCTGCTAATGAAATCGTTCTCGCGGTATGTCAGGAAAATCGGACCGGTGTTGGCGTTGCAGTAATCAACGTGGTTGATTCTGTCCTGCTCCTTGTCAGCGCGGGTGAATTCGTGCTTTTTAATTACCCCGTTGATATAATCGTCAATTCCCGCACAGCCGACAAGTCCTGTCTGCGCTCTGCCGTTCATAATCTGGCGGTAGATATAAAAGCAGGGATTTTCATCCTGCGCGCAATAGCCGTCCGCCGAAAGCGCGTCAAGGTTTTCGCGGGCTTTGAGATATACCTTTTCATCATAGATATTGACCGATGGATCAAGGTCAATTTCCGCCTTGTCAACATGGAGGAACGAAACGGGATTACCCTCAACCATTCCGCGCGCTTCCTCGCTGTTCATAACGTCATAGGGAAGAGCAGCAATTTTTTCTGCATATTCGGGAAGCGGGCGAACCGCTTTAAAGGACTTGAAAACAGCCATAACAGATAACCTCTTTCTCTTTCGGAGCTGCGCAAAGCGGCAGTCTCCTTTCTTTCTGAACCGAACGCACTGCCGGTCACATCGTTTTCTATTTTATAGTTCGACAAATGTTTTGTCAACCGAAAGTGTGTATAAATCCGCAACTTTGGAAAAAAATACGTTTGTGAAAGTGAGGTGTTTTCATGTCGGTTTCAAAAGAAGAATATTCAAACATGGCAAAACGGTTCTCCCCAAGCTCCCCGATTATATCCGACTGTCTGAAAGCGTTCTGCATCGGCGGTCTCATCTGTGTTCTGGCAGAGCTTCTGACCTTTTTCTTTTCAAAAACAAACATGAATGAAGACGAAGTCAAGGCATTGGTTCTTGTTGTCATCATCGCGCTGACGGCACTTCTGACCGGGCTGGGAATTTTTGACAGTCTTGCAAAGCACGCGGGCGCAGGAACGGCAGTTCCGATCACCGGCTTTGCAAATTCAATCGTTTCTCCGGCAATGGAGTTCCACACAGAAGGCTTTGTTCTCGGAACAGCGGCAAACATGTTCAAACTTGCAGGACCGGTCATTGTTTTCGGCTGCGGCAGTGCAGTCCTTTACGGGCTCATTCTCTGGATTTTCAACACGTTTAGGGGGTGAAAGAATGGCAACACGAAACGGCGGAACGGTTATACTTGAAAAAAGCGTCCGCATCATTTCAAATGCGGCAGCAGTCGGAAAAAAAGAAGGCGAAGGACCGCTGAAAAGCGAATTCGACCTGGTTTTTCAAGACGACAAGCTCGGTCAGATTTCATGGGAAAAGGCGGAAAGCGAGCTTCTGAGCATGGCTGTCAAAAAAGCCCTTGCAAACGGAAACACAGAAAACAGCGAGGTTGACGCGGTCTTTTCCGGCGACCTGCTTGACCAATGCATCGGCTCTTCGTTTTCCCTGAGAGGCTTTTCAATTCCGGTCTGCGGTCTTTACGGCGCATGCTCAACAATGGCGCTCTCGCTCTGCGCGGCGTCGCTTGCAATTGAAACGGGCGGCTTCCGGCAATGCATTGCCGCAACCTGCTCCCATTTCTGCTCAGCAGAAAGGCAGTTCCGGTTTCCGCTTGAATACGGCGGACAGCGCACCCCAACATCGCAGTGGACTGTTACGGGTGCAGGCGCGGCGCTTCTCGGTGAAAGCCGCAACAAAAATCTTCCCAGAATTGAAAAGCTGCACCTCGGAACAATCTGCGACCTCGGAATCACGGACGCAAACAACATGGGCGCGGCGATGGCACCCGTAGATGTTAAAATAGAACCATAAATTAAGTGGTTGTCGCCATAAAATCTTACAGAATTTTCGACAGGAAAGGTGGTGAAAAGCCCTGTTTTACCGGGGTTGCGGGTGTTTTGGGGTTTTAAATTTTAGTGATAGCGAAACTCTCCGAAAACGCTCGTTTACAATTTATTAACAATCAGTTTGTTTATAGTTCGCATTCATATCGATGTGAGTTATTTATGTGTGTTGTTTAACATTTGATTGGCGAAACAACAAAGAGTTAGTTAGACTCACCACTTCTGAAATAGCAAACTATTGGAAAATGCGAGATGCTCATTATGCATGTAATTTAAGGAATTTTTTGAGTTCGCCATAATTGTTTTCAAAAACCCAACCCGTCATGCCTAATTCTTCCGCAGCCAGGACATTTTCTTTTCTGTCATCAACAAAAATACATTCTTCTGGTTTTAAATCATATTTGGTAAGAAGCAATTTGTAAATTTCCGAGTTCGGTTTTAATATGTGTGCTTCCGATGATAAAACAATTCCATCAAATAAATTTAAATCATATTGTATAGGGAAATATCTATAAAAGTCTAATGAAGCGTTTGATAGGACGTATAGTCTGTAACCGTATTGTTTTGTGCAGTAACAAAACTCTTTAGCACCATTTATACAAATCATACAAAAATCCCATTCGTAAACACACTTCTTT
>JAEDIL010000141.1 GCA_016292455.1 Clostridiaceae bacterium
GGGCAGGTGAAAAATCGGAAAAAACACGCTGCGATCCCCATCGCACAAGCACAGTATATGGGCGCAACCTTAAACAAAACTAAAGCAAAACAAATTATCCCGGTTTTTTTCAGCGGGAGTTTTTGCCATTGTTCAAAGTTTATAAATCACACGGAAACATTGGCCGGTTAGTGGTTAATATGCATAAATTTGATAAAAATATGCAAAAAGGCTTGCATTTTTATGCAAAACATAGTATATTATCGGCGTTGAATGAATATTTTTTGCGGCTTTCAAAACCGCGTACGGAGGTAAGCAAAATGAAAAAGGAAAATATCAAAAAAATCGTCCTTGCCTATTCCGGCGGACTTGACACGTCAATAATCATTCCGTGGCTCAAAGAAAACTACAATGACCCCGAAATAATCGCTGTTTCAGGCAATGTAGGTCAGGCAGACGAGCTTGAAGGACTTGAAGAAAAGGCAATCAAAACCGGCGCTTCAAAGCTTTATGTTGAAGACGTGACCAAGGAAATGCTCGAAGAGTGTGTTTTCCCCTGTGTTCAGGCAGGCGCAAAATATGAGGAGTACCTCCTCGGAACGGCTTTTGCCCGTCCGTTCATTGCAAAAAGGCTCGTTGAAATTGCCAAGGCTGAGGGCGCCGATGCAATCTGCCACGGCTGCACCGGAAAGGGCAACGACCAGGTTCGGTTTGAGCTTGCAATCAAGTCGCTCGCTCCCGAAATGACAATCATTGCACCCTGGCGTGAATGGGACATCAAGTCAAGGGAAGAGGAAATTGACTACGCGGAAGCTCACAACGTTCCGCTTAAAATCAACCGCGAAACAAACTATTCAAAGGATAAGAATATCTGGCACCTTTCCCACGAGGGACTTGACCTTGAAGACCCGGCAAACGAGCCGCTCTATAACAAGGAAGGCTTTCTTGAAATGGGCGTTTCTCCCGAGCAGGCGCCCGATGAGCCCACTTATGTGACCATTCATTTTGAAAAAGGCGTTCCAACCGCTGTTGACGGCGAAGAGCTTGACGCAATCGGCGTTGTTCTCAAGCTCAACGAGCTCGGCGGAAAGAACGGTATCGGTCTTCTTGATATTGTTGAAAACCGTCTTGTCGGCATGAAGTGCCGCGGCGTATACGAGACTCCGGGCGGAACAATTCTTTACAAGGCGCATGAGGTTCTTGAAACCCTCTGCCTTGACAAGGAAACAATGCACTATAAGGCTCTTGTTGCTCAGAAGCTCGGCGAAATACTTTATAACGCACAGTGGTTCTCTCCGCTGACCAAGGCAATCCTCAGCTTTGTCAAAACCACACAGGAGACCGTTACCGGAGACGTTACCCTTAAACTTTACAAGGGCAACATGATAAACGCAGGCGTGACCTCGCCGTATTCTCTTTATGACGGTGAAATTGCAACCTTTGATGAGGACGAGGTTTATGACCAGACTGACGCAACCGGCTTCATAAATCTTTACGGTCTCCCCTCAAAGGTTTATGCAAAGATGAAAGCTAAGAACAATCTTTGATTCTCCGCTTTTCAAAGGCTTTGCTCGCAAAACAAAGAATGAATAAATAAAGCTATGATCCGCTTTTCGAGAGATTTCTCTCAGAAAGCGGATTATAGCTTTTTTCTTTGTTGATTTTAAGTTTTGTTCACTGTTATTTTTCAATCATGTTTTCCGGACAGAATATTCCGCATTCCTTATCTGTAATGTATTCGGCAGCGGCAAGCGCACCGCGGACAAAAAGCAGTCGGTCGTGTGCTTCGTGGCGGATTGTGACTGTCTGTCCGGGCATTGCAAAAACAATTTCATGCGAGCCGACAGAGCTGCCCAGCCTCAGCGAATGAATACAAAGCTCATTGCGGTTCCGGATTCCGCCGTTTCTTCTGCCGGTTGATATGAAAAGCTCCTGACGGACAGAGCGCAGTCCTTCGGCAAGAAAAAGAGCAGTTCCGCTCGGAACGTCGGTCTTTTGGCTGTGGTGCTTTTCAACAATTTCAATTTCCGCTTCGGGAAAGGCTTTTGCCGCAATTTTTGCAATGCAGAGCGTGAGTGAAACTCCGGGTGACATATTGGGAGAATAGAAAACGGGTATTCTTTTTGCCGCAGAAAGAATGATGCTTCTTTCCTTTTCGGTGTGGCCGGTTGTTGCAATAACAAGCGGCGTTTTTGTTTTGACGGCGTATGAGCAAAGCACCGGTACGGCAAAATGGCTTGAAAAATCTATTATTGCGTCTGCTTTTCGGGAACACTCAAAAATTCTTGAATAGTGCGCGGCTTCTTTTTTTGTTTCCAACGTCGGGTCAATAAAGCCGACAACGGTGTGTTCATTTTCTTTCATAATGTACTCGGCAAGTATCTTGCCCATTCTGCCGTTTGCGCCGTTAATAATCAGCTTCACGGCGTTCACTCCTTTACGGTCAGATATCCGGTTAAGTATATGAATCCGGGCAGAAAGGTATGACGTTTTTTTGTAATAAATCTTTTTTAAAAAAAGTGATGAAAAATCCGGCTGTCTGTGCTATAATAAATGCACTATGGGTTTTTGTACCACAAAGGGGCTGTCACATTTAGCGCAGAACAAAAAGAAAAATGCTGAAATACAAAATTGTATGGTTGCATTTTTCTTTTTTAA
>JAEDIL010000142.1 GCA_016292455.1 Clostridiaceae bacterium
GGATTGATTGCGTAAAGTCTTCCGTCAGCGCCCTTGCGGATCCATGAAATATCGTCGCCTACGCACCATACCTTATAGCCCTTTGACTTATATACTTCGGGCGGAATAAGCATTGCAAGGTTGGTCTTTCCGCAGGCTGAGGGGAAAGCAGCGCAGATGTACTTGACTTCGTGCTGCGGATTTTCGATTCCGAGGATGAGCATGTGCTCAGCCTGCCAGCCCTCTTTGCGTCCCTGGTTGGAAGCAATTCTGAGAGCGAAGCACTTTTTGCCGAGAAGAACGTTTCCGCCGTAACCGGAGTTGACAGAAATGATTGTGTTGTCCTGCGGGAACTGGCAGATATATCTCTTTTCTGCGTCGATGTCGCAGCGGCAATGAAGTCCGCGTACCCAGTCGTCGCTGTCTCCGAGAGCGTCAAGAACGTTGAAGCCGACTCTTGTCATGATGCACATATTGAGAACAACATAGATTGAATCGGTAAGCTCGATTCCTGCCTTTGAGAATTTTGAGCCGACGGGACCCATTGAATAGGGAATGATGTAAGCAGTTCTGCCCTTATAGCTGTCCTTTGCGATTTCGTAAAGCATTTCATAAGCTTCGGTGGGATCCATCCAGTTATTGGTGGGACCTGCTTCTTCCTTGGTGGTTGAGCAGATGAAGGTTCTGCCTTCAACGCGGGCAACGTCGTTGACAGCAGTTCTGTGAAGATAGCAATCGGGAAGAAGTTCCTGATTGAGCTTAATCATTTCTCCGGTTGAGCAGGCTTCTGCGCGGAGCGCTTCAATCTGTTCCTCACTTCCGTCAATCCAGACTACCTTATCGGGATTGACAAGTTTAAGCTTGTCTTCAAGCCATGCAAGAACGGTGGGGTTCTTGGTGGGTGCATTGTTGAGCATTGTAATCGTCCCTTTCGTATAATAAATAAAACATTAAGTAGTAGACGGAAATGTCCGCCGAAAATGCTCCTCGTTCTCCATACTACTCACATTCCATTGCATTATACTTTTTTTCCGGCGTTTTTGCAAGAGCAAAAACAGTAAAAGACAAAATTTTCTTTGAAATCTCTTTTTTAGCTAAATCTGCTGAATAATTTGTCAGGGTTTTGAACAGATTGGAGAAACTCCGGCTGAGCAATCGGTGAAAAAGACCTTGATTTGCTGTCCGGAAAGCACATCAGAAACCCGAAAACATTTTCAACCCGTTGCACAACAGAAAAAACAGTGATATTATATTGAGCATAACATCAAAAAAAGAAGGAATTTTCTTGGAAACAGTAAAACGGAACGCGAAAACCGCATTATCGTATGTTCTGGCAATTTTAAAATGGATTGCTGTCGCCTGTGTTGTGGGCGCAGTTGGCGGAGCCGTCGGCGTTGCTTTCCACGTCAGCGTTGAAAAAGCTACCGAGCTGCGCATATCAAACGAATGGATAGTTTTTCTTCTGCCCGCCGGCGGACTTGCAATTGCAGGGCTGTATAAGCTTTTCAAAATGGAAAAGCTCGGAACGGACAACGTTATTGAATCAATACGCACCGAAAAAAGCGTGCCGTTTCTCCTTGCACCGCTTATTTTTGTTTCAACGGTGATAACTCACCTTTTCGGCGGCTCGGCAGGGCGCGAAGGCGCGGCTTTGCAGCTTGGCGGAAGCATCGGAGCCCAGGTGGGCAGAGTTCTCAGATTTGATGAAAAGGACATGCACCTCATAACGCTTTGCGGAATGAGTGCGGTTTTTGCCGCCCTTTTCGGAACACCGCTGACCGCAACACTTTTTGCCCTTGAAGTTATTTCCGTCGGCGTTGTATATTACTCCGGTCTGATTCCCTGCCTGACCTCCTCCCTTGCTGCCTATTGGATTGCGAAGCTATGCCACGTTTCTCCCGTGCGGTTTGAGCTTTCCGCAGTGCCTCAGATGAGCCTTGGCTCGTTCTGGCGGACAGCGGTGCTTTCCGCTGCCTGCGCAATTCTGAGCATTGTTTTCTGTCTTCTGATGCACTTTTCCCACAAGGGCGCGGCGAAGCTTTTCAAAAATACTTTTTTCCGCGCTTTTGCCGGCGGTACGGTGATAATTATTCTGACAATTGTTTTCGGCAGGGACTACAACGGCGCAGGCATGAATATTATTGAAAACGCCGTAAACGGTCAGGCTCAGCCTTTTGCGTTTTTGCTCAAAATGGTTTTTACTGCTGTAACAATCGGCTTTGGCTTCAAGGGCGGCGAAATTGTTCCGACCTTTTTCATCGGCTCAACCTTCGGCTGTGTTTTCGGCTCACTTCTGGGGCTTGATCCCGGTTTTTCAGCCGCTCTCGGTCTTGTTTCGCTTTTCTGCGGCGCAGTTAATTGTCCGCTGGCTTCAATCTTTCTGAGCATTGAGCTTTTCGGCGCGCAGGGAATAATCTTTTTTGCAGCTTCCTGCGCAATAAGCTTTGCACTTTCCGGCTACTTCGGACTTTACAGCAGCCAGAAAATAGTTTATTCCAAAAAAAGAGCGGAATATATAAATATCCGCACTGCGCAGGAGCTCAGATAAAAGCAGACTTGCGAATCAAGCGCAGAAAAAAAGCTATAATTTACAAAGGAGAAACTAAGGAAGCTCTGATTAAATCTGATGTACAGATTACGCCGTCAGATTTTTC